>NZ_JAWRYM010000005.1:0-231952 GCF_046534555.1 Bacillus sp. SIMBA_074 | reverse complement strand
ACAGGAGCAACAGGAGCAACAGGAGCAACAGGAGCAACAGGAGCAACAGGAGCAACAGGAGCAACAGGAGCAACAGGTCCAACAGGCCCAACAGGCCCAACAGGTCCAACAGGTCCAACAGGTCCAACAGGCCCAACAGGTCCAACAGGCCTAACAGGAGCAACTGGTGCAACAGGAGGCGGAGCTGTTATTCCGTATGCATCAGGTGGACCAGTAGCATTAGCAACTGTTTTAGGTGGATTAGCAAACACAGGAGCACTTCTTGGATTTGGAAGTTCATTCTTCCCTGTAATTGTCCCACCTGGTGGCCCAATTACTATAGGTCCTGTACCTCCAGTATTTGATTTCGCATTTGTAGCTCCTCGCGCAGGTACAATTACTTCGTTAGCAGGATTCTTTAGTGTAACTGTAGCGGTTGCTTTAGCATTAGGAAGCATACAAATTCAAATGCAGTTGTACAGCGCACCAGCAGCAAGTAATACTTTCACGCCAGTAGGTACACCGTTACTATTAACACCAGCATTTAGTGGTCTTATTGCTATCGGTGCTACTTCGAGTGGTATTAGCGCACAAGCAATTGCGGTCGCTCCACAAGATAAGATATTACTTGTTGTTTCATCAACTACACCAGGTTTTGATATAGCTACTGCTATTACAGGATTCGCAAGTGCAGGGATAACATTCGTCTAAGCATCGCGTCTTAAATTGTGAGCATTGAAAAAAGGAATACTCTTTTTAAGAGTATTCCTTTTTGTATAGCTAAAAAAGATCTTATTTATTTTTATTGCAGTTACATCCTTTTTTCTTTACATAGCCTTGCTCGGCTAAATCTCTTTGTGACTGGGAATCGGAAGATTGAGAGTTCGAAGATTGAGAGGATGCTGAAGAGCTACTATTTTTATTATTAGAGTAGTTTTTTCGATAGTTATAATTACTCATAGTACTATCACCTCCAATTAAATATATAAATATTATATGTATGTACTCTATTAATTGTTACGATAAAAAATCTCCTCGATATTTTCCGAGGAGATAAATGGTGGTTCTATTAAAATGATACTAATTAATACCCCCAGTATAGAGGGAAGTAATAAGAATCTTGGTAATATAGATTTTGTTGTTGAGTAGGGGGCTGAGTTGACTGATCTATCATGTCGCGGTTTTGATTACAGTTTCCGGGAGGACCAATTACTGTAGTGGATTGAATTGGGGATACTGCTTGTTTCCATTGTTGTTCATTGAGGCAATAAGTATGAGCCATCATATTAGCGGGAGTTAATCTTAAAATATCAGAACCAAAAATAACTTCTGGGGTTGGGGCGTCGAATATAGCTAATAAATGAGTATTATCTGCTGAAGCAATTTCATAATGCCACCACGCTTGTGGAATGTTGGCAACTTGCCCTGGTTTTATCGGTAAGTTTAATATTTGATTCGTAAATGGATTAAGTAAAGAAACAACAGCAGATCCTGAAATACAGTAAACAAGTTCAGCTGCATTTTGATGAATATGTGGTTCTACAACGTTGCCTGTACTTAAATAAATATCTAATAAAGAAGTATTTTCTAAAGTGTTTAATTGTTTTATGCCAAGTACATTTATATAATTTTGGGCATCTTTCTTAAAAAAATTACTTTTACTTAAATCATGAGTGAAGTTCGTTGAAGGAGAGGTGTAGTCAATAGTAGAAGTCAATCGTATTACCTGCCTTTCTATAGGTAAGTATGGATACAACTTTAGGATATGTGCCTAGTGTTAGTTATGTGCATTTGTCTGTATCATAATAAATTCACCTGTTTTATAAAGAATATAGGTTGTGCTTCTTATTTCTCATAATGTAAATACGGATAAAAATTAGAGCGAACTAATGAAAGTCGGAATTATTGATGTTAGGTTAGGAGTAAAAATATTGAAATTTATTTCGTATATTTTAATGGTTACGTTATATGAAAAGACCAATGCCTTATAGAAAGGAATTGGCCTTTTATTTAAGATAGTTTTTGATGAATCATTAATTGTGCTTTAGCAGTATTGGCGTAATTTAGCCACTCTAATTCCAAGCTTTGTTTTAAATCGAAATGGATTTCGATGACGTCAAAATGAGATACCTTTGTTTTAAGTGGAACAGGCATCCCATTTACTTTTACTTTTTTCATGCTATGTGCAATTTTTGGAAATGCAGAGAAAGAAAAATCAATGATTGTAGCACCATCAGGTAAATAAACTGGTTGTAAATCTGTAGTATAAGCTGTAATAGTATTTTCAAATAGTTCATACGATACTAAACTACGGAAAGTGATTGGATCTGTAGTTAATAAATTGTTATTCACAATTGTATCATCCATTATTTTATAAGATATTGCTTGAATATTTGCAGTTCTATCATTCAATAAAGAAAAAATACCGTTATCTTTCAACGTTTTTGCTATTTGTGTTTGAATGATAATTGTTTGTTCAGCATCATTCATATTGACTTTAGTTTTTAAGTTGTTATTAAAATGGCTATTTTCAAGTGCTATATTATCCTCGAAATAGTTTATAGTCGGTTTATATAATTGATGTATTATTCCAAGAATTTTATAGCAATCTAGTACACTTGTAGTTGTAATACAAATTTGTGAAATATCTGATACATTTTGTATTTCTTGTAATTGTGAGTATGCAGTATATACTGGGGGAAACTCATAGTTTATTTCAAATAAAAGGTTTGTATTAGAAAAAGAATGTATCCCTTTTCTTAAATGAGTTATATTTTTTTGAAGGTGTGGCACATATTCGGTTAAAAATTTATGTACTTCAGTATATCTTTCTTTATGTAGATATTGAAAAGCAAGATTTTCTAATTCATGCTGGATTGTATATAACCCTAATCGCTTTGCAAGTGGCGCAAATAGTGTTAATGTTTCATTCGCATAAGCTACTTGTTTTGCGGGTTTTTTAACACTCAATGTTTTTATATTGTGAAGGCGATCTATAACTTTAATAATGCCAACACGTATATCTTGTTGAGAGGATACTAGTAATTTTTTAAAATTAATTGCTTCGTATAATACTTTGTTTTGATCTTGTAGTTTTTTTCCTTTTGTTAATCCATTTACAATATATTGAATAGTCGCACCAAAATGTGATTCAATTTCTTCTAGAGAGTATTCGGTATCTTCTACAACATCGTGTAATAAAGCAGCAATCAATGTTGTAATGTCAGCTTTATAATTTAGCAGTATTTCTGTAATCGCGAAAGGGTGAATAATATATGGTTCTCCAGTTTGACGGTATTGTCCATCATGTGCTTGCTCTGCAAAATGTATAGCTTTTTTCAAAAGCTTTAATTCATCAGATCGTAGATAATTTGCCTTTTGTAATAATACCTTGCTCATATATATCCATCCCTTAAATTTATTTTTAATAATAATTCTATATAATAGAATAAATACCCTTTGAAATTGTTTTAAGGGTGTAAAAAAATAAAGATATTGAGATTAAACTATATTCGTATATCCATTCATACTTTGGATTGATGGAAAAAAGTAATGAACATGTTAATTTAATATTACATCAATCATTAAAAAGGGGTGAAGGTTCATGTCATTTAGTGAAATGATTAGAAATGAAGTACTTGGCTGGGCAGGTGTTTCTGAAAAACCGCATCGATTTGGTGGTATTGAAATAAATTATGGTAAGAAAGAACTTGGTCATTTGCATGGCGATAAGTTAGTTGATTTACCATTTCCAAAGGTAAAGCGGGATGAATTAGTGAGCCAAGGATTGGTGAAACCACATCACGTATTACCTGAATCAGGATGGATAAGTTATTATATAAAGAGTGAAGAGGATATTCCATTTGCAATTGAGTTATTTCGTATGCAATATGACAGAATAAAAAAATAATGAAATAAAATAGATAAGTAAAAATATATTTTCATGTCACATCCCTCCTTAATCGTTCGTCTTGTATGTAGAACGGATAAGGAGGGATTTTATTATGAAACATTTTGATGTAGCAATTGTTGGTGGTGGGCTTGCTGGATTAACAGCATCTATATATTTAGCGAAAGCTGGAAGGAAAGTTATTATATTAGAAAAGTCCAGTCACTTCGGTGGTCGAGGGATGACTATAAATAAAAACGGCATTTGTATGAATCTTGGTGCACATGCTTTATATAGAGGTGGAGAAGCGTTTATAACTTTTAATGAGCTAGGAGTAAATCTTCCAGGTGGAATCCCATCTACAAAAGCACATGGAATATGGAAAGGGGATATTTATACCATTCCAACAGATTTTCGCTCTATTTTATCAACACCGTTACTTTCATGGTCTGCAAAAGTACAGTTCGCTCGTCTTATGATTCATTTAGGAAACTTAGATGTAGAAAAAGTTCCGAAAATAAGCCTAACTACATGGGCAGAAAATGAAATTAAAGATCCAATGGTTCGAAATATATTTTATGCATTATGCCGAACAACAACATATACGTATGCTCCTACAATACAATTAGCATCTTCCGTACTAAAGCAAATACAGCTTTCTATGAAAGAAGGAGTACTTTATGTAGATGGTGGTTGGGAGACGATAATAACAAATTTAAGAGGAATAGCGAATACTAGTGGTGTACAATTTCTGGCTAAAAAGCATGTTTTAAAAATAGAGCATTGTGAAGGAAAACACAGAATACATTGTTTTGACGATGAAGTATTTGAAGCAGGGGCAGTTATTGTAACAACTCCACCGAAAGAGGCATGTAAAATTATAAAAGGTACAGAAGGAACAAGTTTGCAAAAATGGAGTGAACAATCTATACAAGTGACCGTGGCAGCGTTAGATATTGGTTTAAAACAATTACCGAATCCTTTGCATCATTTTGCATTGGGATTAGATCAACCTATATTTTTCACGAATCAATCGAGAGCAGCTAAATTAAGTGAAGATGGATCAATTGTAGTGAGTCTAATTAAATACCATAACCCTGTACTAGAACTGAATCATATTCAAGAAGAGAAAGAACAGTTAGAAAATATGATGGAATTGTTACATCCGAATTGGAAAAGAGAAGCTGTTGCACAGCAATATTTACCGAAAATTACGGTAGTACATGATTTTCCTCATATTGACCGTGTTGAAAAACCAGGCCCTAATATACCTGAAATGCCAGGTGTTTACGTTGCAGGAGATTGGGCTGGGCATGATGAAATATTAGCTGATGCTGCGGTAGCAAGCGGGAAACGTGCAGCGTTACACATTGTAAAGCAATTAGAAAGTGAGGCAGTTCATCATGGAAACGGAGCAATTATATGAAGCGTATCAACCATTATTATTTTCATTAGCATATAGAATCCTTGGGAGTGTTATGGACGCTGAAGATATCGTTCATGACGTATTTATCGCGGTAAATAATATAGAGGATGTTCAATCTATAGAAAATATGAAAGCATATTTGTGTAAAATGGCGACAAATCGTTCAATTGATACATTACGTTCGGTAGCGCATAAACGTAATGTATATGTAGGGATGTGGTTACCAGAGCCATTTGTGGAAGAGTCTGATGAGCCAGCAGAGTCATTTGTAATGAAAGAATCAATTTCTACGGCATATTTATTACTTTTACAACAATTGTCTGAGGTAGAAAGGGTTGTTTTCATATTAAGAGAGGTTTTCAGTTATGACTACGAGGAAATAGCTTCAATTGTTGATAAAAGTAGTGTGAATTGCCGGAAGATCTTTCAACGCGCACGAAAAAGTATTTTAGATAAGCCGAAGCAATCAACATTAAGTACGAAGAAAATGGCTGCCTATGTGGAAAAGTTTGTATCATCATTACAGTGTGGGGATACGCAAGGCATGTTAGAGGTATTAAAAACAGATGCGATATTTAAAGCAGATGGTGGTGGTAAAGTTACAACTGCAATTAATCCGATTTATTCTGCAGATAAAATTATACGTTTGTTCTTTGGAATTGCAAAACGATTGCCAGAAAAGTATAGTGTTGATTTCAAAATAGTAAATGGTGCACCAGGCGTTATAGTTACAATAAATAATAAAGTGACGTATGTACTTTCATTCATATTTGAGGATGAGAAAATTTCAAACATTTATATGATGGTTAATCCTGAAAAACTTATGCACTTAAATGTAACAGTATAAAAAAAGACGCATTTCTTTAGAAGTGCGTCTTTTTTTTATTTTTCTAACATTTCAAGAGGTACATCTTTTTCGCCGGCTACCTCGAATTTAATTTCCCCGTCTTCTTCATAAATGCGTTTAATAATCGGTATAGTTATCATTAGTTTTTTATGCTGTTTACGTCTTCTAGCAGCATCTAAGTTAATCACGTTCATGTGTAAGCATCCTTTCTTACAGAAATATATAAACAAAAGAAAATGCGTCCGAAAAGGGCGCTTAGTTGAATTAGAAATACCGATTCATTTAAATGGGGTTTAGATTATCTTATAATTGAAAACTGATTGTAAAATAATGTGAATTAAATAATTGCACGTAGAAATTAACTTTACCAAAAAACGAAACAATATGCTATAAAAAATTTTAATTCTTTGTCGTATAACAGGAAAAAGGTGTGCATTTCGCATATAATGAAAAGTAGACGGGCATCATGTACTTTTTCATCATATTGCTTGGAAAGGCGATGGAGAAAATGAATACTCTAGATTCATTATTATTGCAACTTGAACAATATGGAGAAGAGCATGATCGACATAAAGAAAAAAGAGAAGAAAAATTAAGAAATATTTCTCGTGAAATGGGGCAGTTTTTATCAGTATTAGTAAAGGGGTGCAATGCAAAAAAAATTTTAGAAATTGGAACTTCAAATGGCTATTCTACATTGTGGCTAGCAAATGCGGTAGAAGAAACAAATGGAAATGTTATAACTGTAGAACTTTCTTCAGAACGGGTTGGAGAGGCACTTGGAAATTTTGAAAGGGCAAATCTTACACAGAGAATCGATATTCATAATCAAGAGGCTGGGGCATTTTTAGATTCGCAAGTAGATCGTTCATTTGATTTTATTTTCCTAGATTCAGAGCGCACGCAATACATGTGGTGGTGGGAACATATAAAACGTATTTTAGAGCCAAAAGGTTTTCTTGTAATTGATAATGCAACTTCTCATGCGGGGGAATTAGCTGGATTTATAAAGATGATTGAAGAAGACGTTACGTTTGAAACCGTGTTATTAGCTTTTCAAAAGGGAGCATTTGTTGCGCGGAAGAATAATTAGAAGTGGACCTAATATAATTATCACATTGAAAGATAGTATATGTCAAAAGATAGAGCATTGTATGAATTTAAGAAGGTAACTAAATGGAATTTCAAATTAATAGTCAGTGGTGATAAGTAAGGTAAGCTGTGAAGAATCCGTCTTCAGCATGTTGTTCTCTAGGTCTTAAGTCTGAGGAAAATAATGACGAGAACAGGTATACTTATACTATGAAACAGGGAATGACTGCATAAGCAGGTATTTCTTGAAAAATCGATTTCAAGCAAGCAAAAATGTATATGAAATACGATATATTAGATGAAATATAGTGCACATAAATTCGCACATATAAATAAAGGAGCGATTTTGTTGACTGAACTCGAGAAAAAAGAACCTGTATCGATTGTGAAAGATAATAATGTAGAAGTAGTAGTGGATACAGTAATAAAAGATGCAGAGCTTGAAGAACTGAATAAAGAAGCAGATCTTTATGTACAAAAGTTAAATAGCGAGCAAAATACAGATTTATCAAAAGTATTGTCGCAGCTAGGAGACTTAGGGGATAAAGAGCAGCAAGCGGCAGGACAAACGTTATCAGCTTTAAAACGTCCTGTGACAGCGATGATGAATGGAAAGAATGAAGAAATTCCAAATACATTGTTAGAATTACGAAAAGTGGTATCAGAACTTGATCCAAACTCATTAAAAGCAACTGGTATGAAGAAACTTATGTTTAAAGTGTTTAAGAAAAATCCGCTTGAAAATTACGTGCATAAATATCAATCTATAGATAAGCAAATCGAGGAGATTATAAGATCACTTCTCATTGGCCGTGATAACTTGCAAGAGGATACGGTTGGTCTTGAAATGTTAAAAGAGCAATCACACGATAAAATTCACGCTCTTGATAAACAAGTATACTTAGGAAGAAAACTTGCTGGTATGCTTGAAGCTGAGAAACAAAATCCAGAACGTCAAAGGGATATTCCGTTAATAAATGATGCATTAGAAAAGATACTTGTGCGTACTCGTAATATGCAACAAGCAAAAAGTGTATTATTACAATCTATCGCATCTGTAGACATCATTAAGAAAAATAATGAAAAGCTATCAGAGGCAATTCGTAATGCAATTACGATGACGCAAAACGTTATAACGGTTTCAGCTGCAATTCAGCTCGCATTAACAAATCAACGTAAAACAATTGATGCAGTTAATGCGACAAATGAAGCGATTGAATCAATGGTATTAAGCAATTCTCAAGCATTAAAACAAAATACAGAAGAAACAACAAAACTCCTAGAAAATCCTGCAATTAGCATGGATAAATTACGTGAATCATTCCAAAATGTATTCGCTGCTATTGAAGCATCTGAGAAATCGTCAGAGCGTATTATTGAGTCTAGTAAGAAGTTTGTAATTGAACTTGACACATTTAATGATGAGATGAAGCAGAAACTCATTCAGCGTCCAAGGAAATAACAGATTATTTGAGGAGGTGAAAAAATGAGTTTCATTCAAGGAGTATTATTACTATTAGGGTCATTACTTTTAATCGCATTTACTGTCGTTGTTTTAGTTGTATACTTCGGACGTAAACTTTATTTTTCATGGACGAAACCATATAAGAGAGCGCAAGATTCTATTGAAAAATTATCGAACAAATCAACACCGTTTTTACAAGAATTTACGCAGCACCCACTCTTTTATCGCTGGATTCGTACAGAAGGGAAAAAAGAACAAAATACATTAAATACACTTTTCTGTTCATCGGGCCAACGTACGAGAGAGCAAGTTTTCTCAATGTTACCGAAAGAAAAGCAGAAAAAAGTGCATGTGATGGCAAAAACAACGAAAAAGCTTACGAATGAAGATATTGATATTGCAACAATGAAAGTGAAAGATTTCTTGAGACAAGAATCACAGCAAACTGTTAAACCGACAGACTTATCGTTTTATAAATTGTATTTCTATGATCGATATCCAGATGCGTTAAATACAATTCAAGCATATAAACGCTCGATTAATCCTTCACTACAAAGAACGGTTGATGACATTACAATTTCAGTATTAAATGCACTTCCGTACTATCAAGAACAACGCATGTTTGAACAACAACATAAACTTGAAACGTTCTTAATGAAAGATTTAACAGCGATGTTATCATTAGTGGTACAATTACCACCATCACAACGTCCTGAAAAAGAAGAAGAACTAAAAATATACTTGCAAAATTTCCAAAAGGAAATGGAAGTAGTAGAGCGTGATATTCGTGACTCCATTGATCATGATTTGAATGTGAAGATGAGAGCAGCGACAGAGAAGTTTAAGAACAAATAGAAAAAACCGCCTTAAAAGTTGAATGTTTCGGCTTTAAGGCGGTTTTTTTAATATAAGGGATTCTATTATTATTTTGCTTTAATAGTTGCTTTACTAGAAGAAATACTCTCATTATGAAGTCGATCTAAAGCTGTCACCACATACGTATAAGTCTCCTCAGATAAAGCTGTTTTATCCACAAAAATTTCTGCCCATTGTGTCTTCCTTACAGTAGTAAGTAAATTCTTCGGATCTTGAATATCAACTACATTCTTTCCATTCACACGGTATATCGCATAATAAGCAGAGTCATTATCTCTATCATCAATTATGCCTAAAGCAATACCTTCATCTCTTGGAATGGCACCTTTTAAAGTAGGTTGTTTTGGTGGATCATGATCAAGCCAAGGCATAGGTGGAATTAATGCAGGGTGTTTATATATGTCTTTTGAGAGTCTATCTTTAATTCCAAGTGGATTGTTATTTATATCTTTTAAACTGAAATGCATACTACCTTTTATTTGTGGATATTGATGGTTTAAAGCCATTTGCTTTGGATATTCTTCTGGATCAGACCAAGCAGAGACAGAGTTGTTATTTATTTTATAAGCCGCTTGACCGATGTATAGGTGAATCGGTTTGTTATTTGTTTCTTTTACCCACCAATCTACTAATATGTCATATGCAGCAGGTGTGAAACCTATATTCCAATATATTTGAGGTGTAATGTAGTCAATGTACCCTTTTTGTATCCACTCACGTGTGTCAGCATAAAGGTCATCGTAGTTCCTTTGACCTGCGGTTGTATTAGAGCCAGTTGGATCGTCAGCTATATTTCGCCATACGCCAAATGGACTAATGCCAAATTTTACGTATGATTTTTCTTGTTTTATAGCAGTATTTAAACCTTTTACGAGTTCATTTACATTATTGCGACGCCAATCTTCGATAGTTGAAAAATTCTCATTATTATAGGATTCAAATGTTTTTTGATCAGGAAATTCTTCGCCAACTACTTTATAAGGGTAAAAATAATGGATATGGTCGTGTAGTTAGATAATAATGCATGTAACACCTAGCAACTTATGAAACTGCGAAAAGGAGGTAAATGATGAATAAAATTACCATTATAATAGCAATTTTATTAATAGCTAGCGTAGGATTTTTAATAAAATATCAATCTGATAATGAGAAACTTAAAACTGATAATATAAAATTAACGAAAAAAGTGGAAAAGGTGGAGGCACAATACAATGATACGAAAAAGGAGTTATCAGCTCTAAAGAGTAACAATCAACAACAAGTAAAGGAAGCTGCAGAACGATTTCTTAAAGCTTTCCGGACATATGACACCGGTAAAGGAGAATCCTATCTTACGAATGTTGAAGCTTATATAACTCCAAATGCGAAGAAAGAATTGACACCACCAGGTGGACCGACGCAATCTGCTCCTGGGGATGGAGATGAGAAAGAAAAGAAGAAAGTTTCATTTCAATCTGAATACACAGGTGGCGAGTTGTATTATGCATTTTTGGATACTACAAAAGCAAATGTATTAGCTAAAGTGAAAAGCAAAACTTTCTTAACTTTCAGGCCAATGATAGATTCATACATTATCACACCTCTTCTTACATAAATTAACTAGTAGCCTCTATTTAGTAGTTGTTAAAAAGTGACAAAAAAGTTGTTTAAATTAAAATAAAGTTGTTAAAAAATGCAAGTCATTCTATTCAACAATCGGGTCATATCCTTGAATAATGGGTTAAACTAGTAGTTGACCTCGTAGTTTATTGTCTGTTATATTTATACAAACACTAAAAGGATAGGTGAAGAAGTTCGGCATAGCAGAAGTTTGATTTTCGCGAACTTTGTTATGACTGGAAAAGAGTAAATAAATCAATTTGAAGCAAACTGAAATACGCATTTTTATGTGTTTATTCGGTATGCCCATTTGATTTTTTACTCTACGGACTTATTCTCTTTTTTAACCGCAGAGTAAAGCTCTGCGGTTTTTTGTGTTTAAAAATTTTTAGGAGGAAGTTTTTATGAATAATTTATTAAACCAATTGCAGGTACCTTCACGATTCGAACAAACTGATAATGTTTTTTGGCAAGATTCTTATATTGCTAAAAAATTATTAGAAGCTCATTTAAGCCCTGATACTGAAGGAGCTAGTAGGAGTTTTAAGTTTATTGATAAATCTATTGATTTTATCCAACAAATAGCTCCCAAAAAATCTTATCAAAAAGTACTAGACTTAGGTTGTGGTCCAGGTCTTTATAGTGAGCGATTAGCTAGAAAAGGTTATACGGTAACAGGGATAGACTTCTCTGAAAACTCAATTCGTTATGCTAAAGAACAAGCAAAAAAGTTAGATTATGATATTGGATATCGCTATGAAAATTATTTGGAATTAAATGATTCAAATATCTATGACTTGGCCCTATTGATATATTGTGACTATGGTGCTCTTGCGCCTGAAAATCGTATTAAATTACTTTTTAACATTTGGAACAGTCTGAAGAATGGTGGAAAGTTGTTATTGGATGTTTTCTCTCAAAAAAAATTTGATCAGTTCAAGGAAGAACAATATTGGAGTATTAATGAAAATGGTGGTTTCTGGTCAAAGGATTGCTATGTAGCTATCGGTAGAAATCTTCAATATCCTGATAGAGTAACATTAGAACAAACAACAGTGGTAACCGCTGACAAAATAGAAACTTACAACATTTGGTATCAATTCTTCACAAAAGAATTATTCATCAAAGAGGTAACCGCTGTAGGGTTTACTGTAAAAGAAATTTACGATGATGTTTCTGGTGAAACTGGGAACGGAGGAAGTCAAACTATAGCCTTATTGTTAGAAAAATAAGGTTAAATTGAACAAAGAGAAAGAAATATATGTTATCACTTTTTTTAAAAGTAATATTTTTTCTTTTCAAAAAACGGTAGCTAATGTTGAATAAAATTTAGATTTTCAAATGACTTTATTATTATATTTTTTAGTGTAGTAAATATTTTACTTTAAAAATTAAACAACTATATTTTTAACCCCGTCCTAAATTTAGAACGGGGTTATCTTTTTGATGTAGATTTTCAAGAAAGTTTAGAATAAAATAAAAATATGGTCACCTACCTATTATTCACTAATAAAAAGAAAAGGTGGTAGCGAAATGCGCTTGAAGTATGGGAAGCACATTAATATATTATCTATTATTCTAACTTTGTTCTCTTTTTTCGCAATTGTAAGTTTCTCTACCTGGTTGAGTGAATATTCAATTCCCAACATTTCTAAAATGCTTAAGGTAACAATGTTGAGTGCATTTATTCTTGGAATTATAGGGTTTAGACAAGAGAAAAGCGCACTAGCGATTATAATCATGGGAATATGTGCCTTTGCTCTAGTCGTTCTATATATTTATGCAGTTATAAGTTTTCTTGAGCATTGAACACCATGAAAAAGAAACGAACATTTTTGTTCGTTTCTTTTTTGGGGGATGATTATTATAAAATAGCCTCTTCTAATGATTGAGTGCTGAATCCAAGAATTGATTTTTGAGTGTTATTTTCATAATCTTTTACGAAGAAGAAGACGTCTCCTATCTTTTAGAATACCAAGATGACAAGGATGCTGTTGATTCTAAGATAAATCCAAAAGGACTTCTCCCTGGCACTTATATTCATTTTTCAGACTGTATGAACAATGGTGGAACATCAAGACTCTATATTGATTTTAACCCTTCTGATGAAGGTGTATGTGGTCAAATAGTTCGTTTTTTGCACGATCCTGATGAATATGAAGTGATTGCAAACAGCTTTGATGAGTATTTACAGGATCTTATTGATGGTGATTTTAATTTTCTAGAAGAAGAATCTCAATAATTTGTGAAGAATTACACTTCAACTAAGGGGAGCTTTAGTTGAACAAGATTTAGACAAATTTATTATTTATATTTGTCTACAAACTCATTTAAAAGGTTAGAAATTAAACAACTTTAAAGAGCCTTACTACAATATGATTTGTAGTATCCATATTGTTATGGTGATTTCACATATGCCACAAAGGTAAATGAAAAAACAAAACTTATTGAAGAACTTCTTCGAAATGTACATAACTCTTCTAAATAAGTTGCAGAATGAAATATAATGATACCGTCAGCTTTTCTTAATTCACATAATTTTCAAAATTAAAATCTATGGATGTTAATATTTGTTATATAATGTATTTATCAAAGCGTTACCCCTGTAGTTTCTATGATGAATCTGTAAGATAGTTTGTTTGCCCCGTATATTCATCTTAAACTAAAAAGAACTTGTAGAGATTCCTACAGGTTCTTTTTGTTTTAAGGGTTATATGTGGATTTAAAATATAATTACAATTTTTTGAGGGGGAAAAAGTATATGCTTGTAAAAGCAGAAAGATTATTAATACGGAAATTTGAGTTCACGGATTGGCAAGCTGTCCATGAGTATACATCAGATATCAATGTTATGAAATACATACCTGAAGGGGTTTTTACTGAAGAAGATACAAGGAACTTTGTGAATGAAAACATTGGTAAAAACGCTAAGAACTTTCCTGTGGTATTAATAGATGAAGATATCCTGATTGGTCATATAGTTTTTCATCAATATTTTGGTGAGCATACTTATGAGATTGGTTGGGTGTTCAATTCAAAATACTTCAATAAAGGATATGCTTCTGAAGCAGCACAAGCTACATTAAAATATGGCTTTAAGGAAATGAAATTACATAGGATAATAGCTACATGTCAGCCACAAAATATCCCATCATATCGAGTGATGGAGAAGATTGGAATGAGAAGAGAAGGCTATTTCAGGAAGTGTATACCACATGGGAATGAATGGTGGGATGAATATTATTACGCTATTTTAGAAGAAGAGTAGTGTCTCAGAACGCATTATTTAAATTGAAACTCCTATCCCTAAAGAGGCAAGTTGACTAACGTTAGTAGGATTCTTGCTATCGAAGGCGAAGTCCATGTCTGCTATCGCTGACGTGCAAGACCGTGGTGTCCCATTATCCTGAAAGCAATTTTATCTAAACCTGGATTTTTACCAAACTTAAGTAATGATTCTTCCATTGTATTTCCTGAGGAAGAAGAAATAAATAAAGGAAATGAAGGATCTACTATTACATTCCCGAAAGAGGATTCCGCTAATAGTGAAGGGAACTCTAGCTTCATTTTCCCAGAATAATTGTAGAGATACCTTTTATTTAGTATGAACGAATCTTATATAACTAGTTGTTTATAATACTAGTCAGATAGGCTCTTATGTGTAATAGCATAAGAGCCTATCTGTTGTACTTTTAACCATATGAGGAGGAAAGTACTTCTGGGTATATTTTTAGTGTAGTGAAGTGTCTTATATCAACATTTAAATAATATTCAGTTTAGCCTCATTATAAATTTAGAAATGGACTACTTTTTCAATTATATGCATAACGGCAATTGGTGGTAATAGTGCAGTCCAACCAAATGCATAAACGTTTAATTTTTCAACACCTCCTTGCAGTATTTCATATTAAGATATTAAAACTGCTAGGAAAGTGTGCTATTGTCCATGAAAAATATTGAGAAAATATTGAGAAAACGTTGAGAATGTTGCAATGCTATTAATCGTTGAGGAGTTAATTATGCCTTGTGATTTTATAAAAAAACAAAATAAGAAAGAGAACAGTTGCGTAGACTGTTCTCTTAAGGAGCGGAAGTGCTGAACATTTTCAATGACAATGATTCAAGCATTCCGTTAATAGTATGTGCATATATTTGCAGTTCATACAATAAGGTAGCTAAAAAATAGCTACCTTGCTCAGGGAGAATTCAAGAAAATCAGAGATTCATTATGGATACAGATAGGCTGTTACCAACCTATTCGTATTATTGGAAAGGATTCCATAAATTATTCATAAGTTAAAATCTCACTTCATTATAGGTTCATTGGCTTGCAAAGTAAAAATAGCACTTTTCAAAAATGCTCTTTTTAAGATGTGCATTAGGACTTGAAAGAGGCATCAATAACAATTTAAGAGGAGATATCTTTATACAATATATGGAGGTGCTATGGAAAGGTGACGATAAAAAGAAAAAGAGCAGCTAGAATAAACTAACTGCTCAGCTCCAGGAGAATTGAAGACTTGGTTATTTATAGTTTTGACGGAACTTCGGGGTATTATTCAATAGTAGATGTAAAGAAAACATTATTAGAAAAGATCAAAAGGTATACGTACCTTTTGAAGTGTTAGAATACTCCTGAAGAAATAAATAATTCTAATTATAAAGGGCAGTTAATATTAATTCATTTTTGGCATAGGTTTTGATCATTATAAATCCAATTTTTCTAGTTTTGGGACGTTTCATTTACAGAAGATAGATAATAACATAATTTTCTCAATAAGGAATTTACTGCTTTTAATATAATTTTTTAACAATTCATGGTATATCTGTATTAAGGGGACCTTTTCGGTTGATTAGGGAGAAAGATTATAAAAATGATATGGGAGGAACAAAAAATGTCATTGAAAAAGAAATTAGGTGTTGGAGTGGTTTCAGCCGCTCTGGGTTTATCTTTAATTGGTGGGGGAACATATGCATATTTTAGCGATCAAGTGGTGACAAATAATTCATTTGCTGCAGGTACATTGGATTTAGCTATGCAACCAACTACTTCACTTAACTTAGAAAATTTAAAACCTGGGGACAAAATATTAAAGAAATTCAATTTAACAAATAGTGGTACATTAGATATTAAAGATATCATGATGAAAATAGACTATACTGTAAACGATTTAAAACAAAATAACACTACAGAAGATTTAGGTAAACATATTAAAGTACAATTTCTTTGGGATTGGGATCCTGCAAAAAGCCCTGTATACGAGACAACTCTTGCAGAACTAAAATCACAAAGCCCAGAGATTGCCTCCAAAAAAGTATTTCATTCTAAGTGGACTGAAACAGGAGGATTAAAACCTGGGAAAATGGATTGGTTTTGGATAAAGTTTATATTTGAAGACAACGGAACAGATCAAAACGTGTTCCAAGGGGATAGTATTGCGCTAAAAATGGAGTTCCAAGCCAATCAAACAGATGGACAAGAAAGATAAATTTAAGAGAATAATACTGGTAAAAAGTAAAACTGAGCTTATGCCTTTAATTTAAAAGAATGATTACTACATATCTATACCAAAAGCCATTGATATCAGCATTTGCGCATGATATTAATGGCTTTTGTAAGTTTAACATTTTGAGTGTTTTGTAAAACTAACATTTAATTTATAAATAGAAGAAAAAAATAGCCAAAAATCGTAGAGCGTTTAAGAGAGTAAATAACGACTCTCTTTTTTTGCTTTTTTATTTTTATGGGTATCCATATACATTGAATAAGGAAATCCCCATGCTGCAATCAAGCTAAGAAAAGCATAAATCCCCAAATAGTAAAATTGAGATCCCCAGAGTAAAAATCATTGTTTTTGGGTAGCATAAAACCTTAGTATGTTAGCGATGTGATGCTAACCCAAATTTGAACCCTATTCCTCAATGAATCAAACAATTTAACATGGTAAAAGTATATTTGGATGAGAGTCCAATACTTACTATTGAAATTGTGATGGTTCACGTTGGAAGAAGGCACTTTAGGGTGTCTTTTCTTTATGAAAAAAAATCCCCGCACAATGTACAGGGATAAAAAATTATAAGTCATGGTGGGACAGTTCCTGTTTTAGTTAATCAGGTAGTTTCTATCTAAAAGTAAAAACAAAATGTAATGCTTTGAAAAAAAACTATGTACTAGAACGGGTACTCTGTCCGTAAGCCATGAAAGAGGTACTTATATTATTTGTTTTTTAAATTATCTTGAATTTGTTGTTGCATATTTACTAGTGATGTTTTTAGGGAATTACTAAGCTTTTTAACAAATTTAAGAACAAGAAGCCAGTTTTTAATAATAGAATTCTAAAAGCGTTAGGGTAGAAATTTATTGTTTTTGTTAAAAAAGAATTGACTTCTACCATAGTTGTAACTAATATAGTTACAAATGGTTGTAATCGAATTAGTTACACCTTATGGCTATTTAAAGTGAAAATAAGGTTTATATATTTAATTAAGGATGGTAGTCCACATGTTATCGCCCGGTGTAGAAAGTTACGAACATATTTAAATCAAGATATATTCCGAATTTTAGTATCTTCTATTTTGGAGCAATGATGTGCAGCGCTATCTTTCATTAGAAATCTTAACTAATCTTTTTGGGAAGGGTTAGTTTTGAAAAATATAGTAAGGTAACTCAAAAAAGAACAAGATATAAAAAAGAAGTACTTATATAAACCAAAAAATTAGCTGAGAATTTTAAGTGATAGCTGGACTGGTTAATAAAAATAAAGGTAGGAGATTTAAATGAAGACGAAACAAGATAATCTTATATACGTGTGGGACGCCTATTGTGGATGGTGCTATGGCTTTTCAGAAAGTATTAAAGGATTTTACAAAGAACACACTGAAATGCCGTTAACAGTTTTATGTGGAGGATTATTTTTAGATGATTTACCAATAAAAAATTTCTCATATATAGAAGAGGGGAATAAAAGAATTAATCAACTTACAGGTGCAGAATTTGGTCCTTCATATCAAAAATTGGTGGAAGAAGGGACTTTTAAAATGAATTCGAAAGATGCTGCAATTGGCTTTTCAGCTTTACGCTCATTAGCACCAGACCGTTTGTTAGAATTCACCTCGGCTATGCAAAAAGCGTTTTATTATGAGGGCCAAAGTCTGAGTGATCCTGAAACATATCGTAAGATTGCAATCGAGCATGGTTTGGACCCTGAACAAGTACTAGAACGATTAAACGCTCAAGAAACAATAATAGATGTCCAAAACGATTTCAATAAAGTGCGACAGCTTGGTGTTAATAGTTATCCTTCATTACTTTTACAAAAGGATAATCAAATTATCCCTATTGGTGGTGGGGTAATGACGCCAGATAAAATTGAAGCGCGTTTTAAAAATTTATATTAATGAATTTTAAGTTACAGTATATAACATTTAACGTTTTAAAAAAGACTAGAATTGGATGGACTTAAATCTTTTTATAACAGTCGGTTTCAATTTATTTTTAAAAAGAGTCCAATTTTAATTTTTCTATTGACTATAGTAGCAAACATGTTTGCTTAAGCCAACGGACATTCATCTCTCGCCTATTTGCTGGTGCTATCACATTTTCAGGTAAATTGAAGAGGGAGCTTCTGTCGGAACAAGATAAAAATATGTTAACTAGTAAATAACTTTAACAAAAGGAGAATAACATTCTATGTTTAAAACAATCGATACAAATCAAAAAGATGTGAAATTGACGGTGTTTAGTTCAGACGAAAAAAGTTTTATGGTCACTGCAACCTTAGTTGAGAAAGCAGGTCATGCATTTTTAATAAACTCAAAATTCACTCAATCTGATTCGAAAGAAATTGTTGAGTATCTGAAAAAAAACGACTTATCTTTAGATAAAATCTTTATTATTCATGGGGATCCTGATTACTACTTTGGATTAGAAAGTATTAAGGCTGCTTACCCAGAAGCTATAGCGTATGCTACAGAGTCTACTGTTGAACATATTGTTCATTCTGTCTTAGGTAAATTAAAAGTTTGGAAAGGCGCCCTAGGAGAAAACGCACCAAGCAACGTAGTATTACCTCAAGTGTTTAAAGAAAAAACGATTGATTTTCAGGGGTTAACATTTGAACTAGTAGGCTTAGATCATTACAGAACTAGCTTATTTAATAAAGAGCTAAAATTATTAATTGGTGGTATTGATGTATTTAACGAAATACATGTATCCTTAGCGGATACTAGCTCAAAAGCAGCAATGGAGGCATGGATTGAAAACTTGAAAGTATTACAAGCATTAAATGCTGACATAATTGTACCTAGCCATGGATCAATTGAAAAATCTTTAAATAATCAGGCACTTACTGCAACTATGGATTACCTAAGAACTGCGGTTCAAGCTTCTGAGGAAAGTAAAACTTCAAAAGATTTTGTAGCGAAACTTGATGCAGCATATCCAGGCTATGCAAATAAAGGTGTATTAGAATTAAGTGCAAAAGTTGTAACAAAAGAAATGCCTTGGGGTTAATGCAATGAATAAATATCAAAAACTATTACATGAAACGTATGTGTTAACTGGCGAAGGGAAATTGGATGCGTTCAAAACGTATTTAGGTGAAAATGTATCTTGGACAGAAGCTGCTGGGTTTCCATATGCAGGTACTTATATAGGTCCAGATGAAGTAGTGAAAAATGTACATGAACGTCTTGGCACGGAATGGGATAACTATAGCGCTAAAGATGAAATTTATACATTTAATAACAATACTGTTATCGTTTATGGAAAATATAGTGGAACATATAAAGATACAGGGAAATCGTTCATAGCAGATTTTTGTCATCTGTATGAGTTTGATGAGAACGATAAGGTTAAGAAGTTTATTCAAATTGTGGACAGTGCAACTGTTAATGAGGTATTAAGTTAGAGTTATTAGTTTCTAACATGCCTTGTATAAGGGGTAGTGTTAAGATAAACGAAATTTCCTCACATTATATTTTTGGGAAGGTTTCTACTTCTCAAGCGTGTTATGGAAGATAACTGGTTCTGGTGCAAAAATAGAATAAAAGATAATAAAGTGCATAAATTCCTAACGGAATCGTATTTTATGCTGCAAGTCCAAACAATTGATGGATGAATTCTTTCTGATTTTGAATAGACTGGTCCCGTAAATCAACCTGTTCTTTTTTTATCATATGCATGGCTTCTACTCCCGAAAGAATAGATGTAGCTGTGTCAAAATATTTTAACCCTAGCATAGAACGAACTCGCTTCTTTATAAAGCGATGATCTTGTTCTACTATGTTATTCAAGTACTTTTGTTGTCTAAGTTGCATACCATCAGGTATGCTTTTTTCTTTTTTCAACTGTTCAATTGCTATAGGATAAACCGGGTTCTTATCGACTGTTATAACACGTGGTTTTGAAACATGAAAAGACCGCAAAGCTTTCTTGAAAAAGCGCTTTGCAGCCTTCTGGTCTCTTGTTTTGTTTAGGGAAAAATCAATTGTGTTTCCTTTCGAATCAACAGCACGGTACAAATACATCCATTGACCTTTTACTTTGATATATGTTTCATCGACTCTCCAAGAGTCATTTGTTTGTTTAAGGTGACGACGGATTCGTTTGTCCAATTCCGGACCATACTGATGA
This sequence comes from Bacillus sp. SIMBA_074, assembly GCF_046534555.1. Classification (NCBI taxonomy): domain Bacteria; kingdom Bacillati; phylum Bacillota; class Bacilli; order Caryophanales; family Bacillaceae; genus Bacillus; species Bacillus sp. SIMBA_074. The sequence continues at coordinate 211,145 of NZ_JAWRYM010000005.1, read as the reverse complement.
ACCCAACGCATAATCGTTGTATGAGAAATGGATAAACCCCGTTCTTCTAGCATTTCCACCAAATCACGAAAACTAAGGTTGTACCGTAGGTACCATCTTACCGTTAACAAAATAATATCAGGCTGATAATGCTTCCATTTGAATACATTTTCCTTTTCCATACCAATCACACACCCTTTCTAAAGTAATAGTAACAGTATGTCCAAGATTTATAGATTCATTGCAATTGTCCTTAAGTTTTTGCACCAGAATCCATAATAGCTTTATTACAATTCCAGGTGAGCTAGACCATCCACAAGCAACAGCGCCTGGATATGCAATGTATTTTTGTTGGATGATTCGACATCTTGAGAATAACCCATGGAATGATCGTATCATGGAGGAAGAACACAAGTGGTTATTAGAACCAAATGCGAAAATTTGGCCAGAAAAAGAATAGATGAAAATAAAGGTTCTGGACAAAAACGATGTCACTTGCAATTGTTTTTGCTCAGAACCACTAATTTTTTGTCAATGTAGGCAGGCTCTTATAATAGAACGTATCTTGAAATTAAAGTAAATATATATGAACCTACAGTACTCATGAATAAAAGAAGGTAGATGCTCATTATCATGGTACGTTTAATAGAAAAGCATTGCTAAAGATTTTGGCAGTGCTTTTTCTTAATCAGTTTTTTGATGTTTTTCATTCTGCTCACAATTATATAGAAAAATTGAAAGAAGAATGTGTAATGAAGTATCTATCTGTGCAGAAATAATAAAGTTGTTTAATTTACAATAAAGTCATTTAAAAAATAATATAGTTTTTTTTAAATCCTTATTCCACGAACGGAGCAGGTTAGTGGAAGCAATAGTAATTAGGTTTGACTGGGAAAATTGTCGATGATATTAAAAAAGACACCGAAGTGTCTTATGTTTTTCAAATTAAGCATACCGATAAATTGAAATTTAATTACTTAACATTCTGCTTATCTTGGGAGCGAGGTATTTTATCGGTGAGTGTATACAAACCATGTAATGCTTGCTGTTAATAATGCTGACGAAATCAAAGCTGTAAGAACACTATATGTTTGCCAAATAAGTATTGTTGACCAATCGAAAGCACAGCACAGTATACCCAGGGCAATCGTAGCGATCAGGAAAATAACTGTTACGGTTATTCTCTTTTTTGTCATTGGCTGCCGCTCATTCGTTTTCCTTCTGCGTAATCCTAAGAGAAATAGCAAAACGGCCAATAGGCAAAGAATAATTGTGATAGACGACAAAATGATATCCAAAAGCTGTGTGCCGCTTATTTCATATGACTGAGTTAGATTGCCTTCTAATATATCTTTAACTTTTAGTACCATGTTTATATTGGTATTTGCGCCGTTGCTCAGCAAGGAGACGGCTGTTCGTTCATTTAGCAGTATGGCTACTTCGGTTCTGAAATTTGGATTGCCCCCAGTGTGTTCTATAATCGTTTGTTCGGCGTTTACGGACCAGCCTGCCGCATAATACATACCGTTGACAGCCGAAACAGACATATCACCCCTATGTGATTTTTCGATAACCGTGTGAAATATTTCGGGTATGTCCTGCACGATACCCATCTGTATGCCCATCCAACGCGCCATATCTTTTGTATTAGAAATGATGTAGCCTGCGGGTTTATTCCCAGCATAATCCGGAGCTTTAAATGGAGTTGTCATAAAAAAGGAAGAACGGTAGCCCTGTGCCAACTGTCCAGTGGCTTGAGCATCTTCTTTATAAACATATGTCTGGTGAAGACCTAACGGCTGAAATACCTGTTCCTTCATAAAGTCTTCATAGCTTTGTCGCGACACAATCTCAATAACCAAACCCAATACGTCATAATTAACGGTTCCATAGTTATACTGTTCACCGGGAGGGAACGCCAATTCAGCATCCACGAGCATTTCCACAGCCTTTTGCAACATATCCGGTGTATTGCCTTGTGGAATATTTTGAGTATGCCTAATATTTGTTAGACCACTGGTATGGTGAAGAAAGTTATTTAGTGTAAGACTTTGCATATCAACAGGTTTCCCTTGATACTTTAACGTAAACCAAGGTAAATATTTTTGGACAGGGTCAGTCATTGAGAGCAGCCCTTGCTCTTCCAACAGCATAATACCCATACCGGTAAAAGCTTTACTGACCGAGGCTAACTCATAGAGTGTATTTTCACTTGCAGACAACCCCTTTTCACGGTCTGCATACCCTGAAGAAAAGTAGAACACTTCATCATCAGCAAGTATTGAGATTGACATTCCCGGCACACCTGATATACGACAGGCATCATCTAGCAACGCTTGTATTGCCGCAGATTGCGAATCTGACAACGCATAACTTTGTGTTGCGAATCCTGAGAATAATATAAATATCGTTAATACAAAAACAATAATCTTTTTCATAAACTCTCCTTTTTGGAAAATTATAAGAGAATAATATAAATAACCTCCTTTTACAACTACGAAACTAAATTTTAATTTATCTTTCTATTCACCTATATAATATCAAGTAATTGTGAAGAGTTACACTTAAACGAACAGATGCGTTAGTTCAATAAGAAGTAAACAACTTAATTATTCATTTTTTAGGTATTATATAAACAGATGGATGTAATTTGAAACAACTTTAAAGAGCCTTGCTACGTAGAATGTAGTAAGGCTCTTAGCTTTTAATAATCAAAATTCAATAACTTTATTATCATTATACACTATCCAATTATTATGTGTATCACAATTGGATGGGTACTTTTTTATTTATTCCATAATAGGGACAAAAGTAAATGCATCGGATAATTATCATAATGGGAGTATACATATGTATCAAATGAAACTTCTATTTAATCATTTAGGATTTAATATTTTCTTAGTTTTGGTAACAGAAATTTATATACTTAAAGTAAAGGGTTTAATTTTAATTAAGGGGGAGGAAAATTTGGAGGTGTATAACTTAGCTGCTTCTGCACAAACAAAAAGTGAAGATCTACCATTCGATATTTCCTGGATGACCGATTGGATTGTAGACTGGTTTGGTTCTTTGTTTAATGGCGGCAGTGATGTAATAAAAGATGGGGGAGATAAAATAGATGGTGCAGTCCATGCGAGTGTGCCTGCATTTTTTGATGTTATTTTCCTTATTCTTTCTGTAGTAATTTTAATATCATTATTAGTTTTTGGGGCTTCTTTATGGTTTAAACATATAAAGTGGAAAAAAAGATCTATATATTTTGGAGTAGGTTCATTTATTCTCATACTATTAATAAGAATTCTACCAGTGTTAATGTTGACAACACGTTCTTTTGATTTTCAAACCTTTATGAGTAATATGGTAGGCTTAATTACTTCTATAATTTTAGGGACAGCTGTATTAATGTTTTTAATATCTTTAGCACTAGGTATGCTTTATAAGAAATTTGAACATCCGAAATATGGGAAATGGAGTTCGAGTTTGAGATATAGTTCAATTTTTATATTTGTAATGACATTGATAGTACCGGCCTTGCTGCGTCATTTATAATCTTTGTTTATATAGGAGAAGGAGGAATAGTGCAGGTAATTTCTATAATTTTTCTGTGTAATTATACTAGCACTCGTTCTCCTCTAGATTTCTGAATTAAGTCTTATACATTAAAAGGAATTTTGTTGTACGAAGTTTTGGCAAAGGGGGAGAGGTACTAGTGACTACTTTTGTTGTCATGGTGAGTATATTCTTAATTCTGTTCGTAATTGGTCCCAAAGCGACTAAGAGAAAAGAAGAAAGAGATAGAATTGAAAAGGAACATAAAGAGAAAATTGAGGCTTTAGAGGAAGAAAAAATTGACTTAGATATTAATGGGACTAAAGTACGGTTACACAAGAAGCCTAAGCTAAAGAACAGTATATATAAAATAAAAAGTAATAGGTAACAAAAAATGAATTACATTTAAAGAGATTTTAGTGAAGGCAGCAAAAAACTAAATAGGATTATATTTAAATACTAAGGGGAATTCTTAATGTTTAATATAACTAAAGAAGTACCAAAATATCAACAAATACATTCAGGAGTATATAAGTTTGAACTACCATACGTTACAGGGCAATTTATGCCCGCGGAATCAAATGAAGATAAGGTACGTGAGGTACAACGATTTCCTGTAGAAGTGTATGTTCTTACTGATAAAGATTTAGCAAGAGATATAGGAGCGAGATTTGTGATGTATGGGAATGATAGTCGATCAATAGGAGACCGTTATGCTCAATTGGCAACAATATTAAGGAAGGCTTACTTTACGGCGTTATTCATTTCAGATGTACCAGAAAAAATAAAATGGATTGAACATCGTAGTACTAAAAATACAGTGCTGAATAAAGAAGAAATATTAGAAATCGAATTAAAATGGGATAACAAGTCGGCTTCTTATAGCTTTGAAGGACAAAGCTTCCTCAATAGTATTTTTGACTGAGATTGTGATATTAAAACAAAGTTTAATTACTTTGAAAAAAGTTACGATGTTTTGAAAAATTGTTGTAGCAAGTTTTATGGAACCTTGCGATTAAACTTTTTAAAGAAAACGTGGAAAAGAAGGAAAGAACCATTCAAATTTCAATTTTTAATCAAAAGTAAGACGTTGAATCTGTTTTCATTGAAGGAAGAAACGAGGTTTTAAAGTGGGGAAAGCATTATTTAATGTAATAGGAATAACACTGGGATTCTGTGTATTTATAACTGCGTGTTCAAAATTAGATACTATGCCTTCTAAATCTAATGAATCAAAAAGTGAAGTAGTTGAAAAGGAAATTAGCAAAAAAGAAATAAAAAAAGAGGATACCAATACATATGAATCGTTATTTGCTACAAATGCCCCATTAATGATTCAAGAAGGACCAGGTAAATACGCAAAGGAAATAGCACTCTCATCAGAAGAAAATAATGAACTTAATCAGGAATTGATGAATTTACCAAAGGATTTAAGTGCAGAACAAATATATGTACAATTACTAAATTTACAGGCGCAAAGTTATAAAGAAGCTGTAAGTAAACTGGAAGGAATTATCCCTGAATTGGTGATTAAAGAACAAAATAATGGAAACGTACATTCTATAAAACCAAAAGATAAATCCCTGAATGTGGAGATCTTGCTTGATGCAAGCGGTAGTATGGCTGGTAAAGTTAATGGTCAAATTAAAATGGAAGCCGCTAAGAAAGCTATTTACAACTATCTTGATAAGATTCCGGATAATGCAAATGTAATATTAAGGGTTTATGGACATAAAGGAAGTAATAATGAAAATGATAAAAGTTTATCCTGTGGATCTTCGGAGGTAATGTACCCATTACAGCCTTATAATAAGGAACAATTTAATGCTGCTTTATCTAAGTTTGATCCGAAGGGGTGGACGCCGTTAGCATTGGCTATAGAGTCTGTAAATGATGATTTTAAAGAGTATACCGGTGATGAAAACCTAAATGTAGTATATATTGTGAGTGATGGAGAAGAGACTTGTGGGGGAGATCCAGTTAATGCTGCCAAAAATCTCAATAAATCCAATACTCATGCAGTTGTAAATATTATTGGATTTGATGTGAAAAATAGTGAGCAACAGCAATTAAAGAATACTGCAGAAGCAGGAAAAGGGAATTATGCGACAGTAAGTAATGCCGACGAATTATATCAAACTCTTAATAAAGAGTTTGAAAAACTATATAAAGAATGGGAAAATTGGAAGATTGATCAATACTTCAGTCTGAATACGCAGTGGGCAGATTTATTTATGAATATTAAAAAGGCTCATATGGAAATTAATGATGTAATTAATAAAGAACATTATAATTTAAAGAATAATATTTCTTACTTAAGTGAGAAAGAAATCATTAATAATCATAAAAAGCTCAGTCTTGAAAAACTTATTAAGCTTCGCTTTGAAACACTAACTAGTTATTATAATGATAGAGAAAAGGAGTTAATAAATCTTATAACTGAAAATGAAAAGAAAATGAAACAACAATTGGAGCAATCTAAACCATAATGAAAAGCTGTTAAAATATTAATGGTTGATAATTTATCATTTTAGCTAAAAATGCCCCTTCCAAAAGGAACGTGAAGGGGCATTTCCCAGTGAACTGTAGAGGTTTGGGATCAGTAAAACTTATATGTATCAAGGCTCTCAAGTTATTATTCTCATTGAGAACCACCTCATAGTTATTCATCTACATACAGTCCGCTACACAGTGATAATTATGCAGTCAATACCTACCTAGGGTAAGTAACCTTTTGAGGCTCTAAGTCTCATGCCTCCTCAGTGTACTAACAGCTCATTTACATAATTCTCGTTACTGGAAGTGAATAGTTTCAGATTAACATGAACTAAATAATCAGGAGAGCGATCCAGTCCAAACCGAGTTCTGTATGTAACATATATTGATTAAATGTATTGATAAAGAAAGTGAGGCTAACACAAATGAACACTTCCAATCAATTTAACCCTCCTATTCTGTTTATCCCAAAAGAGAAAGAATGTTACGAAAAAAGAATATCTGTCTTGGTCTCCATCAAGATAGCTCCTAAGAATTTATCTCTTTGTTCAAGTTTGAGTCATCAGTTTACTGCGACAGGTACGTATTCTGACAAATCAACTAGGGACATTACAAATCTTGTAGAATGGTACTCTAGCAATCTTTCAAGTGCAATAGTTTCAAATAAGGAAGAAACAAAAGGTTTGATTACAGCAATTAATACTGGGGAAGCTCAAATTTTTGCAAGATTAGACGGAATAATGAGTTCGGATAGTTGTCTCACAGTTACTGAACCAGTGGTTCAAATGACAAATTTACAGGGATCCAATGATTGTACGTTAGATATAAATAGAACAGTTTCTACGACTGAGACAACCAGTATGAATTGTCCAAGTAGAACTTTCGGTTTTGGTAAGGGAGTCTTACTGCTTGATAATGATGTTGCTTCCTATGATTTTGCCAAACAACTTTGGTCACTTACTCAATATACTGTTGTGCAGATATCTCCATCAATTATCAAAGGTCAATACACTACAGGTAAACAACTGGCAGCGGATTACTGGTGTGTTTGGATCGGAATTCAAGGGAATATTACTGATCTGGACGTCATGGCAATGATGCAACCAGGAGGAATCATTGATGAATTCGTCAAACTTGGCGGAATTTTCATTGTACACGATACAGATACTAATCCAATAATTGTAACATCTCCTGAAGGGTTTGAGTTCATTGGGAGTAAATCTGAGTCACTAACACAATTTTCGAAGCTTGTACAAATACCTTTGTCCTTTGAGTACCTTCGAACATATTTATATATTAACTCTATCAAGAAAGAAGGTGACTCTATGGCTCTTGAAACTAACTGTCAGACTTGTACTCCTCCTGAAGGTTCCACATCGATTCTTACTGTGGATATACCAGGTGGTCTAGCTATTAATCTATTGGGGATTCATATCGAAGCTTGTCCAATCTGCGTTACAGTATTCACTGATGGATCCGATACACTTACATCTCAACAACAAGATATCGCAAATAATCTCATCAAAGTCGTTCAGAATTTAGTTCCAACTATTCCTGGCGCTTAAAGGGAAATAGTTTGTAATTTAATACAGGGCTTGACCAAAAAAAACGGTCGAGTCTTTTTTTTTTCAAAACGTGGCGGTACCCCTAATAGTGTGTGCTCCTCCTCAGTTTAATCTTGTAGGAAATTGAAAAGTGTATTCTTCAGTTTTCTTTGCTCAACAGACATTATCTTTGCGAGAACGCCAAATAAATAACCTTTGAAGTCTTTTCTAATTTTGTTCATCTTCAGGACAAATACAGATTGTTTGAGCGCTGAGATTGCCACCTCAGTTGTATCAACTAAGTCAGGTGCATACTTGCTTGCAGCCAATTTAACTTTACCCCATACCGAAAAACAAAGGGTATTGGTATACTTTCCTGTTTAAAATATTGTTCGTATAGGAAGTGAATAAGCTTCCTATACGAACCACATTACATATTAATAATTTAGAGGGTTTTAAAAATAAAGAGGTGGTTTTTAAATGTATAATGAGTCAATATATTATCCTTATATAAATTATGATCAATACTTCGATCGTCAATTCTCTGGTCCTCAGATTCCAGGTATACCTGGAATGCCAGGTTTTCCGGGTGTACCAGGCTTTCCGGGTGTACCAAGTTTTCCAGGACAGCAAAGCTCACAAGCTCCAACATCTCCCCCCCCATCATTTATTCCTCAACAATCAACAGCTTCACCATTTGCTGTTGATCCAGGAGCAATTTCATTATGTTTATTTCGAAATACTTATATATGGCTTAGTAATGGTGAACAATTTTGGTATTTCCCAATTTTTGTAGGACCAAGGTCTGTTGCTGGTTTCAGATGGAACGGTAGGTTTTGGGTTATTTTTGGAATTGATACGAGAAGGATTATTTCATTTACATGTTTTTAAAAATTATAGAGTAACGATAGAGGTTTAATTATATAAACAAAAGAGGTATTTGAATGAAAAAATTTCAATCATTTGATGGTACAATAACTATGATCAACGATTTTGTAACAGGGTCAAACGAAGATATAGGATGTAATAAATTAATGTCCGTAGATAATGGTTATGGGAATCTAATAAATTTTGTAGTGAAACCAAATACGTATTTTATCGACTATGCAACAGTAGTAGTAGGAGATAAAGTAACTGGGTTTTACGATGCCAACGCTCCTGCTCCTCTTATTTTCCCACCACAATTTCAAGCGACTGTTATGGCAAAATATACACCGCATCAAAATGTAAAAGTAGACTATTTTAATGAACAGTTGGAGAGTAGTGATGGAAAATTAAAATTAAATATTTCTCCTTCTACTCAAATTTTATTAACAAATGGTCAATTCTTTACAGGTAATCTTGTAAATCGAAATTTAATAGCTATTTATAGTTTTACAACAATGAGTATACCAGCTCAAACTACACCATATAAAATCATTGTTTTGTGTCAAAAGTGATTTCTATTCTAAAGGGTCTCTCGGTTTATCAAACTACACTCCATTGTAGAATCAAAAATTTTAGCCATCTTATTGACCAGGATCATAGGCATGTCAAGAGACGTTTTGCTAAATCGGTAGGATTTCAAAATCTTCGTCATGCTTCACGTACGATAAAAGGTATCGAGACCATTCATGCCCTATATAAACAACGGCGAAGTCTTCAAAGAGACTCCGCCTTTTCAACGTACAATAGACTTCAACAATTATTAGCTAATTCTTAAACCTTGATCCTTATTTACCATCGGATTGAACAAGATTGTTTCCCCTAAGTTGATGGACATGTATGGTGATCCTACATCCATGAACTTAAGAAAAGCAAATACCTCAAAACAAAAAACACACTCGTTCTGATTAGGAACGAGTGTGTTTAGGTTATCTGAAAGGTACAAACTTCCATGAGCTAGGTTTTTGTGTTTTTCCCCCTAGTACAATCCAACTTTTCTCTGCATTTATATTCTTATAATTTAATGGATAGTCATCTGTAAAAATATTATATTCTGTAGGTTTATCCGGGTTAATTTGAATTTTAAAGTCAGCTAAACTATCAGACTTTTGAGCAAGGTGAATCCAACTAGAATAATTAGACCAATTTAAATATTGAAATTGATCGTAATTTGAGTGCTTCATGCGAAGATATATACTTTCCCCGTGGTGTAGCTTTGCATCATTTTCTTTGTAGAATTCAAATTCTATAGGTGTACCAGATAAAGCATTGTCCTTATTATTTGCAAGTAAAACATAATCGTAACGATTTGCTACATACCATTCAAATGTTAGACCTTGATAAGGAGATTCACTTGGTACGATATAATAGTTTTTCCCTGCTTCTATGACGTTTCCTTCTATATCATAGATTAATGCGGTCTCTATACTTGGAGCTTTCACATTTTCAGTAAAAGTTTTAAACCAAAGATTTAAGAAACCTGCTGTATTGCGCTGAGCTTCTCCTAAGCTTCGCTGCACAGCTGGGGTAACCATTTCTTGCCACAATTGCGCCTTACCACTATTATAATACTTAAATGTTTTATCATTAGTAATATTTTGGATTTCAGGTTTAGCTACTAGGGCTGCATAATCAATCCATTCTTCAGGTGTGGATAGAGAGTCGTTATAATTCCCTCCAGTATTGACTGCAAATTGATTTTGAATGGTTGTAACATAATTTTCAAAGTAGCTATGATATTTTATAGCTCTCGTATCAATTGCGGTAAAATTTGCTGCATGCATAGGTTGGGTAGCATCTGTAAAATAGTGCGTGGCTACTCCTAAGTAATAGAAAGCTTTTTCATAGTCTTTATTTCGTAAATGTTCTCCAGATTCATAAAAGTATTTCTTGCCTTGTGTAAGAGCCGTTGGATTTGTTTCTCCTCTATAATTTTCTTTAGTATCAGGGTCATAAAAATGAGATTTCCATCCGCCTTTAAAAACACCGCCTATTCCTGTTCCGCCATCGTTAAACTCTGCATTATAATCTGCATCATATAATCCTTTAGAAAACAGATCTTTATATTGCGGATAATTTAAAAAGTCCACAGCCTGCTTATTCGCTTCAACATTAGATTCTGTTTTCATAATTTCAATAGCTTGTTTTGCAATCCATAAATGTGTACTTTTATCAGAATGATACGGAGCTTCTGCAGACCATCGAGCGGTAATAGGATCATTGTCAGTTAAATCAATTTGATCGAGATGAGCATAACTACTTTGAGGAGCTACTCCTAAAATAGTTAAAGTCATTCCAGCTATACATAGTGTTGATGTGATTTTTTTCATTTTTTGTTCCTTTCTAAATATGAAGATATAAGTATTATAAATACATCAATATCATGAAGATAGAGGAACCTAATATGTAATATTGCATATTAGTAAATCTATATGAGTATATATAACATGAAAATCACTATAACGAACATGCAGGTTTCCTTTTTTATTTGTTATTTTTATCAGTAAAGTAGACTACATATCAACTTCAGATACTTGTTTTATGATACAAGTAATCAAACAAAAGGAGGGCCATACAAACATAATTACACTATTATTAACAGGGCACTCTTTTAAGTACAGGAGATTATTAGCAGGTGGAGAAAATGTTGAAGATGTACAGACAGATAAACATATTCCATATGAAAAAAATGAATTGCAGCAAACTCTAGAAAAGTACGATTCGAAGGAGTTTGAGTTATAAAAAGAAAATAGATAAATTGACAAGAGAAAATCACTTTGTGTATATCACAGGTGTTTTTTATTTTCATTTTGATATAGGGCTTGAATTAAATTCCCATGTTTTTTTGCAGTCATTCAATACTACATATGTACATATGCGTATATTCGATACTATATATGTACATATTCATTATTGAAGTTATTAATAATAAAATGTATTATAGATAAGCGCAATTTATAATTCAAGTAAGCCGAAATGTGTATTCATAGTAAATTTAATATTCAGAAATAATAGTGTTGTCTGGAAAATGAGGTGTAATTAATAGAAACGTTACATATTAAATGATATGGATTGTATAGTTTAAATGACTTTTACAGTAGAGAATAAGCTTTTAAGAAGGTTATAAACAAAGAAATATTGCTCTATATTGAAAAAAATAAAAGCGCTTTATACAAAAGATAAGGGGACTTCATAAAGATTCATTTTGTCATGAAAGCGAATTAAAGGTTAGATTAGGAATAATAGAATTCCCTAGTGACGAAAGTTATTCTGAAGAGAAGGTGAAATCTTTTTTTGTTTCACAGCATATCCATTAGAAAGCGCAAACTAAAGAGGAAAGTTGATTTTAAAAATTATAAATCGGTGAAGAAGAGGCTTATTAATATTTAATTTATTAAACTATTTTTGAATAACATATGTCAGATACTTGAAAACGCACAAACCTTAATATTTTCATTATTTAATAAAAATATTAAGATTCTCAAGAACAATACGTAAAGATTAGTGGCGAAAATAAACACGGAGGTTTGAAAAATGGGACAAGGAAGCAGGTTTCAAGCAAAACAACAAAATCGTCGTAATAAGGGGATATTTAATATCGCATTTAGTTTGGTATTAGTAACAGTTGGCATAGTGACGTATCAGTTGTTTTTCACTTCTGATACATCAAAGAAAGCAATTGCTCAAGAAAAGAAAGCAACAAAGATAGAAGAGAAGAAGAACGAAGATAAAGAAGCAGTAAAGATAGAAGAAAAGAAAAACAAAGATAAAGAAGTGGCAAAGATAGAAGAGAAGAAGAACGAAGATAAAGAAGCAGTAAAGATAGAAGAAAAGAAAAACGAAGATAAAGAAGCAGCAAAGATAGAAGAAAAGAAAAACGAAGATAAAGAAACAGTACATTTAGAAGAGAAACAAAAAGTAGAAGAACCTGTAAAAACGAACGAAAATGAAAATAAAGAGGGAGAAAAAACGATATCTCAAGAAAAGGGTTCTCAAACTAATTCTTCTTGGAAGGCAATTGGTACAGAGCAAGGAGCAAAACCTGCAATGAAATTTAAAGAAGGAACAGTAGATTGGAATGAGATGAAAAAAGCAATTTCTTATGCTGTTGATGCTCCAGAGGGTCAATTGATTTTTGATTTTATTGGAAATAATGGTGAAAATAAAGCCTACGGTAATGTACGAGATAAGCAAAGTAATAAAAAATATAAGGTTGATATTGATTGGGTAGAGAATCAGGGCTGGAAACCAGTATCTGTTCAAGTAGTAAAATAAACTTGGTTCTATATGATGTTTGAATTATTTGACACTCCCACCCCTAAAGGGGCAAGCTGACTAACATCAGTGGTGTTCTTGCTACCAAAGGAGAAGTCCATTTCTGGTATCGCTGACGTGCAAGGTTGCGGTGTGTCATCACCACTCTCACGACAGACCGTATAGGTTCGGGAGCTACGGTACTATCACCATACCGTACAGGTTCGTGTTCAGATGTTTAGCGTCTTGTTCTTGACGACACATATCATTTTTTACTGGTAGCATGAATTCGGCGTCATCTCAAACAAATGAATAACTCATGGAGAGTGGTCGAAACATACATAAAAATAAAAGGACAATGGATGTATTTATATCGTGCCGTTGATTCTGAAGGAAACACGATTGACTTTTATTTGAGTAAATCTAGAAATCATAAGGCTGCAAAGCGCTTTTTCAAGAAAGCTTTGCAGTCTCTTCATGTTTCAAAGCCTCGTGTTATAACAGTCGATAAGAATCCTGCTTATCCAATTGCTATCGAACAGTTGAAAAAAGAAAAAAGCATACCTGATGGTATGCAACTTAGACAACAAAAGTACTTGAATAACATAGTAGAACAAGATCATCGCTTTATAAAAAAGCGAATCCGTTCTATGTTGGGATTTAAATCATACAAAACATCAGCCACTATATTGAGTGGTGTTGAAGCCATGCATATGCTCAAAAAAGAACAAATTGATTTGCAGGACCAGTCTGTCCAAAATCGGAATATTTTTATGAACCGGCTGTTTGGATTAACTGCTTAACAGGTAATTCCGTTAGGAATCCTTGATTCTTTTTTACTTATCATTTTTCACACCAGAACCATACATTCTATCAATAAGAGAAATATGTAATTATGCATATCTTTTTTTATTATTTCGGTAGTATCAAAACTTAATATATAATTAAAAGGTTTTTTAATGAATTGATAAGGAGATACGAGTATGAAGAAAATCATAGGACTTATAGTATCATTATTTTTATTATTTTCTACTTATGTACCAACGTTTACAGAAGCAGCCGAAGCTTAAAATAAAGTAGGCTGGGTGAGGAAAATAGAGAGCCTGCTCGTAATGAGTAGACCTTTTTTTATAAAGTTTCTTCATGGGAAATCTTTTATATATTCATTATAGATCATATTCACAATGCCAGTCCTTGATACGTCTGTAAAAACGTATCAAAAAGTGTACTTTTTAATTAAGTAAATGTCCCTTTTTCGGGGAGATGAGCAAAAACACCTAATTTAAAAATTTTTACAACAGAAACAGATAACATGATAAAGTGTTGATTACTGTGCATGTAATTATAATAAAAGAGCCTTCCAAAATGGTGTATTTAATAGTTTAGCTTATACGATTTTAGGAAATTAATAGCATATTATACCACTATTATTTACCTAATTTCCAAGAAATAGAGGTGATTGTAGGTGACTAAACCTTTTGAAAAAAATAGTCGTTATATGGTTGGATTAGACAGTCTAAGGGGCCTAGCTATACTAGGTGTTATTTTGTATCATATTAATTTTAATTGGATGCCTGGAGGATTTTTAGGGGTTACTGTATTTTTTGTACTCTCGGGTTATTTAATTACAGATATTCTAGCGATGGAGTGGAAGAGAAATAAGAGAATTGATTTGAAGAAATTCTGGCTTAGTAGGGCAAGGAGATTGCTTCCAGCAATGTTTGTTATGCTCGTTATAACGTTGGCCTGGATTACGATTTTTCATAGCTCTTTACTTGAGAAAATGCGTGGAGATTCATTAGCGGCGTTATTTTATGTTAGTAACTGGTGGTATATTTATCATAAATTATCGTACTTTGATAATTTTAACCAGCTTTCTCCATTGAATCATTTTTGGTCGTTAGCAGTTGAGGAACAGTTCTATGTTGTCTGGCCGTTTATCATTAGTTTAGGACTTTACCACATAAAAAAACAATCCCGTATGATTTTATTGATTTGTCTGGGAGCTGTTGCTTCAGCTTTAGCGATGGCAATTTTGTATGAACCTGGAGCTGATCCGAGTAGAATTTATTATGGCACAGATACGAGGGCCTTTTCTTTACTTATTGGAGCGGCACTTGCCTTAATTTGGCCAAGCAATAGGCTTGCAAATAAAATTATTCCAAAGGCGCGTCTCATTCTTGATGTAGTGGGAGGAACTGCTCTTATTATTATTTTGCTTATGTTTTGGAAGACGAATCAATATGATCCGTTTCTATACAATGGAGGAATGGTTCTCTTATCAATTGCAACAGCATTGTTAGTGGCAAATCTTGCTCATCCAGCGAGCCGTATCGCTCAATTTTTACGATTTAGACCTTTACGTTGGATAGGAATAAGGTCGTATGGCATATATCTTTGGCATTATCCAATTCTTACATTGACGACTCCAAAAGTAAATGCTGGAGATTTTTCACTAATAAGAGCAATTCTTCAATTTATTCTAATTATAATGATTGCGCAAATTTCATGGAAGTATATTGAAAAACCAATCCGACAAGGTGCGCTCCGAAATATTCAGTTTAAGAATTTAAGGCTTCAAAATGTCGCTTTAAGTGTTAAGTTAGCTTTAATTTGTGCAGTATTCGTTTCGTCAATAGCCGTTTTGGGGTTATCAAAAGTTAGTAAGGCTAAGGAGAATCCTCAACTAGATAAGGTGGAAGCAGTACAAACACAACCAGCGAAACATCCAGTTGCAATTTGGGAAAATCCAGCTCAAGAGACGCCCAAAAATCAAGAAGAATCAAAAGAAGTAAATTCTGTGCAACCTAAAAGTTCTCCCAACGTTACAGCGATAGGCGATTCCGTTATGATTGATATTGCTCCATATTTAAAAAATGCTTTTCCTGATATTAGGATTGATGCACAAATTGGTCGCCAGCTGTCAAAAGCGATTCCTGTAGTTGAACAGTTAAAGAATGAAGGGAATTTAGGAAACTATGTCATTATTGGGTTAGGTACAAATGGAGCCTTTACTACGGAGCAACTTGTATCATTAATAGAATTAATTGGAAATGAACGTAAAATGATATTTATTAATACGAGGGTACCACGTCCGTGGGAATCAATCGTGAATGAGAGATTGAAAGTGACAGCATCTAAATATCCGAATGTAACTCTAGTCGATTGGTATGCAGCAAGTGCTGGAAAGAGAGATTACTTTGCACCTGATGGTGTGCATTTAACCAAATTAGGTGCAGAAGCGTACGCAGCACTTGTAGTCAAAGCGGTGAATCAATAATTAAATATGTATAATGAATGGTTTCGATGCCTTTTACTATACTTGAGAGGCATGACGAAGGGTTTGAAATCCTGTGGATTTGGAAAAGTGTCTGTCGATATACATGTCTACGGTCATGTTCTGTGAGATTATTAATAGGAAGTAAGGGAGAAGGTGAAAGGAGGTTAGTAGATTAATTTAAATAGACTAAACTAAGAAGAGGATATTATGTTCAATATATGAGCATATATCCTCTTTTCTTATACATATTAGATTAGTTATACAGATATTGGAAATATAGTTCAGTATGTATACATTGTTCAGAAAAGGGTTCTGGTGCAAAAATAAAAGAGAATAAAGCGCATATACTCCTAACGGAATCGTATCTTATGCTGCAAGTCCAAACAATTGATGAATGAATTCTTTCTGATTTTGGACAGACTGGTCCCCTAAATCAATCTGTTCTTTTTTAATCATATGCATGGCTTCTACTCCAGAAAGAATGGATGTAGCTGTGGCAAAAGATTTGAGCCCTAGCATAGAACGGATCCGCTTCTTTATAAAACGATGATCTTGTTCTACTATGTTATTCAAGTACTTTTGTTGTCTAAGTTGCATACCATCAGGTATGCTTTTTTCTTTTTTCAACTGTTCAATTGCTATCGGATAAGCCGGATTCTTATCGACTGTTATCACACGTGGCTTTGAAACATGAAAAGACCGCAAAGCTTTCTTGAAAAGGTGCCTTGCAGCCTTCTGGTCTCTTGTTTTGTTTAGGAAAAAATCAATTGTGTTTCCTTTCGAATCAACAGCACGATACAGATACATCCATTGACCTTTTACTTTGATATAGGTTTCATCGACTCTCCAAGAGTCATTTGTTTGTTTGTTTGAGGTGACGACGGATTCGTTTGTCCAATTCAGGACCATACTGATGAACCCAACGCATAATCGTTGTATGAGAAATGGATAAACCCCGTTCTTCTAGCATTTCCACCAAATCACGAAAACTGAGGTTGTACCGTAGGTACCATCTTACCGTTAACAAAATAATATCAGGCTGATAATGCTTCCATTTGAATACATTTTCCTTTTCCATACCAATCACGCACCCTTTCTAAAGTAATAGTAACAGTATGTCCAAGATTTATAGATTCATTGCAATTGTCCTTAAGTTCTTGCACCAGAACCAGAAAAATAAATATTGAAACATTAATTTAATAGGAAAAATATTTTTAGTGAAATTTACTTTCAGTATAACTAAATCGTTTCATTTCTTCATATGCTTGTTAGTAAAGTGAAACTTTCTTTCATTTGAAAGAAACAATTTATAAGTATAGGAGGATTCAATAATGAAAGTTTTATTCGTTTGTTCTGGAGGAATGTCCAGCGCAATTGTTGTAAACGCTTTAAAAAAAGAAGCAGAGAAAAAAGGTATGAACATGGAAGTGCATGCTATTGGAACAAGTGAGGTGGAGGAAGAAGTAAAGAATGGTTGGGATGTTGTAATGGTTGCACCTCAAGTTAGACATCGATTTGACGCTGTAAAAAAACTTACAGAACAAGAATCTATTCCGTGCGGTATTATTCCGCCGCAAGCATACACGCCGCTTGGTGGACCGACTTTATTAAAAACTGTAAATGAATTAATTAGTTAGGGGGAAGCGTTATGAATAAGTTTGTCACGTTTCTTGATAAAAACTTATCTGGACCGATGGCAAGGCTTTCTGAACAGAGGCATTTACAAGCAATCCGTGATGGAGTTATTTCGGCGTTACCATTTATTATCGTAGGGAGTTTCTTTTTAATAGTAGCATTTCCACCATTACCGAAAGATAGTTTCATATCAGTTTGGGCATTGAAAAATCAAACAAGTATATTAATACCATATCGTTTAACGATGTTTATTATGTCTTTATATATAGCATTTGGTATAGGATACAATTTAGCGAAAAGTTATAAGTTAGATGCTTTATCAGGGGCACAGTTAGCAGTATGCTCACTACTTTTAACATTGACGCCCGAATTAATCGATAAAAAAGGATTTATGCTTCCGATGACAAATCTCGGGGGGCATGGATTATTCGTAACGATGATCGTATCTATTTTATCAGTAGAGATTTTAAGATTTTGTAAGACGAAAAATGTAATGATTAAAATGCCAGAACAAGTACCGCCGTCTGTTTCACGTTCGTTTGAAGCACTTATACCTGCTGCATTCGTAATTATTTTAATGAGTTTAGTAACTGTCGTTTTTAGTATTGATTTACACCATGTTGTTGATAAATTAGCAGCACCGTTAGTAAAAGCTGGTGATAGTTATTTCGGTGTAATCATTCCAGTGTTTTTAATTACATTTTTTTGGTCATTCGGAATCCATGGTGTGTCGGTTGTTGGAACTGTTGCTCGGCCATTATGGGAAGTATACTTAGGGAAAAATGGTGAAGCAGTTGCTAGTGGAGCAGATCAGTTGCCATTCATATCACCAGAGCCGTTATACCAATGGTTTATATGGATTGGCGGTTCTGGTGCGACGTTAGGGCTTGTATTAGCTATGATTGTATTTGGTCGATCAAAATATTCGAAAGCATTATCAAGAACTTGTATTGTTCCTGGTATTTTTAATATTAATGAACCTGTTATTTTCGGATTACCGATTGTACTAAATCCAATTTTAATTATCCCGTTTATCATTACACCACTAGTAACAGCAACTGTTGCATATTCAGCAACTGCGATGGGATTTGTAACGCCAACACATATTATGCCGCCGTGGACATTACCAGCTCCAATTGGCGCGTATTTAGCCACAGGTGGAGATTGGCGTGCAGTAGTATTAGTTTTTATAAATATAGCAATATCATTCCTTATTTACCTACCATTCTTTAAAATGTACGACAAAAACATGCTTGAAATTGAGAAAAATGGTGATGGGGAATCTGTTAATCCGTAAGTTTTATATTTTATTTTTGAGTGATAGGCATTTTGTCTATCACTTCTTTCACATTAAGTCCAGAGAGGGTGAAATAGAATGAATATAAAATTTAGCTATAAAGGTGTATTTTTGTTGTTATTTGGAGTGATATGTGCAAATTTACTTTTCGTACCTTTATTAAGAATGCTAAATCTATCACAAATGCATAGTATATGGCTCGTTACAAGCTTTGCGGCAAGTATTTTGCTTACGGTAGTTGTTTCTTTCATTGATGGATCGTTTGCATCGAAAGCACAGTTGTTTTTTAGATTTATATTGTTTTCTGTAGGTTGTACGTTGTTTACTTACATAATTGTTTTTTAGTGAATAGGGGGCATGTATATTATGTATATTGCAGGGATAATGTCCGGTACATCGTTAGACGGAATAGATGTAGCGCTCGTTCATGTAGAAGGAAACGGTGTAGATTCTAAAGTTGAACTGGTCCATTTTACTACAGTTCCATTTTGTAACGATATAAAAAATGAAATACAACAATCGTTATCAATAGAAAATTCAAATGTCCAACTCATATGCAGTTTGAATTTTAAGCTCGGTTTATGTTTTGCCAACGCTGTAAAGGAGGTTTGTAAAAAGGCCAATTTTCCTTTGAACCAATTAGATTTAATAGGTTCTCACGGACAAACGATTTATCATCAGCCAAAGCAAGAAGGCAATAGTATTTCTTCGACATTGCAAATTGGAGAACCAGCAATTATAGCATATGAAACGAACACTACGGTTATCTCTAATTTTTGAATGATGGATATGGCAGCAGGGGGACAAGGTGCACCACTTGTGCCATATTCAGAGGTCATTTTGTATCGTCATCAAACTAAAAATAGATTACTACAAAATATTGGCGGAATCGGTAATGTTACAGTAATACCAAGTCATCTAAGTGATAAGAGCGTTATTGCTTTTGATACTGGCCCAGGAAATATGGTAATCGATGATGTATGTCAAAGATTATTTCAGTTGCCATATGATCAAAATGGTAGGATTGCAAAACAAGGAGTAGTTGTAGATGAAATTTTGACATATTGTATGAACCATCCATTTTTGAAAATGAATCCACCGAAATCAACTGGTAGAGAACAGTTTGGAGAAGAGTTTGTAAGTGAATTATTGAAGCGGTTTGAAAAGCATGGTAAAGAAAATCTTTTGACGACTGTCACGATGTTTACAGCAAGTTCAATTGTTCATCATTATAAGGAGTTTATTCTGCCGTATTATGAAATCGATGAAGTAATTTTAGGTGGTGGGGGCAGTTATAATCGTACACTTGTTGAAATGATACGAAATGGATTGAAGGAAGAAAAGTGCGCGATATTCATTCAAGAAGATATAGGCTATTCTTCAGAGGCGAAAGAAGCAATCGCCTTTGCGATATTAGCAAACGAAACGCATCATCGTAATCCGAGTAATGTGCCAAGCGCAACAGGTGCAAAGCAATCTGTAGTTTTAGGGAATATAACATTCCCTCCAATAAGATGATGAAAATGAGGCGAACATATGAAGTATATGATTGGAGTAGATGGTGGGGGCACGAAGACAGAAGCAATTGCATTTGATCAAGACGGAAACGAAGTTGTAAGAGGTACGAGTGGGTTTGGAAATATATTAATAGATTATGAAAAAGCAGTTTCGCATATTATGGAGGCGATCGATCAATGCAAGAAAGCTTTAATAGATGGGCACTGCGTTTGTATTTGTTTAGGGTTAGCGGGTATAAGTGGAGCGAATACAAATGAATTAGCATTACGATTAATAAAGAAATATGAAACGAAAATTGAAGTTTTTAATGACGCAATGATTGCACATGCAGCTGCTTTAAAAGGCAAGAATGGAATATTAACTATAGGTGGTACAGGTGCAATTTGTATAGGAAAGAAAGACGAAGTGTACGAGTATAGCGGTGGATGGGGACATATTTTAGGGGATGAGGGAAGCGGTTATTGGATTGCGTTACAAGGTTTAAAGAGAATGGCAAATCAATTTGATCAAGGAGTTAGACTTTGTCCATTAAGCTTAAGGATTCAAGACGAGTTTCGACTTTTAACATCATCTCATATAAAAAGACTAGTATATAGTTCTTCAAAAGATAAAGTTGCAGCAATTGCACCATTAATTATAGAGGAAGCGAGGAATGGGAATGATGATGCACATCAAATTATTCTGCAAGCGGCTAAGGAATTAACGATAATTACGGTGAATATTTACAACAAGATGCAGTTTGATTTATCACCTTTAATTGCAGTTAGTGGTAGTATATTGTGTTCAGTACCTGAAATATATGCTGAATTTAAGAAATGCTGTGAGAAAAGTATGGGAGAAGTTATATTCGTATCACCATCAGAAATGGCAGTGAAAGGAACATATCATTTAATGAAGGATGTATATTTTATAAAATAGAAGTATGAGAATTTTTGTATGATTTGTAAAAATATGATGTTAAAATATACAAAGGGATGTAAAGTAAGAAAAAGTACAATATACATAGTCATTGAATATTGTATAAGTACTCCCATGTAGAAAGTGAATGATTACATGATTAATAGTATGCAATTTTTGTATTTGGTGGCTTCTTATTTATTTGGAAACATATTGACCGCTTATATAGTAACGAAATGGAAACATAATGTTGATATTCGTGAAGAAGGAAGTGGTAATCCTGGCGCAAGAAATATGGGGCGCGTATATGGAAAAGGGTCTTTCGTCGCTACATTTTTAGGTGATGCGATCAAAGGGGCAATCGTAGTTTCTATTGCAAAATACCTTTTCGAAGATTCTACATTTGTAATGTTAGCTTTACTGGCTGTTATACTTGGACATATTTACCCAATTTTATTTAAAGGCAAGGGCGGAAAAGGCATTTCAACATTTATTGGAGGTTTAATTGCATTTGATTATTTGATAGCGCTTACTCTTATTGCTGTTTTCATTATATTTTATTTAATCTTTAAAGGATTTACTAAGCCTGGACTAATTACAATCGCTTGTTTACCAGTTTGCATGATTTTGTATTGTTACTCTATTGTTACGACTATTTTAAGTGCACTTATCATTGTACTTATTTTATATGTAAATCGAGAATGAAATGAACTTTTAATAAGTGGAGTTAATCTCCACTTATAATTTTTATTAAATACATAAAGGAGATACAACATGGGGTTAATTTATAAAGTTGCTGATCAAGCTTGGGAATTTGAAAGTATACATAAATTGAATTATAAAACATTTGTAGAAGAAATTCCGCAACATGAAGAAACGAAAGATCGTGTTCGTATAGATCGTTTCCATGAAGAAAATACATATTTAATTTGTTTAGATGACGATAAGTTAGTAGGTATGGTTGCATTGCGAGGAAAACGACCATTCTCGTTAGATTATAAAATTCCAAATCTAGATTTTTATTTGCAAGAACATGGAGAAAATGTATATGAAATTCGTTTACTTTCAGTAGAACGTGAATATCGAAATGGAAGAGCATTGTTAGGTTTAATTCGCTTTTTACATTGTTATTTGCTTCTAAATGGATATGAATGGGCACTCATTTCTGCTACAACACGTGAACTACCTTTATATGAGCAAATGGGATTCAAATCTTTCCATACGTTAGTTGGTACTGAAGCAGCAGCCTTCCAGCCAATGTATGTTACCCCAGCTATGTTTGAAGAGTCGAGTGTTGGGGGTATTATGACGAAAGAATATACGTTTTTACCTGGTCCAGTGGATATTGAAGAAAATGTTCGAAAGGCATTTTCTACTAAGCCTATTTCGCATCGTTCTAAGTCATTTCAAGTGACAATGGAAAATGTAAAAAAACGTTTACTGCAAATGACAAAAGCAAAACGTGTGCAAATAATGTTAGGAACAGGGACGTTAGCGAATGATGCCATTGCTTTACAGTTGAATTCTTTAAAAGGGAAAGGACTAGTTTTAACAAATGGGGAATTTGGAAATAGGTTAGTGGGACATGCAACACGTGCGCAATTACATTATGATACGCATAAAAAAGAAATGGCAGAGCCGTTTCTTTATACAGAATTAGAAAAAATAATGGCAACTGGAAATTATGAATGGCTTTGGTTTGTTCACCATGAAACATCAACTGGAATGTTAAATAATTTAGAAGAACTAAACATTCTTTGTAAAAAATATCAAATGAAACTATGTGTAGATTGTATAAGCTCAATTGGAGCAATACCAATAAATTTGAAGGATGTATATTTTGCAAGTGGTGTAAGCGGAAAAGCGATTAAATCATATACAGGATTATCTTTCGTTTTTCATAACCACATTGTAAAAGTAAACGAGGCAGTACCTGCTTATATGGACATTGGTATGTACGAAGAAAATGAAAGTATCCCATACTCCCATTCATGGAATTTAATTTATGCATTGCAAGAAGCATTGAAGCGACTTGAAGATGAAGAGGCATTTGAAAAAATAAAAGAGGCGTATGCTTATATTGAACAAGCTATTAATACTATGGGTTTAAAGCTTGTTTCACCTAAAGATCATGCCGCTCAAATTGTTCTTACCATTCAATTAAACGAAGGGCAGTGTTCTAAGGCAGTAGGTGATGCATTAGCATTACAAGGATATATTGTTCATTATGAATCAGCATATTTACAAAAGAATAACTGGATTCAAATAGCATGTCTGAATCACTATAAAGAACGTGATATGAAGAGGATGTTAAATTGTTTGCAGATGTGTGTGTTAAAGAAAGTTCTTTTAACGTAAATGCTTGTATATTTATTATATAATTTCTACAAGGCTATGAGTCACACTTGCTAAGTGTATAGAAGTGCATTTTTTGACAAGAGTTTAAAAGAGAGCGAAAGCTCTCTTTTAAACTTACTTAAATGAATTACCCACAGATTGGAATACCGAGAACTCTCAAAGCTAGTGCTACTTGAAGAGTAATTTCCAATCTAGCAATTTCGATGCCAGCAACTGTGAGTACTAAAAAAGGTTGG
Source organism: Bacillus sp. SIMBA_074 (assembly GCF_046534555.1). Taxonomy (NCBI): domain Bacteria; kingdom Bacillati; phylum Bacillota; class Bacilli; order Caryophanales; family Bacillaceae; genus Bacillus; species Bacillus sp. SIMBA_074. The sequence goes on along the minus strand of NZ_JAWRYM010000005.1, from coordinate 187,178 downwards.
CCGTTTACGAACACAATACAACTTTCCATATATACGCCTCCTTTCTAGTGATCTACTACAGTATATGAATGAAACTATAATACGCTATAGTCGGATTTATGAATTTTATAAAAATAATAGATTTACCCTATGTTTACGAAACAAATGGAGTTTCATAGTGTTAATAATTTAATTGTTAGACAAGGAAGCATCTATAATAAGATGCTTTTTTATTATATTTACGTTTCAGCGTGACAATAAATAAAGTTAATCAATGACGAATTGAGAGGGAAATATATTGATAAATATTTGTATGAGGTAAACTAAGAAGGTTTTAGAAAAACGAAAAGGAATTTTTATACTTGTAACATAAAAATTCTAGGGGGATGTTAATATGGAAAAAACTATGATGGTAGAAACAACAAACATGATGATGTCTATGGAAAAAATGATGTGTGAAATGAAGTGTATGAAAATGATGATGAATAACATGATGCAAATGGATGTAGAAATGGATAAGGCAATGATGGTGAAAATGAATGAATGTGATGAAATGATGAAGACTACTATGTCTATGATGAAAGCGATGAAAGAGAAATGTTGTTGAAGTAGCAAAGTATAGCGTAAAATGATGATGATCTTGTAAATTTAAATTAGTAAAGAGCCTGTTTTAGTCGGTAAATTAAAATAGGCTCTTTTAACTATTGTTCAAAAATAAATTGAGTTGACAAAAAAGAACTAAAAGATTATTTTAGTTCTTTTTTCTGTATTAACACTGTTCAAATCATTTGTTTAAAAGCTATAGATGATGGTTAGGCAGTGAGCAAAGACAAGTAAGAGTCTATCTTTCTTCGTTAAATGTGTGCTGAAGTAAATAATGATTCCATTTTTATTTTACTCTTTTCTCTAATTTCAGCATCAGCATGTCGCATAACATATTTATGCGCCACAGCGATTGCTAAAACATCATCTAATAAGCCAATCCCAATAATAGCAGCTATATCTGGAATGAAATCGATTGTTAATACGTAATAGGATAAAGCGGCTAATATAATGAGTTTCGCTTTAGTAGGTAACTCTTTCTTTTTCATTGTGTAAAATAAAATAATACTTTCATATACGCTTGATTTCCCGAGGTTTACTGAGCTTTTTTTGAATTTTTTCCAAAGTGTCTGTTTCTCCATATAAACACTCCTTTTCCAAAAAATAGATTTTTTAAAAGGATGGACAAAGAAGCGAAAGAATAATCAATTTTATTGTTTTTTCTTATTGTATATTTTGATATTTATAAGCGAATACCTGTTCAAAATAAAACAATGCTTGTTAAGCGGATACGATTATGGAGATGGATGAAGAGAAAATCTGTTTTGGAAAGCAAATAAGTTTCCAATAGAGGTTTCAATGAATTATTTGCGTTCTGCAACGAAGGCAGAAAAAACTTTTGATTTCTTAATACCAGCTATCTTGACAATAATTATTAGATTGTTTATAGCGTATATGAATCCGAATACAACAATAATATTGAAAGGAATTAAGGATATAAATAATCAATCACTTACATTCATTCCAATTTTAGCTGGTTTTAATATAGCTAATTACCTCGTTCCTTATGATTCTAGTACTTACTGGTTCATTTGCTACAAGTATTTTTGCTGATAGAACGTTTTTTATCCCTAATTTACCAAAACAATCATATCGTTTTGGCGTAGGTGTTTATGAGGGCGTAGTAGCTCATAGTACAGCGACTTCTGAAATATTCAAAAGTATGAATCTCGTACATGAAGAAACGCATTTGTTCAATATGCTGTTGATTGAGATGAAACAATCCAAATCGCTAATATAAAATACATTGCATATGGCGGTGGACCTGCTGCTAATAAACGATTTGTACATGTAGAGTTATGTGAAACAGCAGACCATACAAAGATCGAGCGTTCATATGAAAAATACGTAAAACTTTTAGCGGAAATCTTAAAAGATAACAAGTTATCTGTAGGAAAAGGATTGTGGATTCACTACGATGTGATTAAATATCTTGGTGGTACAGATCATGAAGATCAACTTGATTATTTAAAATCTCATGGGGGATCAGGAGCTCAATCCCGTGCTGATGTACAACGCGCATACAATAATTCTAGTGTGGATGTTTCTGTACCTAAAAGCCACCTAAACCAACAGAAGTACCAACAGCTGTAACCGATGGTATAGCTTATATTGAAGGCTACAACGTTAATTTACGTAAAGGACCAGACACAAGCTATTCTAAGATTCGTCAACTAAATAAATCAGAAGCTTATGTTGAATGAGGCGAAAAGCCTGGTTGGTTAAACCTTGGTGGAGAGCAATGGATTAAGAACAATCCATCCTATGTGAAGTTTAGTAAGAAAAGTACAGTAGATTCTTCTATTGTAGGAAAGCGTGTTGTTTCTAAAGTTAACATTCTACGTTTCTATGATGCTCGATCTTGGCAGGATAAAGACGTGGATGGTTTTGTAGATGTAGGTGAGGTATTTACAATTTTTAGGAAGTTAAATATGGAAGGTTCAGTACAATTTAAGGTGCACAATAGTATAGGGAAAACATATTATATTACGATCAATGAAGTTTATGTGTATGTAACTGTATTACTACAGTATAGTACACTCATAGGAGGTAGTTATGTGTTTGATAAAAATGAAATACAAAAGATAAATGGGATACTTCAAGCTAATGCATTAAATCCAAATTTAATTGGCCCTACACTTCCACCAATCCCACCATTTACTTTACCCACAGGTCCAACAGGAGGGACAGGTCCAACAGGAGGGACAGGTCCAACAGGAGGGACAGGTCCAACAGGAGGGACAGGCCCAACGGGAGTAACGGGTCCAACAGGAGTAACGGGTCCAACAGGAGTAACGGGTTCAACGGGAGTAACGGGTCCAACAGGAGTAACGGGTCCAACAGGAGTAACGGGTCCAACGGGAGTAACGGGTCCAACGGGAGTAACGGGTCCAACAGGAGTAACGGGTCCAACAGGAGAGACAGGCCCAACAGGAGGAACTGAAGGTTGTCTTTGTGATTGCTGTGTTTTACCTATGCAAAGCGTTTTACAACAACTTATTGGAGAAACTGTTATTCTTGGCACTATTGCAGACACACCAAACACGCCCCCGCTTTTCTTTCTATTTACTATCACTTCTGTGAATGATTTTTTAGTTACAGTTACAGATGGCACCACAACCTTTGTGGTCAATATATCTGATGTAACAGGGGTAGGTTTTTTACCACCAGGACCACCTATTACATTACTTCCACCTACCGATGTAGGATGCGAGTGTGAATGTCGTGAACGACCAATTAGACAATTACTGGATGCGTTTATCGGATCTACAGTAAGTCTTTTAGCAAGTAATGGTTCTATTGCAGCAGATTTTAGCGTGGAACAAGCAGGACTTGGGATAGTACTAGGGACATTACCTATAAATCCAACTACAACCGTTAGGTTTGCAATTTCAACTTGTAAAATTACAGCTGTGAATATAACCCCTATTACGATGTAGTCTATTTCTTTCAGAAGTATCTGTTGCTACTCGATAAGAAAAGCACAGTTTATTTGTCCACCTTGAAAACGTATTGTTTTCAAAGTGGACAATCTACATTTCTAGGATGCTCCATCTTGGAAATATAAAGATGGAGCTGGTTCTGTAGATGCAGGGATTTATGATTGATGCAAAAGTGAGTGTCAATGGTTCGCCACAGTACAAAGCACACAGCAGTGAAACATACTATGTTATTGCAAATGAAGCCTATTTATTCATCTAACGCACTATACCTTCATGAGTAATTAACCATGCCCCCTTACTCTTTCTATATCCTTCATTTGTAAATTTCTTACTACTATATTATTGGCGTACAATATATGGCTAAATGTATCTAAATGGTTTTCTAAACGCACAAAATTCCCAAATTGATATGGTAAGGATATAAAAATTATAATGAAAAATAATAAATATCTCTAATGCACTATTAGGATTTTTCCATTTTATATTGCAAACCATCTTTCTGAAAGATAAGCTCATATGCTAAATCAAAATGAAGGTTATATAATGCTTTCGTATTACATATTAAATTGTAGAACTTAGTTCCTTGATGTACATATTGGTGTAATTTATTTTGAATTGGTGAAACAATGATTTTTAAAATTACGTTAATATCTTCATTAAAGAAGTTATAGGAGGGAATAACTTGGGATCATTATTTGATGTAATAGCAGATATAATCTTATTTTATCCGAGAAATGATATGAAATTAAAACATCATATTGCGCAGTTAAGCGAATTAGAGTGGTTTCGAAATATACATGAAGATACAAAGTATACAAGTTTAATTTGGAATAACAGAAAGATTAAGACGTACATTTTGTCTTCTGCTAACATGGAAGGATTACTAAAATCCGAGAAAAAGCAAAAAGAATTTGTTCATCTAGTACAGGATGAATATAAAAAAAGAAGATAAGAATTTTTTTATTTTTCATATTTGGCGAAACAAATGGTACAATGAAAGCTAATGTGAAAAATAAGGAAAAGAAGTGGTCTATTTGAAAAACTTTTTAGAATTAGGAATTAGTGAAACTTTTAATCATACATTACGTGAAAATGGAATTACAGAAGCAACACCGATTCAGGAGAAGGCAATTCCTGTTATTATGTCAGGTAAAGATATTATTGGGCAGGCGAAAACAGGAACGGGTAAAACGTTAGCATTCGTGTTACCGATTTTAGAAAAAATCGATCCAGAGTCTAGTGATGTTCAGGCTTTAATTGTTGCACCAACAAGGGAACTAGCACTGCAAATTACAACTGAAATTAAAAAAATGCTTGTTCAAAGAGAAGATATTAATGTACTAGCGATATATGGCGGACAAGATGTAGCACAACAATTGAGAAAATTAAAAGGTAATACACATATTGTTGTAGCGACACCAGGACGATTATTAGATCATATACGACGTGAAACAATTGATTTAAGTAATCTTTCAACGATTGTACTAGATGAAGCAGATCAAATGCTTTATTTCGGATTCTTATATGATATTGAAGATATTTTAGATGAGACACCTGATAGTAAACAAACGATGTTATTCTCAGCAACGATGCCAAAAGATATTAAAAAATTGGCGAAACGTTATATGGAAGAGCCGCAAATGATTCAAGTACAAAGTGAAGAAGTAACGGTAGATACAATTGAGCAGCGTGTCATTGAGACGACAGATCGTGCAAAACCAGATGCACTTCGTTTTGTTATGGACCGTGATCAGCCATTTTTAGCAGTTATTTTCTGTCGTACAAAGGTTAGAGCAAGTAAGCTTTATGATGATTTAAAGGGACTTGGTTATAATTGTGCTGAACTTCATGGTGATATACCTCAAGCGAAACGTGAAAGAGTTATGAAGAGTTTCCGCGAAGCTAAAATTCAGTACTTAATCGCAACGGATGTAGCAGCTCGTGGACTTGATGTAGATGGTGTAACGCACGTATTTAACTTTGATATCCCTGAAGATGTAGAAAGTTATATTCACCGCATTGGCCGAACAGGACGTGCAGGTGGATCAGGTCTTGCAATTACGTTCGTTGCAGCGAAAGATGAAAAACATTTAGAAGAAATTGAAAAAACGCTTGGTGCACCAATACAAAGAGAAATAATCGAACAACCGATGATAAAAAATGTAGATGAAAATGGAAAACCGGTACAAAAGCCGGCTCCAAAGAAATCAGGTCAATATCGTCAAAGAGATAGCCGTGAAGGTTCAAGAAGTGGTTCAAAAGGTGGACCAAGAAACGATTCAAGAAATAGTTCTAGAAATGATAACAATCGATCATTTAATAAGCCAAGTAATAAGAAAAGTAGTGCAAAACAAGGTCAGCAAAGACGTGGCCGTTAAATAGTTATAATTTTAAAAGAGGCGCAAATAATTGCGGCTCTTTTTTATTTTTATACAATGAAGTCGTTTGAAAGATAATGAGATTTTCTAAAAAACACGAGTCCTGTTATTTAATAATTGGGACATATTCTATAATAATTAATTGAGAAAATATCATAAATTTGAGATAACTTGGTTATATGAATCGGAATTTAAAATGTAATACAGGATATGTATTACTATAGATATCGTAGAAGGGGGAGGAGAAATATAGTGAATTCATGGGGAAGACCTAGAATGAAAATCCAAAGAACAAAAAGTGAATGGATTTGGGATATCATTGGATATTCATTTTTCTTAGGATCAATAATTTTTTTGATCACCATTTGGGGAGGATTACCTGAGGAAGTACCGGGACATTATAACGCAAATGGGGTTGTAGATCGCTGGGGGTCAAAATGGGAACTTTTGATTCTACCAGGAATCGGGACATTTATAATACTTTTAATGCAGACTTTAGAGAAGTTTCCAGAAGTTAATAACTATCCACAAAGACTTAATGAATCGAATGCTAAGCAGTTTTATTTAAATAGCCGAAAAATGATTAATCAATTAAAAAATGTTTGTTTAGTTATTTTTGCTTTAATCTAATTTGAGACAATTTCAATAGTTTTAGGTTGGGGCGGGGGTTTAGGTAAATTATTTTTACCAATAATAATTATCGGAACAGTTATTCCAATTGTTATAGGAATAATAAGGCAACGGAAAATTAAATAATACGGATTGAATAAACATTCTAATTTATGACGTTATTTCGTTATCGGGCGCTATTATGGGATGCAATTTAGAATTTTAAATGAATTTATTATAAATTTCGTATAGGGAAGTTTGTTTAATCAAAAATTAAACAATTTTATTTTACCTCCATCCTAATTTTAGGACGGGGGTATGCGTGTTTGCGGTTTTAAAATTTAATAACTTTAATGTCTTTCTACAGGGGATACCAAAAATGAAATTTTAAAATTTCATTCACCGTATTAAAAATAAATTTTAAAATTCATAAAGGAAATGTAAAGTAGGTTGTTGTATATGTACGATAACAGGAAACTTTTTACATACTAAACATATACTTTAAATAAACCGACAGTCGGTCCGTAGGAAGGAGTACATGAATGAGGATCGTAAAAGAATATGGGGAACGTAGAAATGAAATTTTAGAAACTGCTGAACGTTTGTTTGTTACAAAAGGGTATACGAAAACTACAGTAAATGACATTTTAAAAGAGATTGGTATAGCAAAGGGGACGTTTTATCATTATTTTAAGTCGAAAGAAGAAGTAATGGATGAAATTATTATGAGGATTATTAAAGCGGATGTTGCTAAAGCGAAAGCAATTGTCTCTAACCCTAATATCCCAGTTTTGGATAAGTTATTTCGAGTTTTAATGGAACAATCACCAAAATCAGGAGATGTAAAAGATAAAATGATTGAACAATTTCATCAGCCAAATAATGCGGAAATGCATCAAAAAAGTATAGTACAATCAATTATTCATTTATCTCCTGTTTTAGCAGAGATTTTAGAACAAGGAATCGCTGAAGGCATATTTTCTACTCCATACCCACAAGAAACGATTGAATTATTACTCTCTTCAGCACAAGTCATATTTGATGAGGGTTTATTCCAGTGGAAGCCGGAAGAAATGATGAGGAGGGCTAAAGCTTATATCAAAATGATGGAAGCATCTGTTGGAGCGAAAGAGGGAGCCTTTGATTACATGGTGGAGGTTTTAATCAAACAGAAATAGTAATTTTCTGTTTGGATATTATCGACCGACAGTCGGTCTGAATCGAATGAAAGGTGTGATAAGGATGTCAGCTAGTATAAGGTCTTCGATGAAAGATTTTCACTTAATGGTGAGTGGACAAATTATTACTATTTTAGGTTCAACACTTTTACGTTTTGCCCTGTCATTATATGTGCTAGATATAACAGGGCGTGCTGATATATTCGCAGGATTATATGCGGTAACGAGTATTCCGTTTTTACTAGCTCCTCTCGGCGGAGCGATAGCAGATCGTTTCAATCGCCGTGATTTAATGGTTATTTTTGACTTTATCAACGCTGCGATTGTATTAAGCTTTATAGTTTTGTTATTTACTGGACCTGTATCTATTATATTGATTGGAACAATTATGTTTTTACTAGCAGTCGTTAGTGCAATGTATTCACCTGTTGTAATGGCGAGTATTCCGCAATTAGTTCCAGAGAATAAGTTAGAGCAAGCGAACGGTATCGTAAATGGTGTGCAAGCATTGTCAAATATAGTTGCTCCTGTATTTGGAGGAATATTGTACGGCATAATTGGTTTGAAAATGCTCGTAATAATAAGTTGTCTTGCTTTCTTTTTATCTGCGATTTTAGAAATGTTTATTAAAATACCTTTTATAAAAAGAGCACGAGAAAGCCATATAATACCGACAATTGTAAAGGATATGAAAGAAGGATTTATATATGTTTTAAAACAACCATTTATTTTGAAATCTATACTTTTAGCTGCATTACTAAATTTAATACTTACACCGCTATTTGTTGTTGGCGCTCCAATTATTATACGAGTAACAATGGAAAGTAGCGACACGTTATACGGAATTGGAATGGGATTGATCGATTTTGCTACTATTTTAGGTGCATTATCGATAGGTTTTTTTGCGAAAAAGCTACAGATGAAAACATTGTATTACTGGATGCTTTTAATAGCTTTATTAGTACTACCAATGGCACTATCAGTTACGCCAGCTATTCTTAATTTAGGATACTATCCACCATTTATCCTCTTTATACTTTCTTCTATTCTAATTGCAATGATCGTGACAATTGTATCCATCTATGTGATTACTGTAGTCCAAAAGAAAACACCAAATGAAAACCTAGGAAAAGTAATGGCAATTATAACAGCGGTATCTCAATGTATGGCACCCATTGGGCAAGTCATTTATGGTTTTATGTTTGAAGGATTCAGTATGAAAATTTATTTACCTATATTAGTTATTAGTTTCATAATGATAATAATAGCGATAGTGACGAAGAAAATATTATGGAATGAAGGGAACTAGCTCCATATGATTAGGAGAATGTTAAAAAGAGATTTCTCTCAAAATAAAATGATAATTACCATTCTATTTATGTTTATCATGTTATCAAGTCTTTTAATCGCAAGTGCTTCAAGTAACGTTATAAATCTATTGAACTCAACGGATCAATTGTTTAAAGTATCAAACGCACCGCACTTCGTACAAATGCATGCCGGAGAAATAAACCAAAAGTCAATTGATTCATTTGTAGCGCAAACTCCTTTTGTAAAAAAACAACAAACAGCAGAGATGGTTCAAATAGGCGGATCTAACATTTTTATAAAGAAGAAAAATCAAGCGGAACATAATAGTGTAATGGACATTAGCTTCGTTAAGCAAAATAGTAATTTTGACTTTTTATTAGATTTAAATAATGAATTGATCAATGTTAGGAAAGGGGAAATAGGTGTACCAATTTATTATATGCAAAAATATAATTTGCGTATTGGAGATAAAATTTGGGTTGTTAAAAATAATAATGAGCTAGAATTTACTATTTCGGCATTTGTTCGTGATGTTCAAATGAACCCATCACTTGTTAGTTCAAAACGATTTGTAATAAGCGATGAAGACTTCGAAAGAATAAAGGGGAATTTTGGAGAAAGTGAATATCTTATTGAATTCCAGCTAACAGATTTAAATAAAATAAATGAATTTGAAACTTTATACCAGTCATCAAACTTACCTCAAAAAGGTCCCTCTATTACGTATTCACTCTTTAAAACACTCAATTCATTAACAGATGGAATAATAGCTGCAGTACTTATCATAATAAGTGCATTATTAATGCTAATCGCGATTTTATGTATTAGATTTACGATTATGACTTCAATGGAAGAAGATTATCGGGAAATTGGTGTTATGAAAGCTATCGGCATTCAAAGTAAAGATATTCAAAAACTATATGTAACAAAATATGTTGTTATTTCCGCTATCGGATGTATATGTGGATATATCCTTTCGTTATTTGTTACAAAAATATTTACCTCTAACATCGCACTTTATATGGGGACAGCTAATAAAAGTATTTTATATTATGTTGTGCCATTGATAGTCACAACATTGTTATTTCTAGCCGTTATCCTTTTTTGCCGCATCATTTTGCGGAATTTCAGGAGAATTACAGCAATAGACGCTTTACGATCAAGAGATAAACTAGGAAAAAGAAAGATTAGAAGATTTTTTTCGCTCTATCAAACTAAAATTACAAATGTAAATATATTTATTGGTATACAAGATGTAGTGAAACGATTTAAGTTATATCGAGTATTAAGTATCGTTTTAATTATTGCAGTGTTCATGATTGTTGTACCAGTTAACTTTTTGTACACGATTCAGTCACCGCAATTTGTTAATTATATGGGAACAGGAAAGAGTGATATACGAATAGATTTACAGCAATCTGAAAATATAGAAAAACGGTTTAATGACGTTATATCGTATGTCGGCAACGATGAAGAGGTAGAAAAATATGCAGCATTTGTAACGAGTACATTTAAAATGGTGAAAGCTGATGGTACACATGAAAACTTAAATGTAGAAGTGGGAGATTTCGCCCAATTTCCAATAGAATATGTTAAAGGTATGGCACCAAAAAATGAAAATGAGATCGCTCTCTCTTATATGAACGCAAATGAATTAAAAAAGAATATAGGGGATGAAATCGTTTTATTTGTAGAGGGAAAAGAGAAAACGCTAACTATTAGTGGTATATATCAAGATGTAACGAATGGAGGAAAAACAGCTAAAGCGAGTTTTTCTTATAATAAAGAAAATATATTATGGTACGTAGTAAATGTAGATATGAAACCCAAAGTGAATCTACAAGAAAAAGTGAAGGAGTATAAACAAAATTTTAATTCTGCAAAAATAACAGATACGGATAATTATTTATCTCAAACTTTAGGAGAGACAATTAAACAATTAAGACTCGTGACACAAGTGGCAATTTTGATTGCTATATTGATATCGGTTTTAATAACTGCGATGTTTTTTAAAATGTTATTGGTAAAAGATTCTTCGCAAATATTAATTATGAAAAGTATCGGCTTTTCCTACAAAGATATTCGTATACAATATGTTACTCGTTCTATTTCTATAGTATTAGTAGGTATTTTAACAGGGACATTTATAGCTGCTACGTTTGGAGAAACACTAATAAGCTGGTTAGGTTCATTTATGGGAGCAGCTCACATAAAGTTTGTTGTTAATCCGATCATTTCTTATGTAATATGTCCAGCTATTTTATTTATATCTGTGACCGTAGCAACACTTTTCAGTAGCTTTACAGTGAAACAAACAAATGATTTAAAGCTAAATGGGGAGTAGGAGGTGTGTAATTTGAAAAAAATTTTAGAAGTAAAACAATTAAATAAAAAATACGCAATGGATGGAAATAAAACTTACCATATGTTAAAAAATATAAATTTAGAGATTTATGAGGGAGAGTTTATATCGGTCATGGGACCTTCTGGTTCAGGGAAATCGACGTTACTATATAATATTAGCGGAATGGATCAAATGTCATCAGGAAGTGTGAAAGTTGATAGTAAAGAAATAACATGTATGAAAGAAGAGGTGTTAGCAAAATTACGACTCAGCGAAATGGGATTTATTTTTCAACAGAGCAATCTTCTTAGAAATTTGAATCTTTTTGATAATATAGTTTTGCCTGCGTATTTAGCAAAATTTGAGAGCAGGAAAATAATAAATAAACGTGCACTTGAATTGATGAAAAAAATGGGAATTAGTCAAATTGCAACTAATAATATAACTGAAGCATCAGGAGGAGAATTACAAAGGGTATCTATTTGTAGAGCACTCATAAATAAACCTAATATTATTTTTGCTGACGAACCAACGGGTGCTTTGAATTTAAAAGCGACAGAAGAGGTAATGGATATTTTAGCAAATATAAACCGTATGGGAACTACAATTTTGCTAGTTACTCATGACGTAAAGGTAGCAGCTAAAACAGAAAGAGTTCTTTTTATGGTGGACGGAGAAATTGTTAGCGAAATACAGATGGGTAAGTATAGAAACGATGATTTGAAGGTGCGAGAAGAGCAGTTGTTAAAATGGTTAACTGTACTTGGATTTTAAAGAGATAATATTTTTGACTCCTATTGAATATAGGAGTTTTTTCTTTGTTTGAAAGTTTAAAAAGAGATATAATAATTTTCTGACTATTGATTATGGAGGGGTATAAATGAAAAGTGAAACGTTACACACTCAAGAAGATATATTAAAAATGCTTGATTCAATATTAAGACCTGCAGAACCGTTTTGGAATGAATTTTATGCGGATAGAGAAAAAGATGTTCCGTTTTTTGAAAATGTTCCAGATGAGAACCTAGTTTCGTATATACAAAAAGAATGGGTTTCCAAAGGGAAAGTGTTGGAGCTTGGATGTGGTCCAGGAAGAAATGCAATTTATTTAGCGACTGAAGGATTTGATGTTACAGCAGTGGATTTATCTATAGAGGGCATTAATTGGGCGAAAGAGAGGACGTTGGCAAAAGGAATAAAAATTCACTTTATTTGTGATTCGATTTTTAATTTAGAGGGTCAAAATGAATTTGATTTTGTATACGATTCGGGCTGTTTGCATCACATTCCACCGCATAGAAGAATAAATTATGTGGATTTAATTAAAAACTCATTGAAATCTGGTGGTTATTTCGGATTAACATGTTTTGCAGCTGGCGATTTAGATGAGCGAAACGGATCAGAAATAACAGATTGGGACGTATATAGAGGATGGAGTCTACAAGGTGGTCTTGCATATTCTGAAGAAAAATTAAGAGAGATATTTAAAGAATTTGAAGTAATTGAAATTAGAAAAATGAAGCAAATTGAACAACCAAATAATATGTTTGGAGAATCATTTCTTTGGACAGCATTATTTAAGAAGAAATAAAACATAGATAATTGACAAACTCATCGTTTTTATAGACAATACACTTATAAGAATATACGTTCGGTTTTATTGTCCGATGTATGTTTTGCATAAATACATAACAAGGGGATGTCTCTAAATGGGTAACACAAATCAAAAAATCACTACGTTTTTAATGTTTGAGGGCAAAGCTGAGGAAGCGATGAATTTTTACACATCGCTATTTAATCAATCAGAAATTGTAAGTATCTCTCGTTATGATGAGAATGGACCAGGTAAAGAGGGAACTGTAATTCATGCAACTTTTACGCTAAATGGACAAGAGTTCATGTGTATTGATAGTTATGTAAAGCATGATTTTACATTCACTCCAGCTATGTCTCTTTATGTAACTTGTGATACGGAAGAGGAAATCGAAACAGTTTTTAATAAATTAGCACAAGATGGAAAAGTTCTTATGCCTTTAGGTTCATATCCGTTTAGTAAAAAGTTTGGCTGGTTAAATGATAAGTATGGTGTATCTTGGCAGTTAACTCTTGCTGGAGATGAATAATTAAAATAATATGGTGATATTAATGTTATAAAAAATAAAAGGGATGATACAAGATAAATATGTATCATCCCTTTTATTTTTTGTTTTACAACCGTCATCGGTTGTATTTATAACGACTTTAGGGGTGCTTTTTAAGTTTTTTATATAATATAAAACTGCTAATTTAATTTTTCAGCTTATCTAGTAATTGAATTCATTAACTGGAAGAAGTATTCAGGCTTATAAGTCTTATTTAGGTTATACCATGAATGTAACGTATCTGGTGCAAATACATCAATTTTTTTCAGTACTTCCATTGCAAATTCCAGAGGAGCTACTCCTGATGCAGTAATCAAATTTTCATCACATACCGCAGGTTCCATTTTATAAAGTTTTTCTCCTTTATAATTAGGACAAACCATTTTAATATACTCTAAGTCATTGCTTGTATGCTTTCTAGAATCTAGGTATCCGAAATTAGCTAGTCCCTCAGTTGCACCACAAATGGCAGCAACAATCGTACCAAGTTTTAACGCTTCACCAATTTTTTTCAAGATAGGGTGATGAATGCTTTCTCCCCAAGTAGTCCCTCCGGGTAAAACTAAAAGATCGTTACTCTCAAGAGTACATTCATCCAGGGAAATATCTGGCTTTATGTTCAGTCCTCCCATCGTAGTAATAATTTCATTATTAGCTCCTACTGTAACTACCTTTAAAGGGGCTAACTCTTTTTTGAAATATCTTCCTGAGTTTAGTTCTGCAATTAAATGTCCATATTCCCAGTCTGACATCGTATTAAATACATAAAGATAAACTTTTTTTGTTTGCATACAATAACACTCCAATCACAATTGAGTTTTTCAAAAAAATATTAATAAATAAATTTTACAATATTTATCATTTGAATTTAACCTATTTCCTTAAGAATTCTTTAAAAAATAATTTGGATACTTTATTTGAAGGTATGGTTTACGAATTAAACAACCTTCAAAAAATATAATAGTTGAAATTTGTTGGTTTTAGAATGAAGAAATTAGGCTCAATATACCAACTTAATTATTCATAATTGAGTTGTGGTATAATTTACATACAGGGGGAAAGTAGATGACACAACATAAAGAAGAGCAAATGAATGAGGCATTAGCATTATTTTACTTTGCATATAAAACTTTTACAGAAAAACCAGATGAAATAATAAAAGAGTATAGTATACAGCGTGTACATCATAGAATTCTGTTTTTTATCGCTCGTTTTCCAGGGCTTAGTGTAAATGAACTGCTATCACTTTTAGAAATAAGTAAACAAGCTCTTCACGGACCGTTGCGCCAACTGTTAGATAAAGGACTTATTGAGAGTAATGAAGCTGCACATGATCGTCGTGTGAAACAGCTGTCTTTAACAGAAGAAGGAACAGACTTAGAGAAAAAACTGAGCGATGTTCAAAGAGAACAAATGGGAGCTATTTTCTCACAGTTTGGCGAATCATGTGAAGAAAATTGGCATCAAGTTATGAATGAAATGGCAAATAGCCGTTCAGGATTTGATGCATGGACGTCTAAGCGTGAAATACCAGTAGAATAAAAGATAGAAACAGTATCTTGTTTTGTAGTTTGAAAAATCATAAATTTTTATCTGTATATTTGGCAACTATGGATAAAAAATTCACATTGCCAAAAACTTTATATGTGTACGTATTGAAATTTTAAAATTCATATTTCCGAGAGGGGAATTATAATGATAAAACTTGTACTCATTCGTCACGGACAAAGTTTGTGGAATCTTGAAAATCGATTTACAGGATGGACAGATGTGGATTTATCAAAGAATGGATTAAGTGAAGCGAGAGAAGCAGGAACAATATTAAAAAAGAATGGATATACATTTGATGTTGCGTATACCTCGGTACTAAAACGAGCAATTCGTACATTATGGATTGTACTGCATGAAATGGATCTCACTTGGGTCCCTATACATAACTCATGGAAGTTGAATGAACGCCATTATGGTGCACTACAAGGATTGAATAAAGACGAAACTGCAAAAAAATATGGAGATGAACAAGTTCATATTTGGAGAAGAAGTATAGATGTGAGACCGCCTGCACTTACTAAAGATGATCCTCGATATGAGGCGAACAATCCAAGATATAAAACGTTAAAAAAAGATGAATTCCCATTGACTGAATGTTTAGAGGATACGGAGAAAAGAGTAGTTGATTATTGGCATTCAGAAATTGCACCGTCATTAAAAAGTGGTGAGAAAGTAATTATTTCATCGCACGGTAATACAATTCGTTCGCTAGTGAAATACTTAGACAACCTTTCAAGTGATGGTGTGGTTTCATTAAATATTCCAACTAGCATTCCGCTTGTTTATGAGTTAGATGAAAAATTACGTCCGATTCGTCATTATTACTTAAGTATGGATGGAGAAGTACCTAAAGGGGAAATTCCGAAACATATTTCTTTTTAAGATGAAAATTTGAAACGCATGCTTGTCTACATATACAATGTAGATTCATGATAAAGTGAAACTTTAATCAGTGGAGGGTGTTCATCCCGCACTGATTATTAGCCTTCACCAATCGGGCTTTTATGGGCAGTTGATCCCTCACCTAACGTCTTTGCTTTCGCTGAATTTTGAGGTGGGGGGGTTACTGCCCGTTAATGCGGGATAAAAGACGTGGCCTGCTTCTAATGTATATGCGATGTTGCTAGCTTTAGAAGGTTGTCCACGTCTTTTGTCATAAAGAGAGCTGTTTGTACATGTAATGGTATCGTGAGTAGTTTTGGAATGGAGGGTGATGTGATTGACGATCTCTAACATTCAAATTGGCTTATTTATTTTAGCAATCGTCTTTATTGTTCTTGTTTTCTTTTATTGGAGAAATGAAGAGTTGTACGAGGAGAAGAAACAACGAATTCGAAAAACGTGGTACGGTTTGTTCATAACATCAGTCACAGTTTATTTCACGATAAAAGGAATAGATTTAACCCTCTGGAAAAATCTTTTAATGTTTGCTGCGATGGTAATTTTCGTTGATATTGCATTCATTTTGACACCAAATATTTCAGAAATATGGGGCGCAAAATTCAGCGATATTGGAAAGACGGTCCAATCAATTAAAAGGTCATTAATTGCTTCAAAAGCAAGAGGAGAAATATATACGACAATTATTCAAAATGTGAATCCAACAGCCTTTGGGACAATGGAATGGCATACGGAAGAGGAATATACAAAAAGCTTAAACACATTTTTAGATTCATATGGGGAAAAGATTGGTGCGAAAATTGTTGTATTTGAAGCGGTGAAGGAATTAAATACAAACTTTCGTGGTATCCGCTCTCAATTTAGTATTATTGTTCCATTAGAACACATCGAGCAATTGAATGAGCAGAAAGCGGTGCAAGTAGAAAATGTCGGAATTATACCAGCAAAAATAGTTAGTGATGTTTTCATTGTTATTGATGGGAAGAAAAATAACCTTCAAGATCGAGATTTTGAAAATGTATATAATTTAACAATTCATCATAGTTATTTTAGTAAATAAGGACAGAATCTTTTTCTGTCCTTTTCACCTATACATAAAGGGAGAACAAATTCAGACAAGCTTGTATAAAATTGGACAATCATTCCTACACTAGCACGTAGAGGTGATTGTAGTGATAAAAGATTATGACAATGATTTTTTTAAAGAAGATAATGAAGATACAACAGATTTCTCTTTAATAAAAGGAGATACTTTGCAGCAAGTAGAAGAGTTAGAAGAAGAATTAAAAAGAAAATGATACGTGTACACTCTGTCTGCATTTGCTATATAATATAAATAAAAGGTTGTATCTTTTTGAAAAGGGGGAGAAGAGATGGCAGAAGTAAATGCTCAAAAATCTTCGTTTTTTAAAACTAAAAAAGAAGAATCAAATACAGATTTCTCTCTTGTGAAAGGTGCATTAACAGAAAATATAAATCGTTTAGAAAAACTTATGGATAGTAATAGTTCGAAATATGCTCGAGTGAAAAAAATAAAGGAAAATGCATAAGAGCATTTTCCTTTATTTTTTATTTTGCATTAAACTTTTCTTTTACTTTTAAAGGTAAATCCGCTTTTTGAATTTCTTCATAGGATTTTACTTCAATCGATGATATTTCATTTTTATCTTTATTTTCTTGGTCTACATAAATGCACAAAAAATTCCTTTTCATTTAATTTTTGATCGTTTGATTGTTTTTTACTTCTAAATGTAATTTGTTTTCTTACTCCATCTTCATCATATGCCGGCAATGTGTAGTTCCGTTAGTTTCTACCTTCTATCTTTTCAATAAACCCTTCACCTTTTATCTGTATGTAATATACATCCTTACCGATTCTATTTAGAGAAGCTCTTTCGGATAGTTAAGTTGCAAAATAATAAACTTAGTGTAATAACAGGTGAAAATTTTTCATTTTCATTATCTCCTTTAAATTATGTATTTAAAGTATACGGTTATTTTTTAAATAGAAAAATCGATTTTGATTACAGCACTCTTACAATCTTGTAAGAGTATAGCTTATTTACACTAAATTAAAAAATATGAGGATGGAATGAATAGGTTATAATGAATTTTTGAAATCTTAAAATAAAAGTAAAATAATGAATCATGGTATAATAATAAAGGACGTACATATTATTTTGTCAATTGGAGAGGAGCTTAAAAATGTATACTACTTTAGAACAATTAACAAAGCACCCTGTATTTTATCATTTTGCAGAAATTTCAAAGATTCCTAGAGGATCAGGTAATGAAAAAGAAATTAGTGATTACTTAGTGAGTTTCGCAAAGGAACGTAATTTAGAAGTTATTCAAGACGAAGCGTTAAATGTCATTATAAAAAAAGAAGCTACTTCTGGTTATGAGAATGTTCCAGCTATTATCATTCAGGGGCACTCTGATATGGTGTGTGAAAAAAACCAAGCGACAGTTCATGATTTTGAGAAAGATCCAATTGAATTAAGAATTATTGGAGATATGTTATATGCAAACGAAACTACTTTAGGTGCTGATAATGGTATTGCCGTTACATATGCATTAGCATTATTGGATTCAACAGACATCCCGCATCCAGCTTTAGAAGTTGTTATTACAACTGAAGAAGAAACGACAATGGGCGGTGCATTCGCTGTTGATTCAAATCATTTTGACGGAAAAATATTTATTAATATTGATTCTGAAGAAGATCATAAATTACTAGTGAGTAGCGCAGGTGGTACGAAAGCAGTTGAAACGATTTCAGTGATTTGGGATGAAGCGTCAGTAGATATGGACACATACCGACTATATGTTGGGGGACTTAAAGGTGGACATTCTGGTTTGGAAATTGATAAACAACGCGGTAATGCGAATAAAGTATTAGGACGAGTTTTACGTGATTTATCACTTCACATTCAGTTTAATATGAGTGAAGTTCATGGCGGCTTAAAAACAAATGCAATTCCGCGTGAAAGTGTAGCTACAATTTTATTACGTGCAGAAGATGTACAGCAAGTAGAAGAAAAACTAAAATCATGGACACGTATGTTACAAGAAGAGCTACGTGCTGTTGATCCGGATGTTCATGTTTCACTTACAAAAGTAGAAGAAAAGGCGGAAAAAGTCTTTTCTAAAGAAACACAAAAACAGCTTATTTCTTCATTATTCTTAATTCCAAATGGTATACAAAGTATGAGCATGGATATTAAAGGTCTTGTAGAAAGCTCAACTAATTTAGGAGTTATTCAAACACTGCAAGATGAGATTAAATTACGAAGCGAAGTGAGAAGTTCTGTAAGTAGTTTAAAACAACATATTGTAGATGAAATTAAGTATATTGCGGAATTAGTAGGGGCAACATTTGAAAAAGAGTCTGAATATCCAGAGTGGCCATATAATCCTAATTCGCCTATCCGTAATTTATTCGAAAAAGTGCACCAAGAAAAATACAGCAAAGATGCTGAAATCTTCGCAGTACATGCAGGAATTGAGTGCAGTGTATTTGTTCAAAAAATGCCTGAGTTAGATGCTATTTCATTCGGTCCAGATATCTTTAATGTTCACACTCCAGATGAACATATTAGTATTTCTTCTGTTGTGAATAACTGGGGATTTTTCGTTGATGTAATGCAGAGAACGAAAGAATTAGCTAAGTAATAAAAGACGGAATAAAAAGCAGCCTATAAATTATCACCTTAATTTAAAATTTATAGGTTGCTTTTTTGTATAGAATTTTATGTGAAGCAAAATAATGGCCAAGAAATTTACCTATTGTTGATTTAAAATAAAGTTTGATAAAAAGATCTATTTTGCAGAGTATCTCTTTCTTCAACAATCGGGCCATTTAATTGAATAAGACTACACAAAAAGTCGCTTTCCCTTACCTAAGGAAAGCGACTTTTTAGATTGGTTTTCCCCTTATTATCAAGCTTTTTACTTTAAGTTCCTTTGACTAATAAGGTTTACTTCAGTAAAATAAGGTATATTATATTTGTTGAATAGATTCTCTTTAAAGACAAGAAAAGTAGGTGAATAAAGTGGGGAAATATCAATTGGATTACAAAGGTCAGGCAGCTGTGGCAAAGTTTCATGAAAAACAGACGCCTGCCAAATTTGATAAAAAGCAGCAACTTGAAAAATTGCGTGCGGAGTATTTGAAAAAGAAGCAAAAACAAACAGATAAATAATACGTTATGTTTTTCTTTATGTAATGCAAACAAACACAAGAAAATAGGTAAGTTATTCATCGTTCAAATATATACAGGCTATTTTTTCAAACCTCTTACTTAATGAACTAAAAAGTCGATTCCTTGAGATGGAAATCGGCTTTTTTAATAAGTGACATTTCCTTAGCGTTGTAAATCCGCATTTTCCTGACGCTACCCCAAGAAGTAATTGAGGATAATGTATCTACCACAGTCGGGCGCTTTAATTGAGTAAGGTTCACAAAAATCATCAAACTTTTTTATAAAAGGATGATTCAATTGAATATAGAAAAAGCGTGTTTTGATCAATCTTTTTTTCAAAACACGCTTTTTCTATTCGCTCTTTTATCAAGGTTTATTAAGTTAAGTTAATCAAACTTTATTCAAAAGCTACACCTATGTAAAAGTGCTGCTGTAATATTATATCCTCTTGATAAGGAGAAAGTATTACTACACAAGTGTCATGTGAATTTCATGTACCGTAATTTAAATAAAAAAATAAAGAGTTTTAAAAAAATATAAAATGGTTTTCTTGTCCGCATTCTCGGATTTATTATAACTTGGTTAATTTGACTTGTGTAATTATATTTGGTATGAGTCTAGCAAATGGTGCAAATATAGTAATTTTTGAAAAGAGACCGACAGACCCTGTCAAGTAGATAATAAGAAAACGGCTAAGCTACCAGTGTGTTTCGATATTTAATCGGGGCGCACTGGTTTTATTTTTTTGTAAATGTGGAACAAATGTATTACTTAGATTGTCTATTAAGTGTAATCCTAAAAAATATGAAAGTACGGATCATTTTGAAAAATACAAGGGTATTAAAAATAGGGATGTGTGTGGGAATACTAAGTGTCAGTGCGCCTAAAAGGGTGTGATGAGATGGTCTATATGAAAGCGATCCTAATGTCTTATATGTATATAGAATTTGATAACACTGTCTATTTTTTGGAGGATTATGTTAAAATAACGTTTTTTTGAGCACAAAGATATTGGAGGTAACAGAAGTGAAAGGTATGTTTTACAAGAGATTTATTGCAATAGGAACAGTGCTTACACTATTTTGTAGCATGGTTGTTACATCTGGAAGAGCATCAGCGGAAACAGTCCCTGTTTTAGACGTAGAAGCAGGATCAGCAATTTTAGTAGAAGCAAATTCCGGAAAAATTTTATATCAAAAAAATGCAGATGAATTATTAGCAATTGCTAGTATGACAAAAATGATGAGTGAATACTTAGTTCATGAAGCGGTGGATAAAGGAAAACTTAAATGGGATCAAAAAGTTAAAATTTCTGAATATGCATATAAGATTTCGCAAGATCGCTCATTATCAAACGTTCCATTAGAAAATGGTGGCTCTTATACGGTCAAAGAGTTATATGAGGCAATGGTAATTTACTCTGCAAACGGTGCAACAATTGCTTTAGCTGAAGAGATTGCTGGAAAAGAAGTCAATTTCGTGAAAATGATGAACGATAAATCAAAAGAGTTTGGAATGAAAAATTATAAATTTGTAAACTCTACAGGTTTAACAAACCATGATTTAAAAGGACATCACCCAGAAGGGACAACTCCAGACGAGAAAAATAAAATGTCCGCAAGAGATTGTGCGATTTTAGCACAACGTCTTATTCAAGATTTTCCGAAAATATTAGATACAGCAAAAATCCCTAAAAAAACATTCCAAAAGGGTGGCAAGTATCCGATTGATATGACGAACTTTAACTGGATGTTAAAAGGCTTAATTAAGCAATACGAAGGTGTAGATGGGTTAAAAACAGGAACTACTCCAGAAGCCGGAGATTGTTTTACTGGTACAGTAGAAAGAAACGGTATGCGTCTAATCTCTGTAGTTATAAAAGCAAACTCTCATACAGCACGTTTTGATGAAACAAAGAAATTATATGATTATGGATTTGCGAATTTTGAAGTGAAGAAGGTCTATGGAAAAGATTCAGTAGTAAAAGGTCATGAAACAGTGCGAGTAGCAAATGCAAAGGACAAAGATGTAGTTGTTCAAACGAAGCAAGCTGTTTCACTTCCAATGCCAAAGGACAACAAAGACGTTTATAAAAAAGAATTTAAAGTATCGAATAAAGAACAAGAAGCGCCTATTAAAAAAGGTGTAACAATTAGTCAAATGATTATATCGCCTAAAGATATTACAGATCCTGGGTTCTTATCAGGTAAATCATTACAAGTAGACCTTGTAACAAAATCTGAAGTAGAACAAGCAAATTGGTTTACACGTTTAATGCGCGAAATAGGATCTTTCTTTAGCGGCATGTGGAATAGCGCGGTTGATATAGTAAAAGGCTAACTTTGTAGGATAAAATTAAATATTAGCCTGAAATAAAAGGTTTCAAAGTATTATAGATTCTTATGTGGATGGCTTGGAATTGAAGAGTGTATTAATTCTCAAATCTGGTTCTTCGGAACTTTCGATATTGCAATCAAGCTAAGATAAATTTGTATCCATATAATCAAAAAACGCTATTCTTTTTGTAGAAATATACAGAAAGGATGGCGTTTATTATGAATTGTTCGATTCAAAGGGTTCTGGTGCAAGGTTAGTTTAATAAAGTTACATGATGAAAAAACATTCATTATTCCATCAAGTGACAATTAAAATCGATACCTGGTACTTATTTCTGTTATTAACTTTTATAAAAATTTAATAAAATCTTTTCTTTCTATTAAATATTTTGTTTTAAATTATTTATATAAAGAAATGGAGGCCAGAAAATGAATTTTTTAAAGAAATTTAAGTATCTCTTTATAGCGTGTATCCCTATGTATATAGTTATTCTTTAATT
This sequence comes from Bacillus sp. SIMBA_074, assembly GCF_046534555.1. Taxonomy (NCBI): domain Bacteria; kingdom Bacillati; phylum Bacillota; class Bacilli; order Caryophanales; family Bacillaceae; genus Bacillus; species Bacillus sp. SIMBA_074. The sequence continues at coordinate 164,201 of NZ_JAWRYM010000005.1, read as the reverse complement.
TCAATCGAATAAAAAAGCAAGGTATTCGAGAAAAAAGTACGGTACCATACAGAGAAAACGCTCTCCCATACAAAAGTAAATTGTACCGAAAGTGATAAAAGCGAATGTTATATGGAGGGAACCCCCTAATAATTTCACCTGAAAATCGGTAATTAATGAAACAAACAATAACAAAATGATACATGATTACGAGTTAATATCCCCAAAAGATAGGATTACTAGTGACAATCTTTGATACTGACAAGTGAGGTGACGTCGATGAGAGGGACATTAATAAAAAGTGGAGTATTTATTTTAGTTTTAACAGGAGGGCTATATCTTACAAAATACGCATATGACCATCATACTAACCGAGTTAAAGTAAGAGACACGATTCAACAAATATCAATAGAGCATGGTATACCGCCATGGATTCCTTTATCTATTGCATTCCATGAAAGTAAGTTTGATCGAAACGCAATTGGAGATCAGGGCACATCATTTGGACTGTTTCAGCTTCATCGAGGTGGACTAGCACCTAAAGATTTAACGAACGAAGATTTGAAAAATGCAGAAACCAATACTCGAATTGCAATATCTAATATGATAAATGCATATAACCGTGGTTTACAGCAAAATTTAAAAGGACCAGAGCTATTAAAATATGTTGCTAATACCTCAGGGGGGCCTGGGAATAAGGGTGTTCAATGGACAAATAAGCAGACAGACTATAACGAGGGTTTAGAAAACAGTTTTAAAATGTTTTCTAAACGACAATATGATTTTATAGAATGAAATTTCTTTTTTCTTTCTATTATTATATAACTTATGCCTAAATACGAAAGTTTCCTAAAACAGATACATAGATTAACTTTGTACTGCTTATATTAGGAATTTAAAGAAACAATATGTATAATTCTCCCACTACAATAGTATAGTGGCCTTTATTAACAGCAAAATCTACAATTTACAAGGAGAACATTTTATGAGTAAGAGAATAAAAGAATTAGATTCCATACGAGGGTTAGCGGCACTGACAGTGGTATTTGGACATTTTTGTTTAATGCTACCATCGTTGCCTAATTCTATTAAATTTTCTCCGCTTAGGTTTTTATGGGCTGGCGGGGAAGCTGTAATCGTTTTTTATGTACTCAGTGGTTTTGTGTTATCTATGGCACTTTATCATTCAAAAACAAATTATTGGGGATATTTAATTAAGCGATTTGTACGAATCTATATTCCTTATTATTTTTGGATAATCATTACCTTTGCTTTATTTATTTTGTTCTCGCCGTATGAAGTGGCTGGACTACGGGATTGGTTCTATGATAGGTGGCAAGGGTCTATAACAAAAATAGATATTATAAACCATTTTGTGCTTCTTAATAACTTTTTTACGGAAAATTATAATCCAGTTATCTGGTCATTGGCTCAAGAAATGCGTATATCTATTGTGTTTCCGTTGTTATTCCTTCTTTTTTATAAACTGAGTTGGAAGAAAACGATACTATTTGCTTTGAGCTTTTCTTTAATTAGTGTTTTCCTTAATATGTTGCATATAGGGAAAGCAGAGGGATTTTATAATGGTTATGCCGATACACTGCATTTCACATCGATGTTTATGGTTGGAATGTTACTTTTTAAGCATCAGGAAAAGCTTATCTACTTATATAGGAATATGAAAAAATTTAATAAAGGATTTCTTATTGCATTAGGGATTATTCTATATTTATATTCCATTTTAATTTATGGTTTTTCCCGTAATGATACTACTTTCTTATTAAAAGATTGGGGTGTCGTAATCGGTGTTAGTATATTTATAATAATGGCCATGAGTAACCTAAAAGTGAAAGCATTTTTAAATAAGAGTGTATTTGTATACTTAGGAGAAATTTCATACAGTATCTATTTGTGTCATTTTCCAATCATGATGGTACTATTTAAACTTTTGTATACAAAGATACCTATCTTTTTCCTTCTTGCTTTGTGTATTTCAATGACAATACTTTTTTCTATAGTTTCGTATCATTTAATTGAAAAGAAATGTATCAACTGGGCAAAACAAAGAACAACAAATTTTCGAAAAAAAGTGTAATGCTTGAAGGAATTTTATTTCTTTAGTAAATATACGAATATGACCGATTCCTAAGTATATTAGGAATCGGTCAATTACGGATTCTATATAAATATACTAAAATTGAACAAATTTTTAATTTTATACTTAACTCGAAAAATCCTCTTACTAAAGAGAATCTTCGTAACGTTTTTCCAGACATAGCCGAAAGTACAATTAGTAAAACGCTAGTTTCCTTGTAGCTGCTTGGTCAAATAAAGCTGGTTTCAAGAGGAAGAAATGCTCAATGTATACAGGTTTAATTCTGTATTAATAATTATTAGGGGTAACAACACATCGCTATCTATATCTAAAATGTTATATAAAACTATTGAATATTTTATTCGTAAAAACAGAGGTGTAAAATGAATTTTATTTCCGAACTACTTGTTACCTTTGCAATTCCTACAATACAACTCACATTCTTGTTACTACTCATTTTTGTTTTTAGCTACTTTGTAGTATACAAAAAGGTATGTAAAGGAGGGGGGGAATTTACCGTACAACAAGTTATATTGTTTATATTGATAATAGGATATTATTCCCTTGTATTATCAGCCACTTCATTTGGTCGTCCAGATGATATAACTTTCGCAAGAACAATTGACTTTGATGTACTTAGTGTTTATAAAAAAGCATGGAATACCTTTTCATTTTCTTCTTTTTTCCATATCATTGTGAATATAGGTATGCTTTTTCCGTTAGGAATTTTATTACCTTTATTTAGTAATTTTTTTCAAAAAACAAAATGGATGTTAATCAGCTCAATTATAGCAAGTTTATTGATTGAAATCCTTGAATTTACAATGCAACGTGGAAGTATGGAACTAGCCGATTTACTTCATAATACTTTAGGAATGATGCTAGGATATTCTATGTTAAATATAGTTCTTATATTGTTGAAGAAAAAAGAAACAGATACACAAATGACCAAATATTTATTTCTTCCGATTACAGTAAGTTTTGTTGCACTTGGAATAATGATTTCGTATCAAATGAAGGAATTTGGGAATATGCCTTTAGATCCCATTACAAAAACAGACATGACTGATGTCACTATAAAAACATCAATAGAGTTAAAAGACGAAGGTAATAAAATGCCTGTTTACAAAGAGGAAATTACAAAAATGCCTAATGACAATGAGCCAGTTACAAAAAAATCACATATTCGAGATGTCGAAATTCTGTCTCCCAAAGAAGTATTTCAAAAACTAAAACAAGGAGACTTTGATCCTATAATATCTTTCAAAGCAGGTGATACATTAGTCATTACAGATTATAATATAGATTACTACGCTGATACAAAAGGCTTTTCTCAACCTATATATGTTTTTCAAGTACGCTTAAATGATAATGGGAAAGATAGTTGGTCTCAACCTATTTCTGCGAGAAGATAACGTAGATTTTCATGTTTTTGTTCATGTGAAATAGTTTAATCGAGTTGTCTTGCTCATTTGAAAAATCTCCTATGGAATTTAATTGAAATTGAAAAACATTTAAGAAGAACAATTACGCTGTGGGCTATTGTATAGTGTAGATATGAATAACAAAAAAGGGGGACTATATATGTGGAAGCGATTTGTAGCGATTGGTGATAGTTTTACAGAGGGGATAGGGGATGAAGTTGAGGGAATAGCATTAAAAAGCTGGGTAGATCATTTTGTTCAACTGTGTGTAGATGATTTAAAATATGCTAATTTTGCAAAACGTGGGTTAGTAACTAAAGAAATTCGCTCACAGCAATTGGAACAGGCATTAACTTTTAATCCAGATTTGGTTAGTCTAATTGCAGGTGCAAACGATGTTTTAAAAGGACGTTGGAATCATCATGCATATAAGAACGATATGGAATTTATGATAGATACATTAAGTAAAGCAGGTGCTGATATTATTATAGCAAACCTTCCAGATTTTACTGTTAGGCTTCCATTTCCTTCTGAAAAAAAACAAGTATTAAAAGAACAATTATTAGAGGCAAATGAAGTTATACTTTCACTGAGTAGAGAGTATAAGCTTCATCATGTTGACTTTTGGAATCATCATTTAGTTAATGACAATACGCTTTGGTCTACGGATTTAATTCATCCAAACTCAAAAGGATATGTAAAAGTTGCTGAATTGATTTTTAGTAGTTTGCCTGTACACGACTCTTTTAAATAAGCTGTAGAATGACCTAAACTCCTGTCGCATGCTGTACAGGGGTTTTTGGTGCGAAAAAGAAGGATATAGAGTGCCTATAAATTATACTTTAAGTAATTCTTTTTATTGTTTATATCTTTGTTATTTTCTGTTGCAGAATCCTTATTATAAGGATTCTTTTTTTGTATCAATAATCTATAAAGAAAAAAGATGAAATTGGCGAAAGTGAACTAAAAGGTATTTTAAATGAATTGTTAAAACAACACTAATAATGATAACGTTCGCTAAATATATTCGTCGTTTGTAAGAATCTTAAAATCTTCCCTTTTTGAATGCAGCTTAACCATAAATTTAATTTTTTTGTAAATGTGGAACTATTTCATTACTTACACTGTCTATTAAGCGTTAAAACATTTTTTATTTAACATATTTAGAAAGGAATAATCATTTTTAATTAAGGGAGAAGATTGAATTGAAAAAAATATGGATGCTGCTTTTCTTTTGTTTTGGAGTTATGTTAGTAGGATGCAATAAAGATGAGCCGCCAAAACAAGCATTTGAAGAATATATCAATTTATGGAATGATGAAAAATTTACAAATATGTATGATTGTTTATCAGAACATGCAAAAAAAACGATTTCTAAAAAGGAGTTCACAGAGAAATATCAAAAAATTTATGAGGGTATTGGAGTTAAGAATTTAAAAATTAAAACGAAAGGAGAGAATACTAAAGATAAAGAACTTTTTCTTTTTGAAGTTAATATGGATACGGATGGAGGAACAGTTTCATTCATCCATGAAGCAAAACTCGTGAAAGATAAAGATAAGGAATCTTGGAAAATAGATTGGACACCAGACTTCATTTTCCCAGGTATGAAAAAAGATTACAAAGTACGTATGCAAACAGAGCAAGGAAAACGCGGAGAAATATATGATCGAAATGGAAAAGGGCTTGCAACGAATGGTAAAGCGACTGAAGTTGGAATTATTCCAGAGAAACTAGGTGAAACGGCAGCGCAAACGAAAGAAATAGTAGCACAATTACTTGATATGTCTACAGAAGAGGTCGATCAGAAGCTCGCAGCGAAATGGATAAAACCAGATTCCTTTGTACCAATTGGTATTTTAAAAGAGGGAACCAGACAGAATGATTATATTGAATTAGAAGGAGTTTTATCTCGCCCAGTAAATATTCGTACGTATCCATTAGGAGAAGCAGCGGCACACTTAACGGGATATATAGGAAAGGTAAATGCAGAGGAGTTAAAATCGCTTCAAAAAAAAGGTTATCAAGCAGATGATTTAGTGGGTAAGACAGGTTTAGAGAAAGTATTAGAGAATAAATTGCGTGGTGAAAAGGGTGGACGCGTATTTATGGAAGATGAGAACGGGAAAGAGATTAAAAACGTAGCAAAACAAGAAGCAAAAAAAGGAGAAAATGTTACGTTAACTATTGATGCTGCAATTCAAGAAAAAATCTTTAATGAGATGAAAAATGAAGCAGGATCTAGTGCAGCGGTCAATCCTAAAACGGGTGAAACAATCGCACTTGTAAGTAGCCCTGCTTATAATCCAAATACAATAGTTAGAGGAGCATCAAAAGCTCAACGGGAAGCATGGAATAACGACTCGAAACTGCCAATGATGAATCGCTTCACACAAGCATTTGTACCAGGTTCCGTATTTAAAACGATTACAGGTGCAATTGGTTTGGAAACAAACACAATAAATCCTAAGGAAGAATTTAAAATTCAAGGATTAAAGTGGACAAAAGATTCATCTTGGGGAAATTATTATGTAACACGTGTGAAGGATGCTAGTCCAGTTGATTTTGATAAGGCAATGAAGTACTCTGATAATATTTATTTTGCTCAACAAGCTTTGAAAATAGGAAAAGATCAGTATGTAAATGAATTTAAGAAATACGGATTTCATGAAAAATTACCAATTGAATACGAATTCCCTATTTCAATCATTGCAAAAGATGGGATAAAAAATGATATTCAACTAGCAGACACGGGGTACGGACAAGGACAAGTATTAATGACACCACTTCATTTAGCGTTAACATATGCACCGATTGTGAATGAAGGGAATATTCCATCGCCTCATCTTTTAAAAGAATCAAAAGTAGCGGGGAATTGGAAAGAAAATGTGGTTTCTAAAAAGAATCAAGGGATATTAAAGAGTGCATTAATAAAAGTCATTAATGACCCTGATGGCGCGGGGAGAATTGCTAAGGTTGATGGTGTAACCCTTGCTGGTAAAACGGGTACAGCAGAACTGAAAGAGTCGAAAGAAGCAGACGGAAAAGAACTTGGGTGGTTTGCAGCTTTTGATGCAAATGCGCCAGACATGATTGTTACCATGATGATCGAGGATGTAAAAGGAAGAGGGGGTAGCAATGTTCCAGGCGAAAAAGTAAAACATGTTTTTCAGAAATAATACTTAATTATAAGGTGAAATCTGTTACTGAATTTATTATATGTTTGCTTAACTCCAAGGTATAAATTGGGTAAAACAAAGAACAATTAAGTTTCAAAAAAAGCATTCTTCCTAATCGAGAATGCTTTTTCTATTTTGTTGTGACTCTAGAAAGTTGATACCGCATCATATTCATTATTTGCAAGTACGGGCTGATTGGTAGTTTGTCCTAAATACTGATTTAAAACTAGAGGATTCAGTCGGAAGTACAAGTCCGATTGGGATAGGTACTAATACAGCTGGTGATAAAAAACTTGTTCATGTTTATTTTCATGTCTGAAATTTTGGTGTTGCTAATAGTAAATATAAGAGAAGAACAAATTGAAATAGACAAACGAGATTTTAAACTTTAATAACACAGTTATTTAGAAAAAAATAAATAGAGCACACAAATAAGTATGCTCTTAGAAAAAATAGGTGATACAAATCGAGTGTTGCGTGAAATTTTAAAAATCATAATCAGATTTTCACAAGTAAATTTTTAACATTGTATGCATTACTTGTTTTTTTGAGCCTGTCATAAAAAAGAATGTAAAGGTGATTATGTAATGAAATGTATTGCACACCTTTACATTTTTCAGGAGAATTCTTCTATCAAAAAAAAGATAAACAATGGAACAAATGAAACTTGTATCATGTCTATATATTGAAACCATATTAAAAGTGAGGGCAGCTTTATGTTTATTCAAATAAGTTTGAGGTGTGGAAATGGAACAGAAGTTTATTGAAAAATGTAATCATGATGAGCTTGACTATGTTATAAAAGACTATTGGCAAGATGTATGGAATTATTCATTTATTATTACGAAAGATCCACACTTATCAGATGACATCACACAAGATGTATTTATTAAGGTTTTTAAACATTGGAATTCGTTTCGAAAGGAGTCATCTATTAAAACGTGGATATTAAAAATTACAAGAAATACGGCAATAAACTATTTGAAATCCTCTTATTTTAAAAGGATATCTTTAGTGGGATTTTTTAGTGACGATAAGCAATCTCCATCGGCAGAACAAGAATTTTTTAATCAAGAGGAAATGAATGATGTGTGGGATGTTGTATTAAAACTACCTAAAAAACACCGCGAAATACTAATATTGGACGCGAAATATGAATTATCTTATGAAGAAATGGCTGAAACATTAGGTGTATCCATTGGAACAGTCAAATCTAGGTTAAGCAGAGCAAGAAGTAAAGTTTCAAAATTAATAGGGGAGGGTAGAAGTGATGAACAATAAAAAAAATCCTGACTGGTATAGCAAATTAAAAAATGGACCAATGGAGCGTCGTAAAGATGAAGAAGCATTTATTTATAAAATAAAGCAATCGATATACCAAAATAGTGAAGTAGATTCTGTAACATACAAGAGACCATTTCGTAAAAAAGCATTGCCTATTGTAGTTGTTTTGGTTTGTACAATGTTATTTTTTATTGTTCAACAACCTTGGCTTGATGATAATAAATCACCGGTACAAAGTAGTACTCAAATTAAGCCGAAAACAAAAGATGAGTCTGCTCAAGATCCATCATTAAAACAATTTATAAATGATTTATATCGAAGTACAAATTCAAAAAATGAAAATGATTTGTATAGAGCATTAAATGATGAAGTTATATTTAAAGGGAAGAGTTATAAGAAGGATGAATTGAAGTTTGATGAAGATATTTTTCATGAGTTGCAAGTCGCTCTTACAAACGGGGGAGAATTTGCAAATGATACAAAAAAAGTATACAAAGTACCAAGTGGATTTACAGAAAGTAACCAATCAAAGCAAGCGCATTTTATATATGCAACGGTTACTGGAAATAAAACAAAAATTTTAGCTGAACCAAAACGAGAATCACAAGTTTTATATGAAATATCTAATGAAATGGTAAAAGCTTGGATTCCAGAAAAAGTGCAAAATGATGGATATATAAAAATATCGACAATTAACGGTAATACTGGATATGTGCAAAAAGAGTATGTTTTAACTGATATTAAGTATTCATTTATGCTCGAAAAGAATGATAATGGTGAATGGAAAATAATAAATATAGATTCTATATGGTAAAAGAGGAAGGTTCACTTTAATGAACCTTCCTCATTGTTATTATTTTCTTTTTGAAGTGTATGCCAAGACTCTAAAATTTCTGATGTAACGAGAGCAGCAATATTTTTTTCTGAATTACTACCAGGAATAACGACAGAAACGGCGATTTGTGGATCTTCGGTAGGAGCATATGCAATGAAAAGAGAATGATTTATCATTCTTTCTTGCTCGTTGGGAGAGCCTGTTATACCTGTTTTACCTGCGACATGAAAGGGCAAGTTTTTAATCTCCTCTATATTTTGACTCATCCCACCTTGCATGACGCTCCAAAATTTCATAGGATAACGATTTGAACTTTCTAAAATTGGTTTAAACTTTTTTGTTTCCTTACCGTCCTGACCAATAATAGCACTTACGATTTGAGGTTTATATCTATCACCTTTACTTGCCAAAGTTGCTGCATATTGAGCGAGTTGAAGAGGAGTATGCACTTCATTTCCTCCCCAAGAGGCATTTAATAAAGCGGAGATTCCATTTTCAAACTTATTAGATGGATGGAATTCATATTGTCCGTCTTCTTCAAAAGGTAAATCAATCCCAGTTTTAGAACGTAGGCCAAATTGCATTAAATAATCTGTCCATATATGTGCCACTTTTTCTATATTCCCATTATTTCGGTTGAATAAGGGCAGAGCTACTTTTGCTGTCATAAATGTGTTAGATGAATTAATGATAGCCTGCCTTGGTGTAATCTCACCTGTTGGCGTTCCAGGTGCATTCGTAATGTTATTTTGATTATCATACTGAAAAGTACCCTTATCTAAATAAGTATCTTCAGGTTGAAAAAGCTTTTCGTTTAATCCAATTAAAATAGTAAGTGGCTTTATAGTAGAGGCCATATTTACATAAGATTCACCATACTTTAATTTTTGAATTGCTTTATTTTGCGAAAGTGATTTAATGTTTTCATTTTTAGATGATACATGTGTATGTAATGTATTTGGATTAAAAACTGCCGAGTTGGCCATAGTTAAAATTGCGCCAGTTTTTACATCGGTTACTACAACATAGCCAGCATTAGCATCAGGTATTTTCTTAATTTGAGATCTTAATGCTTCCTCTGTTTTTTGCTGTAATTTAGAGTTTAAAGCTAGCCGGACATCTTTTCCTTTTTGTACTTTTTGAATGTTCCACAAGAACTTTTTATTATTCATTTTAAAAATCAGAGTTTTTCCGGGTTTTCCTTTTAAATCATTTTCATATTGAAGCTCAATCCCACTTTTTCCAACAGGTCCATACTTAGAATTAAGGTCATTTTCTACATACCCAATTAGCTGTGAACCAATTTCGTGTTTAGGATAATATCGGATCAATTCATCTTTAATTATTACATTATTGGGTTTGTTTTTGTTTATGAATGTAAGTTCACTCTCATTTATGTCAGAGTATAACGGTATATCATTCATAGTCTGCTTTTTACAAGATTGTTGTAATTGTGATTTTATGTCCTCTGCAGAAATGTCATGTTGAAACTCGTTTGAAAATTGATTGAAAAAAGCTAATGTGTTTGATGTATCTTGATTCGATAGCTTTTCATCATTAGAAGTGCAATATAGAGACTTAACTTTCTTATTTGTAGCTAGTATTACACCATTTTGATCAAGAATTTTTCCTCTTTCAGCTGAAGAAGTTGCGATAGTAATTAAAATGAAGTTGATTTTTAATAAAATTAGTAAAATCACACTTACAATAGAAAGAACCGCAAAAAATCTCCATCTTTTCGTATGTAACATATAACCCTCCCTTATGTAGCCTATTCCATCTTATAGTTAATTATTTTTTTTGTAAATGTGGAACAACTTTATGATTTAGATTGTCTATTAAGTATTACAGCATGAAGAAAGGAACAATCAGTATGAAAAAAAGTACATGTTAATAGTAAGTCTATGTGTAAGTTTAATATGAGTCATTATACAGTTTAGCATTTCTAATGCAGGCGACAAAAAAATAGAGAAAAAAACAGGAAGGGAGATTTATCAATTACACGGCTAAACCAAAAGGAATGGATGCTTACAAGGATTTAACAAAAAAGATAAAACACTATTATAACTGAATAGTGGTTTCTAATATATAGGGAACGCTTTTAGTATATTTATTTACTAAGTATTAGTGAGGATTTCCTGAAGAATTATATGGAGGATTTATGAAAGAACAAAAAGTAAAGAAACAGAAGACATATATATCTATTCGATTGAATATAATGTTCCTTTGCATATTTGTACTATTCTCAGCTATTATTATGCAGCTAGGAAAAGTACAAATCGTTGAGGGAGAGGCTTATAAGAACCAAGTGGAAAACAGTCAAAATGAAACAACTAGTATACCAGTTCCACGTGGACAGATTCTAGATCGAGAAGGGAAAACGGTCGTTAATAATAAATCTCTTCGCACAATTACGTATACAAGGGTGAAAGGGATTACGAGTGAAGATATTTTAAAAACAGCAAAAGACTTGGCGAAGGTACTTGAAATGCCTGAGCAAGATATAAATAAATTAACCGATATCGATAAAAAAGATTTTTGGATGCAATTGAATACGAAACGTGCGGAATCAAAGATTACTAAAAACGACATAGGAAAGTTTAAAGAAAAGGGAATAGAGGGAAAAGAACTAGACAAAAAAATTCAAGACTTAAGACGAAGTCGCGTTACAGAAGTAGAATTGGCAGAATTAACAGCACAAGATTTAAAGGTGTTAGCTATTAAAAGTAAAATGAGTTCAGGTTATCAACTGACACCACAAATTATAAAAAAAGATGTGACAGATCAAGAATATGCGCGGATAAGTGAAAAACTTGCGGAGTTTCCAGGAGTAGATACAACAGTTGATTGGGAACGTAATTATGTAAATGGTAATTTATTTCGTTCCGTGTTAGGTAATATTACAAGTAGTGAAGAAGGATTACCGAAAGAAAACTTAGATTCTTATTTGGTACGTGGATATAACCGTAATGACCGTGTAGGAAAAAGTTATATTGAACAACGATATGAAGATGTATTACACGGCACAAAAGAAGAAGTGAAAAACATTACTGATAAATCAGGAAACATTATAAACACAGAAATAATCTCTAAAGGAAAAAGTGGTAATAGTTTAACATTAACGATTGATATGGAATTACAAAAGAAAGTGGAAGAAAGTATAGAGAAAAATTTGAGAGCTTTTAAGAGTTCAGAGCCACTGTTGGACCGAGCGTTTGTCGTCATGACAAATCCAAATAACGGACAGATTTTATCTATGGCAGGCAAAAAGATTGTAGAAAAAGAAGGGAAAATAGAGATTGAGGATTTGGCATTAGGTAACATGACAACTTCGTATGAGCTAGGGTCAGCTGTAAAAGGCGCAACGTTATTAACTGGATATGAGACAGGGGCAATACAGCCAGGAGATCAATTTTATGATGCACCGATGAAATTTAAAGGTACACAAGCCAAGAAATCATGGAATGTATCCGGATTTGGTAATATTAATGATTTACGAGCTTTACAAGTATCTTCGAATGTATACATGTTCCAGACAGCTTTAAAAATTGCGGGAGTTAATTACGTACCGAATGGTTCATTGGATATTAAACAAGAAGCATTTGATAAAATGCGTTATTATTTTAAACAATTTGGTTTAGGGGTACCAACAGGTATTGATTTACCGAATGAAATAATTGGGCAAACTAGAAAAGTAGATAGTCAACCTGGGTTTTTATTAGATTTTTCTATCGGTCAGTATGATACGTATACACCATTGCAATTGGCACAATATATTTCAACTATTGCAAATGGTGGATATAGAATGCAACCCCAAATTGTACAAGAAATACGAGAGCAATCAATAAAAGAAGAAGAGGTCGGTAAAGTTATACGCTCTATAGAGCCTGTCGTATTAAATCGAGTTGATATGAAGAAAGAGCATATTGATCGGATAAAAGAAGGCTTTAGATGGGTATTCCAAGAAGGTGATGGAACTGGCGTGAAGTATTTCAAAAATGCGCCATATAAACCAGCAGGAAAGACAGGGACAGCTCAAACTGTATATGGTGGAGATGATCCAATTGGTAGAAATGCAAAAGGAGAACGTATGGAATGTTACAACTTAACATTAGTTGGATATGCTCCATATGATAATCCAGAAGTAGCATTTTCTGTAGTAGTCCCATGGCTTCATGATGATAAAAATGGAATTAATTCTATAATTGGAAAGGAAATTTTAGATGTATACTTTGATTTAAAAAAGCAACGTATACATGGTGAAGCTGCTAGTACAGACAGTTCGAATCAAAATTAGTAAAATTTGTGCACTTTTCTCAGGGGAAGAAACCCTGTTTATATAAAAGCCTTTATAAGTTAAAGAAAAAGGAAAATTTGAAATAAGAGATAGCGGCTATCATAGTTGCTATCTCTTACTTTTGTTAATATCTTGGCTACTAGTTAAAAAGGTTTTAAATTTATCCCGCTATTTGCCGGGTAGTAAAACTCCCACCTCAAAATTCAGCTGGAGCAAAGAAGTTAGGCGGGAGTCGGGCTGCCCGTAAAAGCCCGATTGGTGAGGGCTGATAATCAGTGGGGGATGAACAAAACCCCCACTGATTAAAGTTTCACTTTATGGAACAAACTTGTTTTTTAGATGGTCTATTATGTGTACGTATAAAAACAGGTTTTCAAATAGGATACAGTGTATTGAATTTACTACTTGTTTTCAGTATTGAAAATTTGAAAGGAATGATGATTTTGAAAAACAAGAGGATGTTAAAAATAGGTTTATGTGTTGGTATATTAGGTTTAAGTCTTACAAGCCTAGAAGCTTTTACAGGAGGGGCATTGCAAGTTGAAGCGAAAGAAAAGACCGGACCAGTTAAACATAAAAATCATGCGACGTATAAAGAATTCTCTCAACTTGAGAAAAGATTTGATGCTCGATTAGGTGTGTATGCTATTGATACTGGTACAAATCGAACAATTGCTTATCGACCTAACGAAAGATTTGCCTTTGCATCAACCTACAAGGCATTAGCGGCAGGAGTATTGCTACAGCAAAACTCAACTGAGAAATTAAATGAAGTTATCACTTATACGAAAGACGACTTAGTGGAATATTCACCCATTACAGAGAAACATGTAGATACAGGCATGAAACTTGGGGAAATTGCAGAGGCGGCTGTTCGTTCCAGTGATAATACCGCCGGGAACATTTTATTTAATAAAATAGGCGGACCTAAAGGATATGAAAAAGCACTTAGACAGATGGGTGATCGGGTTACTATGGCTGATCGCTTTGAGCCAGAGTTAAACGAAGCTACTCCAGGAGACATTCGTGACACTAGTACAGCGAAAGCCATTGCTACCAATCTTAAGGCTTTTACGGTCGGAAATGCACTTCCAGCTGATAAACGTAAAATTCTTACAGAGTGGATGAAAGGAAATGCTACAGGAGACAAACTTATTCGTTCAGGTGTACCAACTGACTGGGTAGTTGGAGATAAATCAGGAGCTGGAAGTTATGGGACACGAAATGATATTGCTATCGTTTGGCCGCCGAACAGGGCACCTATTATCATTGCAATCTTATCTAGTAAAGATGAGAAAGAAGCTACCTATGATAATAAATTAATTGCAGATGCAGCTGAAGTTGTAATCAATGCTCTTAAGTGATAATCTTTCAGTTTTTTCATTTCTTTATATAATATTATTAAAAGTATAAAATTAGAAAACGATTCTTTTTCGTGTGAAAAGAATCGTTTTTTTGTATTCTTATAATTCAAAGGGTAAAAGTAAGAATATAATGAAAATACATTACGTATCCGGAATGAAAATTTCATGTACTGAATTATTTTATTAACATAAACAATATCAAAAAAGTATAATATAATTCAGTTAACATATATAAATGTTTTATGAAAATAAAAAGGAGAAACTATGAAAAAAAATATTAATAGAGTCATTTTGATTGTTAGTACAATAGTTGGTATTATTATATTTTCATATTTGCAGAACAATTTAATAAGTGTAAATGAAGTTAATATAGCATCTAGCAAAATTCCTTCCTCTTTTAAAGGATTTAAAATCCTCCAACTTTCAGATTTACATAATAAAAAATTTGGTGAAAACCAAAATGTTTTAATTAAAAAAGTAAAAAACTTGAACCCTGATATCATTGTTATTACCGGTGATTTAATTGACAGTAAATCATATAATGCAGAAATTAGTTTGCAAGTAATACGAGAACTTGTGACGGAGTATCCAGTATATTTTGTGACAGGAAATCATGAACAGTGGTCAGGGAAATATAACAGTTTAGAGAAAGAATTGAAGAAATACCATGTTACAGTTTTAAGAAATGAGCATGTAAGTATTCAAAAAGAGGGGCAAGAAATAAACTTGCTAGGTATTGATGATCCAGAATTTACTAGTGGAAATCGTGATGAAGAACATATTGTTAAAAATGAGATTAGGAAAGCTAAAGATGGAATGAATTCAGACGGTTTTAAGATATTACTATCTCATAGGCCTGAATTTTTAGAAGCATATGCTGATGAGCAAGTAGATTTAGTGTTATCGGGTCATGCACATGGGGGACAAGTTCGGTTACCTTTTATCGGGGGATTAGTTGCTCCTAATCAAGGAATACTGCCCAAATATACAGCGGGTTTATATGAACAACAAAATACGTCTATGATAGTTAGTAGAGGATTAGGCAATAGTATCATTCCGCAAAGAGTTTTTAATAGACCTGAGATTGTAGTCGTGCAGTTAAATTAATCTGTACGGCTTTTTTGTTCAGGAGAATAATTTAAAGGTAGTTTTTCTTGAGTACAAGTTTCCATTACAATTTTGTTAAAATTTTTCAACGTTACATAAAGTAACAAAATTTGACCTATTGAGTTTGTTATAGTGTAAATAATCAAAAAACTTAAAAATTAGTCGAGTTAAAATAGTTATTATTAAGCAATATTAAAAATATAAAGGGGTGTACAAATGCATAAAGAATTTGAAATTGAAGAATATACGGCGATTGAGGAGCAAATTCATTATTATAGTAGGTCTTTATTAGTAAGTCATCCTGAGCAAATTGTAAAGTATTTAGAAAAACGGTTGGAAAAGTATGCAGAAACGTTACAATATGCACATTTATATCCGGAAACGGTTATATTACCAATACAGCAAATAGTTATCGAATATTCATTAGATGTTGCTAGAATTAGAAGGTATTTAAATTTAAAAACATAACAAAAATCGAATAATTCACAATGAAACAGAGTCGACTTTAAGAAAAGATATTCTAATGTCGACTCTGTTTCATTGATTTAGTAAATAACAGAAAAAATATATGTTTGAAAAGTTTGACATATAATAATTCGAGAGTAAAATAAAAGTGAGTACTCACTCATTTTAAAGAAAAGGGGGATTTTTAGTGCAGCAACCTTCAATTATTTTACGAGATGTATCAAAAAGTTTTGGGAAAAAAGAAGTTTTGCATAACCTTTCGCTGCAAGTAGAAAAAGCAGAAATTTTTGGCTTGGTTGGACCTTCCGGATCGGGGAAAACAACACTCATTAAAATGATTGCAGGTATTAATGAGTCAACTACAGGGGATGTAATTGTTTTTAATACAAACATGCCTAATCTAAATGAAATGAAAAGAATTGGTTATATGGCTCAGGCTGATGCATTATACGAAGAACTATCGGCATATGAAAATGCAGATTTTATTGCAACGATGTATGGGTTAAAAGGTAAGCGTAAGAAAGAGAGAATCGTAGAAGTTTTTGAACTTGTGCAATTATCAGAGCATATGAAAAAGCAAGTACAGCATTTTTCAGGTGGAATGAAAAAACGTTTATCATTGGCGATAGCACTCCTTCATGAACCAGAAATATTAATTTTAGATGAGCCAACAGTTGGGATAGATCCTCTACTTCGAAAATCGATTTGGGAGAAGTTTTATGACCTTAAAAAGAAAGGAACAACTATTATTGTAACAACACACATTATGGATGAAGCTGAGTTTTGCGAACGTCTAGGGCTAATTAGAGAAGGGAATTTAGTTGCGATTGGCACACCGGAGGAATTGAAAAAACAAACATCTTCTGGACGAATTGAAGATGTCTTTATGTTAGAAGGAGTGATTGAATCATGAGAGTTAATGGTGTAGTCATCCGTATCATTCGTCAATTTTTTCGAGATAAGCGTTCGTTAGCAATGATGTTTGGGGCACCAATGTTATTACTTTGGTTATTATCGCTAATATTTACACAAAAAGAATATATACCGCATATTGCTGTAGTCGATGTACCTGCTCCTATAGTAAAAGCAATGAAAAATCAAGAAGCATCAATTTATGAATATAGTAAAGACAAAGCAATTTCGGAATTAGAAAAGCAAAAGGTAGATGCAGTAATTCATTTAGAAAATGGAAAAATGAATCTTCTATTAGAAGGCAGTGATTCATCAAAAAACCGTGCGGTACTTCAAGTATTGCAAAAGAGTACAGAGAAGAATAATGTATCAATGATGAAGCCTGAAGTGGATTATTTACATGGCTCTAAAGACATTACGATGTTCGATGGGCTTGGTCCCGTATTAATTGGTTTCTTTACATTTTTCTTTGTATTTATATTGTCCGGAGTATCTTTTGTAAGAGAACGTTTAAGTGGTACATTAGAGAGATTATTGTCCACACCAGTGAGAAGATGGGAAATAGTTTTAGGATATATTATTGGTTTTGGAATCTTTGCATTTATACAATCTATTATAATTGTAAGTTTTTCAGTTTATATTTTAGATTTATATGTAGCTGGCTCAATATGGCTAACGCTACTTATAACATGTATGCTTTCTTTAACTGCACTAACATTAGGCACATT
This sequence comes from Bacillus sp. SIMBA_074, assembly GCF_046534555.1. Classification (NCBI taxonomy): domain Bacteria; kingdom Bacillati; phylum Bacillota; class Bacilli; order Caryophanales; family Bacillaceae; genus Bacillus; species Bacillus sp. SIMBA_074. The sequence goes on along the minus strand of NZ_JAWRYM010000005.1, from coordinate 146,532 downwards.
TTTATCGGCATACGCAAATAATGAATTTCAAATGATTCAATTTATACCGCTTGTTATCGTGCCACAAGTCTTCTTTTCTGGGTTGTTTCCAATGGAATCCATGAATACATGGTTACAAATGTTAGGTAAATTATTTCCACTCACATATGGTGCTGACGCTATGAGACAAGTAATGATTCGGAATCAAGGGTTTACAGAGATTGCATTAGATCTTACTGTATTACTACTTTTTTCACTATTATTTGCAGTAGGAAATGTATTTGCATTAAAGAAACATCGAAAAATATAATGATGATAAAAAGGAGCACAATAAATGAAGAAGGATTGGCTGGAAGAATTAGTTGCCGCAACGAATACTGATAAACGTAATGAACGTCAAATGCGTATATTAGAGGCAGCTGTTGATATGTTTGGAGAAAAAGGGTACGCCTCAACTTCAACGAGTGAAATTGCAAAGCGTGCGGGTGTAGCGGAAGGAACAATCTTCCGCTACTATAAAACGAAAAAAGATTTATTGTTTGCAGTCGTAATGCCGACTTTAACAAAGTTCGCTGCGCCATTTTTCATACAAGCTTTTGCAAAAGAAATATTTAAAAAGGATTATAAATCGTATGAAGGACTTTTAAGAGTAGTAATTCATAATAGGTTTGAATTTGCCAAAAAGCACTTTCCAATGATAAAAATACTAATTCAAGAAGTACCATTTCAGCCGGAACTAAAAAGTGAAATACAACAATTAGTAGAAACAGAACTGCTTTCACATTTTAAAAAGTTAATTGTAAAGTTTCAAGAAGAAGGGGAAATTATTGAAATGCCACCATCTTCCGTATTACGTCTTACTTTATCAGCTGTACTAGGATTTCTCTTAACGAGGTTTTTATTATTGCCTGAAGAGAAATGGGATGATGAAGTGGAAATTGAAAATACGATTCAATTTATATTATATGGATTAACACCAAGAACTTCGCTATAACAACATTTGTGTTTTTGATTTTCGTATTTGTAAATATATAATTTAAGAAAATTAATCGTAAGTAAAGATAAGGTGATATATGAATTAAATATATTAACGTATATTAATAACTAATTATACATATTACTTGTAAGCAAATAATAAATCGCCTTTAAAAAGGCGATTTATATTCATTATATACTTTTAATACATAAGTACTTGTTTACTAAAAAAATGCTCTGAATTAGCGTGTTTCTTTGTCTCTTCTTCTAAGACCTAATAATCCTGCTAGTCCTAATAAACCGAGCCAAGCCCAATTATTATTTTTATCGCGATTATCATTTAAATCATTTGTTGTATTTACATTTCGAGTTCTCACATCATTATTAACTCGATTCATGTTATTGTCATTAACTCGAGTTGAAGTGTCAGTATTATTAACCCGATTCATGTTATTTCCATCGTATTCAGCATGGGCAGTTGTACCTAAAAACATAATAGTTAGTGCTAATACACTTAAAATAGATGATAATTTCTTCTTCATAGTTTTCCCCTCCTTTCTTATGTATTAATTTCTCCAGTAGTTTTGTACATTATTCGGTTCACAGTATCTAAATCATAAAGTTAAAATTATGAGAAATATCTTTAATCTCCATTATTAAAAGTACAGGTAAATACAACGAAGCGGTTAACAAAAGTTAACCGCTTATGCCATGTTATGCTTGATCAGATTGAAGAACATGTAAAGGAGGAGGAATAATCCAACCTTTTTTCTTATTTAATCGTAGTAAAGTGGCACCTACTTGTGCTTTTTTCATATGGAATTGTCCAAACATCATTCCTACGTCTTCTCGAAGTGATTGTCCCATCGCTTGGCTACATGCTACTAGTCCAGCAGCAAGATCCATAGAAACTTTAGCTGCAATTTCTGCGTCATTAATACGAGCACCAGGAGGGATTGTTTCAATAGATGCAACTGGACGTTCTGGAGGTGCTGGTGGTAATGCCACCCCGTTTGATTTCAACAAGTTTTTTAGTTCTTCAACTTCTGATTGGATATCATTTTCTATAAGATTTTCTAAAAACTTTTTTAAGTCCTCGTCTCCAGTATGATTGACAAGAACTTGGTAACCAGCAATTGCACCTTGTGCGCCTGCAAGATAACTCCAAATTGCAAAGACTTCTCCGTAATGCATTGGTTCATTTTGGGGATTACCACTTAATACTCCCATTTTAATATGCCTCCTTAAACTGAATGGATTTTTTAAAATATTTTTTACCAAAGAAAAAATGCTTCTGAAAATGTTCCGTAATAAAGAAATTAGGTTTCTAAAATGCATTTGGAACACCCTAACTACAAGTAATACTTTCTCAGTCTATAATGTACAAATATAAAGAATATATTCCAAATAACTTGGGATTAAAATTCGTATTAAGACTTATTTTAATTTAAATGTAAAGAGGAGAGGAAAGACTCTGTAAATATGCTAGTAAAGATGGATTGTGTTTAGACAAAAAAGTGTTAACAAGGTTGTACAAGAACTTGTTAATACATATACGAAATAGATTTGAATTGCAGTTGATATAGCATTAAATTTATAGTTATTATAAAAATAATCAATATAAACAGACTTTGCTTAAGATACTAATATCAGTACAATTTAGATTGTATGGATTGATACCATGGAGGTAATGAAATGCGGCAATTTGCAAAACCAACAATTGTTGTAAGTAAATGTTTAGAATTTGATGCCTGTCGTTATAATGGAGAGATGATACCAGATGTAACAATTCGAAACTTGCAGCCATTTGTTACATTTATACCTGTATGTCCTGAAGTAGAAATTGGTTTAGGGACTCCTCGTGAAACGATACGTATTGTAGAAAAAAATGGTGCGAATAGGCTTGTACAACCGTCAATACGAGAAGATGTAACTGAAAAAATGAATGAATTTTCAAATGCATTTTTACAAACATTACCTGAAGTTGACGGTTTTATTTTGAAGAATCGTTCGCCAAGTTGCGGAACTCGTGATGTGAAAATCTATTCTCGTTTTGAAAAAGGGCCAGTAAAAGGAAAAGGAACTGGATTATTTGGCGGAGCAGTAATAAAAAAATTTTCGCATCTTCCAATTGAAGAAGAAGGTAGATTGTCGAATTTTATTATTAGAGAGCATTTCTTTACAAGATTGTTTACAATCGCGCATTACAAAATGATTAAACATACTAAAAACATAAAAGAACTCGTAGCGTTTCAATCAGATTATAAGTATTTATTTATGGCATATAATCAGGTGAAACAAAAAGAATTAGGGCGTATTATTGCAAATCAAAAAAATGAAACAATGGAAGTCGTATTTGATAACTATGAGAAGAATTTATATGAATTATTTATGCGCGCGCCTCGCTATACATCGAATGTAAATGTATGTGAGCACATTTTCGGATATTTTAAAACAAAGCTAAAAAAACAAGAAAAAGATCATTTTCTAGAACTGATACAAAAATATGCAGAAAAGAAAATACCACTTAGTAGTTTGCTTACAATTTTAAAATCATGGGCCATTCGATTTGATGAAAAGTATTTATTAAGACAAACATATTTTGAGCCATACCCTGAAGGGTTAGTAGAAATTTCTGATTCGGGAAAAGGTAGAGATTATTAAACAATAAATTACATAATTCGACACAAAACCTCCTATGATGTTGTAGAACAATGTAGGAATTTTTTTGTGCATTAGTACAGAATCTGTTTTAAAATTAAGTTATGACAGAATTATAGCAATTGTCTAACTAATATTCATGTCTTTTAAGAAGTAATGTTTGTAGTAGAAACTCGCACGCTGTCGAAACTCAATATTCGATAAGGGGTGTGTAGCGGAATGGAATTTACTCTAACTCGCGAAAAACAAATGATTAAAGAAATGGTACGTGACTTTGCTGAAAAGGAAATCGCACCGAAAGCTGTATATTATGACAAAACTGCGGAATTTCCATATGAAACATTTCAAAAAATGGGCGAACTAGGATTATTAGGTATCCCATTCCCGGAAGAGTATGGAGGTTCAGGTGGCGATACGTTATCGTACGCGTTAGCTGTTGAAGAAATTGGTCGTGCTTGTGGTGGAACAGGTTTAAGCTATGCTGCAACAATTTCATTAGGTGCTTCTCCAATTTATTATTTCGGTACAGAAGAACAAAAACAGAAATTTTTAGTTCCAATGGCGTCAGGTAAAACGTTAGGTGCTTTCGGATTAACGGAGCCAAATGCTGGATCTGATGCAGGGGGCACACAAACGAAAGCAATTTTAGATGGCGATGAATATGTTATTAGTGGTGAAAAGTGCTGGATTACAAACGCAGAGTATGCAAATACAATTATTGTAACCGCTATCAACGGTTTTGAAGACAATGGTAAAAAACGTATTTCTGCATTTATCGTACCGACTACTAGTGAAGGATTAACGATTTCAAGCCCTTACGATAAGATGGGTGTTCGTGCTTCTAATACTTGTGAAATCGTACTTGATGGTGTACGTGTACCGAAAGAAAATATTCTTGGTGATGTAAATAAAGGATTTAAACAATTCTTATATACACTTGATGGAGGACGTATTTCAATTGCAGCATTAGCAGTAGGTATTGCACAATCTGCATTTGAGCGTGCATTGCAATATGCGAAAGAACGTCAACAATTTGGAAAACCGATTTCTAATTTCCAAGCGATTCAATTTAAATTGGCTGATATGGCGACTGAAGTAGAATTAGCGCGTAATTTAGTACATAAAGCAGCTTGGTTAAAAGATAACGATAAACCTTTCGGTAAAGAAGCGGCTATGGCAAAGTTGTTTGCATCTGAAGCTGCAAGTCGTATAGCAAATCATGCAGTACAAATTCATGGTGGATATGGCTATATGCGTGAATATGAAGTTGAACGATATATTCGTGATGCAAAACTTTTAGAAATTGGTGAAGGAACTTCTGAAATTCAACGTCTCGTAATTGCAAGACATTTAGGATGTAGATAAAAAGGAGGGGTCACTATGTTTCAAAAAATATTAATTGCTAATCGCGGGGAAATCGCAGTTCGCATTATGAAAACTTGTCAAAAACTTGGCATTCGTACCGTTGCTATTTATTCTGAGGCTGATGAAAATGCCCTTCATGTAAAATTGGCAAATGAAGCTTACTTAGTAGGCGGTCCACGTGTCCAAGAAAGCTATTTAAACCTTGAAAAAATTATTGAAATAGCTAAGAAGACAAATGCTGAAGCAATCCATCCGGGGTACGGATTATTATCAGAGAATCCATCTTTTCCGATTCGCTGTAAAGAAGAAGGAATCGTATTTATCGGTCCTTCAGAAGAAATCATTACTAAGATGGGAAGTAAAATTGAGTCACGTATAGCGATGCAAGAAGCAGATGTGCCAGTAGTTCCAGGCATTACTACAAATATTGAAACTGCTGAAGAAGCAATTGAAATTGCGAAACAAATTGGTTATCCATTAATGCTTAAGGCATCCGCGGGCGGCGGAGGCATTGGAATGCAGTTGATGGAAACTGAGCAAACGCTCACCAAAGCATTTGAAAGTAATAAAACAAGAGCGCAAAATTTCTTTGGTAACGGAGAAATGTATTTAGAGCGCTATATAGCAGATGCACATCATATTGAAATTCAGCTTTTAGCAGATACACATGGTAATACAGTGTATTTATGGGAACGCGAATGTTCAGTGCAGCGCCGAAATCAAAAAGTAATTGAAGAAGCACCTTCACCATTTTTAGATGAGGGTACACGAAAGGCTATGGGAGAAGTTGCTGTACAAGCTGCTAAAGCACTTGGTTATACAAATGCAGGTACAGTTGAGTTTCTTGTAGATGATCAAAAGAACTTTTATTTCTTAGAAATGAATACGAGATTACAAGTAGAACATCCAGTTACAGAAGAAATTACTGGGTTAGACTTAGTTGAACAACAATTACTTATCGCATATGGTGAGAAGCTATCATTTACACAGGATGATGTAAAACGTAGTGGTCATGCCATTGAGGCTCGTATTTATGCAGAAGATCCGAAAACATTCTTCCCATCACCTGGGAAAATTACAGATTTAACGTTACCGACGAATATACGTATTGATCACTTTTTGGAGAATCAAGTAACGATTACACCTTTCTATGATCCAATGATTGCGAAAGTAATCGCACATGGTGAAACTCGTGAAGAAGCGATTTCAAAATTAAAAATTGCTCTAGAAGAGTTAAAAGTAGAAGGTATTAAAACAAACACACCAATGTTACTGCAAGTACTCGGAGACGATGTGTTCAAAAGTGGTATTTATACAACAGGTTTTGTAACGAAACAACTTGTTAAAAAATAAGAGTTATGAATATTAAGGGGGAAAAAATGATGACGAAAGTATATGCATCGATGGCAGGAAATATTTGGAAAATTGTTGTAGGAGTAGGAGATACAGTAGAGGAAGAGCAGGATGTCGTCATTTTGGAATCTATGAAAATGGAAATTCCAATCGTTTCAGAAGAAGCCGGAACTGTTATGAAAATTAACGTACAAGAAGGCGATTTTGTAAATGAAGGAGATGTATTACTAGAAATTGAATAGGGAGATATAGGGGGAAGCGAATTGAAACTACCTAATTTTGCTGTCATTAAAGAAGTCGGGCCACGTGATGGCTTACAGAATGAAAAAAAGATTGTTGGCACAAAAGATAAAGTAAAATGGATTCAACTACTTACAGAAGCGGGATTGTCGTACGTTGAAGTTTCCTCATTCGTTCACCCTAAATGGGTTCCTGCATTAGCAGATGCAAGTGATGTATTTTCTGAGCTAAAAAGGGATCCAAATGTTACATATGCAGCGCTTGTTCCAAATCAAAATGGTTTGGAACGAGCTTTTTTGCAAAATGTAGATGAGGTGAATGTTTTTTTATCAGCAAGTGAATCTCACAATAAAAGTAATATTAATAAATCTATTAAAGAAGCATTAGCTGTAATTGAAGATATAACAAAACAGGCAATGTTCGAAGGGAAAAAGGTAAGGGGCTATGTTTCTACTGTATTTGGATGTCCTTATGAAGGCGATATAAGTGCTACAGCAGTTGACGAAATATGTAATCAACTATTTGCATACGGCATTTATGAAGTTTCTCTCGGTGACACGATTGGTGTAGCGAATCCATTACAAGTAGAACAAGTATTAGAACATCTATTAAAGAAGTATGATGCTTCGCAGTTTGCAATGCATTTTCATAATACGTATGGAATGGCTCTGGCGAATGTAGTTAAGTCTTTAGAATATGGTATTACAACGTTTGATAGTTCTTGTGGTGGACTCGGAGGATGTCCTTATGCACCAGGAGCATCGGGTAATGTTGCTACTGATGACTTAGTGCATATGCTCCATAAGCTGGGAGTCCAAACTAATATTGATGAAGAAAAGTTATTGAGAGCTAGTCAGTTTATTCAAAGTAAGTTAAATATCCAATTACCGAGTCATGTGTATAGAGCGCTTCAACATAAAACGATAAGTAGGTGAGAAGATGCTACAATTACAAAACATTTCAGTTGACTATGTTACACCGCACGTTGTAAAGATTTCGTTAAATCGTGAAAGACAAGCAAACTCATTATCTTTGGCATTATTAGAAGAATTACAAACTATATTAACTCAAATAAACGAAGAATCAAATACGCGCGTTGTTATTTTAACAGGGGATGGCGAAAAAGCATTTTGCGCTGGTGCTGATCTAAAAGAGCGTGCCAACATGAGTGAAGAACAAGTTCGCCATGCTGTTGGTATGATTCGTTCTACTATGGAGATGGTGGAACAATTACCACAACCAGTTATTGCTGCTATTAATGGAATCGCACTTGGTGGAGGTACTGAATTAAGCTTAGCTTGTGATTTTAGAATTGCTTCTGACACTGCAAGTCTAGGTCTTACTGAAACTTCTCTTGCAATTATACCTGGAGCAGGTGGTACTCAGCGTTTACCGAGATTAATTGGAGTCGGTAGAGCGAAAGAATTAATTTATACAGGAAGACGTATTTCGGCGCAAGAAGCGAAAGAATATGGTTTAGTAGAATTCGTAGTACCAGCTGATTTACTAGAAGAGAAAGCAATTGAAATTGCAGATCGAATTGCTAAAAATGGTCCAATTGCTGTTCGATTAGCAAAAGAAGCAATTTCAAATGGTATTCAAGTAGATTTACATACCGGATTACAAATGGAAAAACAGGCGTATGAGGGCGTAATCCATACGAAAGATAGATTAGAAGGATTACAGGCATTCAAGGAAAAACGCAAACCAATGTATAAGGGGGAGTAAATATGTTAGATCAAAAACAACAATCTAATTCATTTGAAGAACGAGTTGAAACAATTAAGCAAGGCGGGGCAACGAAATATCATGAACAAAACAAAGCAAAAGGAAAACTTTTTGTTCGAGATCGTTTAGCTCTTTTATTCGATAATGGTGAATATGTGGAAGATGCATTATTTGCAAATTGTGAACAAACCGGGTTACCAGCTGACGGCGTTGTAACTGCAACTGGTAAAATACATGGTCGTACTGCTTGCGTAATGGCAAATGATTCAACTGTTAAGGCTGGATCATGGGGAGCACGTACAGTTGAAAAGATTTTACGTATTCAAGAAACGGCTGAGAAATTACGTGTGCCGTTATTTTATTTAGTTGACTCCGCTGGGGCACGTATTACAGATCAAGTTGAAATGTTCCCTGGACGCCGCGGTGCGGGAAGAATTTTTTATAACCAAGTGAAATTATCTGGAAAAGTGCCACAAATTTGTTTATTATTTGGACCTTCAGCAGCTGGTGGTGCATATATTCCAGCATTTTGTGACGTTGTTATGATGGTTGAAGGAAATGCTTCTATGTATTTAGGGTCTCCGCGTATGGCTGAAATGGTTATCGGTGAGAAGGTAACTTTGGAAGAAATGGGCGGAGCACGTATGCATTGCTCAGTATCAGGATGCGGAGATGTTTTATGTAAAACAGAAGAAGATGCAATTACGCAAGCGAGACAATATATTTCTTATTTTCCAAGTAACTATTTAGAAAAGACTCCTTTGATTACACCTCAAGAACCGAAACAGTTCGATAAAACGTTAGAAGAAATCATTCCAGAAAATCAAAATGCTCCTTTCAATATGAAAGATCTCATTAACAGAATTATTGATGAAGGTTCTTTTTTTGAAGTGAAAAAATTATTTGCTCAAGAACTAATTACAGGTTTAGCGCGTATTGATGGTAAGCCAATTGGCATTATTGCAAATCAGCCGCGTATGAAGGGCGGCGTTTTATTCCACGATTCAGCTGATAAAGCAGCGAAGTTTATAAATTTATGCGATGCATACCATATCCCATTATTATTCCTTGCAGATGTACCTGGATTTATGATTGGTACAAAAGTAGAACGTGCCGGAATTATTCGTCACGGTGCAAAAATGATCTCTGCAATGAGTGAAGCAACTGTACCGAAAATTTCTATCGTCGTTCGAAAAGCATATGGAGCTGGCTTATATGCAATGGCAGGTCCAGCGTTTGAACCAGATTGCTGCTTAGCGTTACCAACAGCTTCTATTGCAGTAATGGGTCCAGAAGCAGCGGTCAATGCTGTATATGCAAATAAGATTGCAGCTTTACCAGAAGAAGAGCGTGCAAGCTTTATTGCTGAAAAACGAGAAGAGTATAAGAAAGATATTGATATTTACCGTTTAGCATCTGAGATGGTGATTGATGGTATTGTTCATCCAAACAATTTACGTGAAGAGTTAAAAGGACGATTCGAAATGTATATGAGTAAATATCAAGTATTCACGGATCGTAAACATCCTGTATATCCAGTTTAAAAGCCCTATTTAGGGCTTTCTTGCTCAAAAAATCAAGGAGGGGAAAACATGAAACAAGCAGTTTGGTTTCCAACAGAAGAATATAAAGAAAAAACGCGTTTATTTGGTTGGATGAAATCATTAGGCTATGAAGATTACGAAGCTTTTTATAATAAGTCAATTGAAGAAACAGCTTGGTTTTGGGGAGAAGCTGAGAGAGCAGTTGGCTATCAGTGGATGAAACCATATACAGAAGTGTTAGATTTAGAAAATGGTACACCGTTTGCACAGTGGTATACTGAGGGAACTTGTAACGTTGTAGAATCTGCTTTATCTCGCTGGCTTGCAGACGATAAAACGAAAACACAAGCAGCACTTATGTATGAAGGGGAAAACGGAACTTCGAAATCATTTACATATGAAGAGCTTGACAGCTGGGTAAGCCGTGTTGCCAGCGGTTTGAAACATGCTGGTATTGAAAAAGGTGATCGTGTAACAATTTACATGCCAATGATTCCTGAAACAGTTGTTGCTATGTTAGCGGTAATGAAAATTGGAGCGATTATTTCACCAATATTCTCAGGTTTTGCTGCTGATGCAGTAATGACACGTGTACAAGCAGCTGGTTCAAAAATGGTTATTACCGCAGATGGCTTTTCACGCCGTGGGAAAATTGTTTCATTAAAAGATGAAGTAGATAAAGCTTGTGAACATTGTCCAACTGTTGAAAAGGTGGTAATTGTTCGTCATGCAGGAAATGATTTTACACCGCATAATTATGATTTTTCATGGAGTACGTTAGAAAAAGAAAAACCATTTATACATGCTGAAGAAATGAACAGTGATGATCCATTAATGCTTATATATACATCTGGAACGACTGGTAAGCCGAAGGGGACAGTACACACACATGCTGGTTTCCCGCTAAAATCTGCATTTGATGCAGGATTTGGAATGAATATAAAACAAGGCGACCGAGTATTATGGGTAACTGATATGGGCTGGATGATGGGACCATTTTTACTATTCGGCTCTTTAATTAATGGCGCAACAATGGTTATGTATGAAGGTGTCCCAGACTTTCCAGAAGCAGACCGCTTATGGGAGACAGTCGATAAATATGAAATTACTCATCTCGGTATTTCACCAACGTTAATCCGTGCATTAATGGCAAAAGGTGATGAATATGTAAATAAACACTCGTTAAAGAGTTTAGAAGTATTCGCATCAACAGGAGAACCTTGGAATCCAGACCCATGGATGTGGTTATTTAATACAGTTGGTAAAGGTAAAGTACCAATTTGTAACTATTCAGGTGGAACTGAAATTTCAGGTGGGATTTTCGGGAATGTCCTAATTAAGCCGATCGCACCGATTAGTTTTAACGCATCTTTACCAGGAATGGCAGCGGTTGTACTTGATGATCAAGGTAAACCAATTCGAGATGAAGTCGGAGAATTATGTTTAGAAAAACCTTGGGTAGGTATGACGAAAAGTTTCTGGGAAGATGATGAACGTTATGTAAACACATATTGGTCACGCTTTGAAAATAAATGGGTCCATGGGGACTGGGTTATTTATGACGGTGAGCAATACATCATCACAGGACGTTCAGACGATACGCTAAATATTGCAGGGAAACGTATTGGGCCTGCTGAATATGAATCTATTCTTGTGAAACATAATGAGGTAATAGAAGCAGCGGCAGTTGGTGTACCGGATGATGTAAAAGGAGAAGTTTGTCATTGTTTTGTTGTATTACGAGATGGTGTAACATTCTCAGGAGAATTAAAGAAAGAATTAATGAGTTTAGTAAACTCTCATATTGGTAAAGCTTTATGTCCAAAAGACATCCACGTTGTAGAAGATTTACCAAAAACACGAAATTCTAAAGTAATGCGACGTGTTATTAAAGCAGCTTACTTAGGAAAAGAGTTAGGAGATTTATCGTCACTTGTAAATCCTGAAGTAGTTCCGTTTATTCAGGGGTTACAGTCTAGCAAACTATAAAATTACGAATGAGCTCTATGTAAATAGAGCTCATTTTTAATGTTTACAAAAAGATAAGAGAGAAAAAGTAAATTTGAAGTTAAAAAATCTACTATTAGTGTTAAGTATGTCTGTTTTTTTTTAGTTTTTATCAAAATAGGATACTGTGGCTGTCTATTCAATGGAGTGAATGAATTTTGTTAAGAATGAAAATTTAGTGAAGAAAAAAGTAATGAATAAAAGGAGAAATCCCTGGGGGACAGGGATTCGGTAAGGGAGATATTATTGTCGTTCAATGTCGAAATTCGGCGTATCCGACAAATTAATATTATCACGAATTTTCAGGAGATTGTGATAGTGGATGTGTCAAAAATGTGTACGGGTTTCATATAAAAGTGTTATTTAAATAGGAAAAGGGAAAAGAATTAAGTTCACTCGTTCTTAAGATTTTTTCCCTTTTAAATTTACTGTTTGTTCGTTGTTCTATATACATCTGAAATTGGTAAATCTTCGCCATGTAAAGCTTGAGTACTGTCCTTTTTGTTTGAATCATGTGCCTCCTGAGATGTTTCTTGCATTTGCTCTTGGGCTTTACTAGGAGTATTCAGCGCATCCGATGACACATAATCAAGTTGTTGACTTAATAGATTTTTTTTATCCATGTTATGTAGCTCCTTTTTGAACTTAGATATAAAAACAAAGTATTTTTAAATAGTTACGTGGATATTATGTATCTTTGAATGGAATTATATACACAAACTATATTGAGAATTTAACTAATTATAAAAATTACTTGTGATGACAAGCTTAAGAAATATAAAGATCATTAGTTCTTAATAAAAGTGTTATTTTAGTAGGGTGTTACGAAATTTCATTTGAAAGGAACATCCCAATGATAAAAAAGAGCACTGTAAATCAGTGCTCATCTTATCAAAAATTACTTAGTACCTTAAAAATAAAACCATTACGGACAATTCACAATGGTAATAGTGACGCTAGCCATTGTTCCAGGAGAATCAAGAAGTGAAGCAGTAACGGTTACTGTTCCAGGCCCATTAGCGGCTAGAAATACAGCGGTAAAGTTACCTAAAGCATTGGTAATGACAGCAAGAGGAACCATGAAAGCAAGAGAAGGGTTACTAAATGAAAAACTGACCACTACTCCTGGAGTAGGACTACCGTTTACTAATACTTGACCCGAAAAAAATAAAGTATTATTTCCTTGAGTGGATACACATGCTGTGGTTTCGTTAGAAGTCAAGGTAATAGATGCAGGCCCAGCAGGAAGATTAAATCCAGTTGGTCCGGTAGAACCAGTAGGGAATTGAAAGGGTTGAACAGGTGGAAGTGTAGGTCCAATAGAACCCGGATTAAGTGCAGCAAAAGATAAAAACTCGTCCATTATATATTACCTCTAAAAATCGTATTACTAATAGTAAATGTAATGATAGAGCAAAGTGAAATGGACAAGCGGTTGTATTTTAATAAATTAAACAAAATAGTTATTTGATAGAAAGAGAGATTAGTATGATTACTTTAGAAATTAAATATAAAAAGGCGATTATCTTCATATCGCCTTTTGGATAATATAGTGTAATTTTATTCAGTTATTTGAAATATAGTTTCATTCGGTTTGGAAAATCCATACAGCTTCCTTGCGAATTTTAAAACTTCTTCTTCACTACCTGTTAAAACTTTAACATCATTTTTAAGGGTATGACCATCCTTCTTTAAAGTAGATAATTTTTGTTGCTCCGTATTAACCGTGATTTGTTTCTCTTTAATCATTTCTTGCTGGTTATTAAGAGAATATTGAAGGACAAAAATTATAGGTAATATAAAAGCTAAAGTAGTTATAATACGGCTTCTTGTTTTTTTATTATTACCTAGTTTGGTGTTAGCGTTCACTTGCTGTGAGGGTATCTTAGGATTTGATTGTTGTGATGATATTTTTGGGATGTTTCCCATTAAAATGCCTCCATTACTGATTGTAGAATTTAAACCGTTTAAAAGTATTATAAATGTTCAATGGGAATTTTAGAAGATAGTTTAATATAGGTGAGTTTTGTAAAGTTTAAACAAAATCCTTATTTAAATAAAAGGAACCCCGATTGTCTGCGGGGCTCCTAAGGGTAATCGTCAAGTAATGACGTACTCGACTAGTTAACGATATCATGAATTTTTTGGTAAATATACTGGTAAATGCGTCCAAATTAATGAGAGCATTATTTGAAACAAAAATGCTATTTTAATAGGGAGGGGAATAATGATGATTCCATGGGACAAGCGAGTATACATTGTATCAAGGTGATCATTTTATTACAGAGGGGACAATTTTAGAGGTTAGTGAAAAGGCGAACAAATCATTATATTGGCTTTGGTGCATGTTAGCTCCAAGCTATGAAAAAGTGTGCGGTAATAGTACAAAGCGACTTCGGTTGATTCGGATAGATGATGATGATGATGAATGATATAAAAATTTCATTTTGTAGAGAAATGAGGTGATTAAGGATGGGCATAGAATATGCCATGTTTGTATTAAAAAAGAGCAGAATTTAGCCTATATATAAAGATTTTGGAATTGTTCTAAAGGGGGGAATATCTGAAATATAAATAATTGAGGGGAGTGAACTAATAATGGAAACTAGTACTTTTTTAGGATTGTTTTGGGGATGGATAACGGTTATCGTATCGGGAATACTTTTCGTACGTCCATCGGTACTACGTGAATTGAAAAAATTAGTGGTTGAAGACAGAGGATTTGGTATTATGTATGGTTTTCTATCGATTTTCCTAGGGTTAGGTAGTGTAATCCTACATAATGTATGGGTATTCAATTGGCAGGGGTTCCTAACGGTTATTGCATGGCTTGCATTATTAAAGGGAATCTACATAATTGCATATCCTGAACCCTCCAAGAAAACAGACTTTGAATTAAGGGTACTATCTACACGTATAGCGCTCGCTATCATTGGCGCCTTGGCTTTATGGATGCTTATAGTAATCTATATAAAATAATCCTTTTCTAATAAGAACTATATTAAAATAAATCTCTACGTGTTCATTGACAAAAAGCTGACTATACTTAGTCAGCTTTTTGTATATTACATTCTAGTATTTATCGGTCACAAAAGACATGTTCTCTCTTTCAAGTCGATATTGAAAATATTACCAATTTTTTCTTTTACAATGACAACAAATAAAGAAACATTTACAACGACACTTATTTCGTTTAGAACTCCAATCATCATCACAATGATTCTTTTCTTTAGATTTCCACCAATCATCATTACAATGCTTTTCCTTAGAACTCCAATCATCATCACAATGATTCTTTTCTTTAGATTTCCACCAGTCATCACAACAATGCTTTTTCTTAGAACTCCAGCAATCATTTTTCCAGGACATTCTTTTATACCTCCCTTCAATAGGATTCATACTATTCTATGTTTTAGTAAAAGAATGGCTTGTTTATTAACCTATTATTTTACCTTTATATGATAGAGTGCTTTCTACTAGATATAGAATTCATACAAACTATGCTAATTTTCAAGAGATAGTTGAGAGAACTACTGGTTATGATATTAATCAACAAACACTTGTTGAAGGAAACGTTAAGATTTTAAATAATATCTTATTTTGGAGTACGCTTTTCTGAATGTATATTTCACAATGGTAAAGGAAAAATACACCATATCACTGCGAACAAAGCCTATGTATATGTGAAGTAATAGGAAAAGGTGGTCCCTATTCAAGGAGCCGGCTTATTAAAAGTATAAATAAGAAGGTTTAGTACAAGTGTTTGTTTTTTTGTTTCTATGCATTTGTCTCGTACACTTTTAAGCTGTTGGACATACTTTACTAGTAGAAAGGATTAGGGGGTGAGGTTTTGGGTTCTCGATTTAATAATTGTAGAAAGAAATGTACGTGTAAGCATGATGATTGTTGGGACATTTTTGAAGAGTGTAAAAAGGAAAAGAATGAGAAATGTGACAGCTCTTGTGTACAAGGAATTAGAGATGAGCTTAAAAAATTAATTAATAAAACAGTGCGAATTAACACTGAAGGACGTACTTATATAGGTACTGTTTCTTCGGTAACTTGCGATGTTGTTAAGCTAGCTGCTATTCCTGGTTCAGTTGCAGCAATTATATCTCTTTGTAAAATTGAAGCAATTTTACCACCTGCTACAACTGTTACTGATGAGTTTGATTTTAACGGTGTTGACGTAGCAAATAAAGATTAATTATGCTTTATTGATGCTAAGCCATTCTTATGAATGGCTTTTTATTTTGTTTAAAAGGGAATATATTTTTCATATAGAAATAAATTTGAAGATGTATAAAAGGTTGTGTGAAAGGAGAATGAGAGTGATCAAGCTGAAACAATTTAAAAGATCTGATTTCAAACAATTAATAAATTGGATTAATTCCGAAGAATTTTTAATACAATGGTCGGGAAATGCATTTACATATCCTTTAAATGAACAGCAATTAGAGAAATATACAGAAAGTGCAAACACACTGGCATTCAAAATAATAGATGAAGAGACTAAAGCAGTTATTGGTCATATTTCTCTTGGACAAATAGATAATATAAATAAGTCTGCTAGAATTGGAAAAGTGCTAGTTGGTAATACGAAAATGAGAGGGCGTTCTATAGGGAAACATATGATGAAAGCCGTAGTTCGTATTGCTTTTGAAGAATTAAAACTACATAGAGTAACTCTTGGTGTTTATGACTTTAATAAGTCAGCTATTTCTTGTTACGAAAAAATAGGTTTTGTAAAAGAAGGTTTATTAAGAGAGTCAAAAAAAGTAGGAGAAACGTATTGGAATTTATGGGAAATGAGTATGTTAGAATATGAATGGAACAATAAAAAATAGTGTTTTATAATTATATTATGTTAACAAAAGGGGTTTGGTGGGAATCGTGAATAAAAAAACAAAAATAATTTCAATTGCAGCTGTTTCAGGGGGCGGTAAAACTACCATTACAGAAAGTTTAGCTCATGAGTTGAAAAACTCAAAGGCTCTATATTTTGATAGATATAAATTTGATAACTGTCCGGTTGATCTTTGTAAATGGATTGATGATGGAGCTAATTACGATGAATGGGTACTTACACCGCTAATGAATGATATTCAGCGTTCTATACAAGATAGTAGTTTAGATTATATTATTGTAGATTATCCTTTTGCATACTTAAATAGAGAAGTGGGACAATTCATTGATGTAACTATATTTATCGATACACCTTTAGATATTGCGATGGCTAGAAGAATTTTGAGAGATTTTAAAGAAGATACAATGAGTGAAATACATAATAATTTGAAACATTACATGACACATGCGAGAAAAGCTTATTTAGAGGCAATTCATACTGTTAAGCCGAATTCGGATATTGTATTGGATGGATCTTTATCTGTAAGTGAAATAATTGATCAAATAATAGAGGAACTTAATCGAAGAGAAGTGATTGTGAATGGTTAAATGTATAAAACGATATGTACAAGTCATTATCTGATTTATATAGACGAGAATTAGATAACTTTTTACAGTTATGGTCTGGCGACTTCGAATCAAAAATATTGAAAGCTTCATGGACAGATAAATCATATAAATACGGTGAAGTTTTAAGGCATGTAATTGTACATGGAATTCATCATATAGGTCAGCTATCAATATGGGCAAGAGAATTAAATCTTCAGCCCGTTTCAGCGAATTTAGTTGGAAGAGGATTGTAGATTTAGAAACCGACTTGCAGTGTAAACGCAAGTCGGTTTTTATATATAAGAAGATTTCTTAATTAAAATCCTCGGCTTTTTTTTGACGTATATATAAAAACATTAAGATTGTAATGATGAAAAAGATCATAATCGTTTGTATGATTAAATTTTTAAACTGAAACAATATTGTCCAAGATGTAACAGCATCTTTAAAAGCTTGGAGTGCAGAGTACGAGGAAGGATCAAAACCGTACTGAAGTAACTTTTTTGTTTCAATAAAAGTACTGTTTTCATCACCGGCGTCTAATATTACTGAAATAAGTCTAGTATCTTCTCGTGTGGCTGTACTGACAAAACTATAATTACCATTAGTTGAAAAACTAGTTTGTAAGCCGTCAACACCTTGGAGTTTAATGTTTTTATTAAGGGAATATATCATTTTATTTGTATTGAAAACTTTTGAATCTTTGAAGGTAAATTGGTAAGAGGTTAGTTTCGTAACATTCAATACATCTGGAAAGTCTTTTACTAATTGTGTTGCTAGTTTAGCGACGTCTATCGATGTTGTAGTTGATTGTTTATTCGTATCGTTATTAATTCCAGTAGCATTTAGAAACGGGGATGGTTGTGATAACTTTAGTTGTTTTGCTTTGTCATTCATTAAAAGTGTAAAGTTATCTTCGTTTCCAGCAATGTGTTCTGCAAGGGCAAGTGCGGAACGATTATTCCCTGTCAAAAACAATGCATGAAGTAAATCACGAACCGTCGTTTTATCTTTCGAAGTTACTTGTATAGGACTCGTTTCTGCTCGGAAAACTTCGTTACTTATTTTTACTAATTCATCTAACTGTATTTTTCCTTCATTCAGTTGTTCCAGTGCGATATACTCTGTCATTAATTTAGATAAAGTAGCTGATTGTATAGGAGTTTCTTCATTTTTTTTATAAACAATCTCACCAGAATTAGTATCTATTAAAGTAGCTGATTTAGCTTGAATAATTGGACCATTTACATAAAGATAAAAATATAAAACGATAAGTGCAGTAATAAGAAAAGATAATAATAAAACTGTTATTTTTTTTAAGAATTGCATTAGCGATCCTCCTACTATTACATCAATAATATTATTGTAAAAAGGAATGCTTAATTAGGAAGAAAGAAAAGGTAAAGAATTTCTAAAGAATTATAAAGGATTATTAAATTTTGGATATTGATGGAATATAAAAGGTTCAATTTCTTATATGATAAAAAATTGAACCTATAAATATGTGGTATTAAGCTTTATAAGGGAGTAATTTTACAGTGAAAGTTGTTTTTTTATCATCGCTATATACTTCAATTGTTCCTTTATGCAATTCAACAATACTTTTTGCAATTGCTAATCCGAGCCCAGATCCACCAGTGTTTGTTGAACGTGATTTTTCAACACGATAAAAACGTTCAAAAATATGAGGTAAATCAGTACTAGGGATAGGTTGTCCGTAATTTGTTATATCAATTGTAATCATGTTATTGCTTTCGTAAGCGGTAATATCAATATGATCTCCATCATTTCCATAAGTAATAGCGTTTATGATTAGATTTTCAAACACACGTACTAATTTATCCCCATCAGCTAGTACCATTAGCTTTTGAGATGGGAAAGAAGGGCGACATTCAATATTAGCTTCTTGAAGCTGTATCCGAAATTGGACAGTTAATTGTCCAAGCAATTCTACAATATCAATGGGAGCAGAATATAAACTTAACTCTTTATTTTGAACGCGTGTATATTCAAACAAGTCATTCATTAATGCATTAAGACGAGTTACTTTATCGTAAATGACTTGAATATAGTATCGTAATTCTACTTCATCTCTATAATTATCATGATGGATTAAATTTACGTATCCAACTATAGATGTAAGAGGGGTTCGTAAGTCATGTGATACATTTGTAATAAGTTCGCTTTTTGCTTGTTCTGCCTGTCTTTCTTCATCAATTGATACTTTTAATTGCTCAATAATTTGATTGACCCCAGTTGCCAGTTCTTCTAAATAATTATGGTGTACGATGGAAACTTTATGATTAAAGTTTCCACTTGCAATATACCGAATTTCTTCAATCATTTTTTTTATACAAGTTTCATAGTAAACCTTTCTCTCATGACGATAAAAAATGTATAAATAGGATGAGAAAATAGAAAATAAAAACAAATAAGATACAATCATCATCCATAAAGACTCTTTTAATCCAATATATTTTTCATGGCCAAAAATTCTAATGAATTCTTTTCCTAGTTCGCTTAGAGTAAGTGAACTCTCAATTACACTCGTTACGAGGCGAAATATAATTAATTCGGTAATTGGTGTAAGAGTGATAGCTAATAAAAGCCAAAAAATAAGCTTCCACTTTGGTATATCTTTTAATATATCAAATGCTTCATTTCTCAATTTTATATCCTACTCCCCAAACCGTATGAATTAGTTTTTCACCATTCATTACGGTTTCAAGTTTATCGCGTAAATTACTAATATGGACCATTACCGTTTTATTAGAACCATAACCGTCTTCATTCCAAACTCGTTCGAATATCTCTTCAGAGCTAAATACTCTTCCAGTATTACTCGCTAGTAAATATAAAATATCAAATTCGATAGAGGTGAGTTTAATATATTCTCCATTTACTTTAACAGTATGATTATTTTTATGTATTTCAACAGAACGAATACGAATAATACCATCTTCATTCTTTTGGGAAGTAGCATTTTGGAAAGAGGATCTTCGTAATAAAGCTTTCACTCTAGCCACTAATTCTAGTGGATTAAACGGTTTAATCATATAATCATCTGCGCCGGTCATAAGTCCTAAAATTTTATCCATATCTTCAGCCTTTGCACTAAGCATAAGGATAGGTACAGTATTATTTTCACGCACTTCTTGACAAACTTCCAATCCGTTTCGTTTTGGCATCATAATATCTAAAAGCATAAGGTCAACTTCATATGTACATATCATTTGTAATGCTTCATCACCATCATAAGCTTTATAAATGTTATAGCCTTCATTTCGTAAATAAACAGCCAGTAATTCTACAATATCTTTATCATCATCAATAATTAATATGTTTTTATTCATTTTATAGTTAGTTCCTTTCCTTACAATTAATCAACATTACTATAATATCAAACATTTATGTATTTTGTAGTAATGTTTCTACATAAAATTTCATGTATCGTATTAAAAAGGAATTAAAACATTCATAACGAATATAAAATAAGAAGGATATTTAAACTCCACATTATACTGAAAGATAGTTATAAGGGGGACTTGCTATGTTATATAATGATATATATTCATTTACTCCAACTGGAAAAATAGAAAATGATATTAAAGCTTTTCTATTAAAATACAATAAAGAATTTACATATAAACATTCAATTCGCGTGGCAAATGAGGCGAGAAAAATTGCGGAAATATTTTATGAAGATGAAGAAAAAGCAGCGATTGCAGGGTGTTTACATGATATTAGTGCAATCTTTCCGAATGAGGAGCGGATTGCAGTTGCTGAAGAATTTGGCATAGAAATATTACAAGAAGAACGAGAGTTTCCAATGATTATTCATCAAAAATTATCGAGTGTAATTGCAAAAGAGATATTCAAAATAGAGGATGAAGAAGTTTTAAATGCAATCAGTTGCCACACTACTTTGCATAAATATGCAACGAAGATGGATTTAGTATTATTTATTGCTGATAAATTAGAATGGGATCAAATAGGGACACCTCCATATTTAATAAATGTAAAAAAAGCTTTAGGAAATTCTTTAGAACATGCTGCTTTTGTATATATTTCATATTTGTGGGAAAGAAAAGATACATTAAAAGTCATACACCCGTGGTTAGAAGAAGCATATTGGTATTTAAAAGAAATTGTAGAGTAGAAAGGGTATAAAAATGCAATTTAAAGAATATATGAACCAAATATTTCCAGGAGTTACGCTAGTACCGTACATATACTCTCAGTGGGAAAATCATCTTCATTTTGATTTTGGGAAAGATAAATATCAATTCAAAGAAGATGGTAACACGTATAATATGGAATATTTCACACAACTATATAGGTATAATAAAAGTCTATTTAAAGATATATTTTCAAAAGAAGATACCGTCTTTTTAGTCACAAATGTTTATCGATTTAAACAGGAAAATATAAAAAATGCGCAGAAAATAAATGTATACAATAGGTTTATTAAAAAGAGGGATTTAAAGTTTCATATAAGACAAGAAACATTCCCTTTTCTATTTGAAGATGAAGAAGCTGACTTATATTGTACATATCAATTTTCTTTACAATGTTTTGCAGAAGATATTAAATATGAACCGCTTATTGAAGCTGTTAATCATGAGGATTTCCCTGACCTACGTCCACGCTTAGGACGAAAAAAAAAAATTTCATATCCAGATGTATTTTTTATAAATGTAACAAAGGATATTATCATGTTTATTTACGATGATAGAGGATGTGAAGTAATTGCGAAGAATAAAGAAAAGATACGGGATTTATATGAGAAGTATAAAGAGTGGATACAAGAATATGAACGAGAGAGTATAGATGACTTATTTACATGAAAATAGGAGGAAGTGAAGTGTGTAATGAAAAGGATCGCAATTGTATCTGCATGGGAACCAGAGCTTACATATTTGCATCAACATTATCCAAGTGAGCGTGTAGAAAAAATAGCAGCTTGGGAATTTCATTTTCATTCTATTAATGAATTAGAAGTTATTTCAGTTGTAACTGGTGTCGGTAAAGTAAGTTGTGCTAGTTGTGTACAACTATTAATAAGTGAATTCCAGCCAGACCAGTTATTTATGACAGGGATTTGCGGGAGTTTATCAGATAAGGTGAAAAATGGACACATCGTTGTAGCTCTTAATACTTTGCAGCATGATGTTACTGCGGCTGGTTCAGGAGAAGATAGTTTTAATCTATATGTTGGTAGAACAGCACCTATTGAAACAACTAAATCACTCGTAAAGCGAATGAAGAAATTGCGTTCGTATGACCCAATCCATTTTGGTACATTTCTATCTGGAGATCAGCGTATTCGAAGTTCAGAAATGAGGTATTTACTGCATACTGTTTACGGTGCTTTAGCCGTTGATCAAGAAGTGGCAGCATTTGCTTATGTATGTCATGTAAATAAAAAACCATTTCTATGTTTAAAAGCTGCCTCAGATCAAGCGAATGACAAAACGAAAGAAGAACAAAAGGTTTTTAAAATGTTAGCATGTGAACGAGCATGTGAGCATTTAATTACTTTTTTACGTGTTTATGAGATTACTGTAGTTAACAATAGATAACAAGAGGGGGAATATTCCACTCATTTCAAATTAAGAGGTGAATTATAATTGCATACGTATTATGGAGAACTTTGTACAAAAATATATGAAAGTGATAAATCAATTGCGAGTGGAAAAGAATTGGATTTTTATCTTTCTTTTGCAAAAGATAAAAATATACATGTGTTAGAACCAATGTGCGGAAATGGTAGAATGTTAATTCCCTTTATGCAAAATGGTGTGAATATAGAAGGGTTCGATATTTCGAAAGATATGCTTAAAGTTTGTAAAGATAAAGCAGAAAAATTAAACTTAAAACCGGTTGTATCACAAGGAAGAATAGAAGAATATCATAGTGATAAAAAATACGATCTTATTATGATTCCTATCGGTTCATTTTCACTTTTACCAAATAATTTAGTAGACAATAGTCTTCAAAATATGAAAAATAACTTAAAGAAAAATGGAAAATTACTTCTTACAGTTGTACAAGGTGGAAGTGAAATAGAACAAATTCTAGATTGGATAGAGACAAATAGAAAAGAAATTAACAATGAATTAATTGTTGAATATAGAAAAGTTTCATATGATAAGGCGCAAAAACTTCTAAATATTATACTGAAATATTAAATCATTCATGATGAGAAAATAAAAGAAACTGAGATTATGGATTTTCCTATAAGACTATATGATTTAAAAGAATTTGAAAATATACTTATTATTAATGGGTTTAGTCAAATTGTTGTTCATGAAATAAAAGATGGATATGGTGAAGGTAATTCATTTCATGTATTTGAATGCAGTTTATAACAAGTCAAAGCGGGGGATTATACTTATATGATTCAATACAAAAGATGTAGTGAAGTAAGTATAGATTTAGTGTATAAAGCTTTTAAGGATGGATTTTCAGATTACATTATTAAAATGGAAGTTTCAAAAGAAGATTTTATTAAAAGATTTTTTGGACCAGAAGGGAATATGCTAGAACACTCCTTTCTTGCTTTAGACGGTGACAAATCTGTTGGAGTAATACTTGGTGGTATTAAGGTATATGAAAGTATAAAAACAATGCGCTGCGGAACATTAGCTGTTCATCCAGAGTTTCGAGGCATTGGTGTAAGTCAAAAGTTATTTGAGTTACATAAAGAAGAAGCGACACAAAATAAATGCAAGCAGCTTTTTCTTGAAGTTATTGTAGGAAACGATCGTGCGATTCATTTTTATAACAAATTAGGTTATGAAAAAGTATATGATCTTTCTTATTATAATTTAAATGATTTAACTAAAATTATGAATAAAGGTAATAAAAATATTGAAGTAAAACAATTAGAATTTCCAACATTTAAAGTTGAAATTCAGAAATGGTTAAACTTCCATATAAATTGGCAAAATGATATTGATTATATCGAAAAAACAAATCATACATTTTACGGTGCATATGTTGATAGTGATATAAAAGGTTCTGTATGTGTAAATGAACAAGGAAAAATTAGTTTTATTTTCATAGACAAAGACTATAGAAATATTGGTGTTGGGACGAAATTATTACAGGTAGCAAGTGAAGAATTAAAGTTATCAAGTTTATCAATTGGGTTTCCAAACAACAATTTACTGGAAGGGTTTTTAAAGAAATCTGGATTTGAAAAGAATTCTTTAGCACAATATGAAATGTATTTATTGCTATAAAAAGCGGAAGGAATTATTCTTTTCGCTTTTTATTTTGTACTATAAACGTTTTTGCTGTATGTGGAAGGATAAGTAAAAACAACAGAAGTTTTGTTATCTATCTTATTGAACTAACTGGCACTTTAGTTGAAGAAGGAAAAAATATAGTAAACATAGAATATATTAATACATTAAAAGCTTTATGAGGTGAAAGTGATGGCAATTAAGCAAGACGAAATTAAAGTAGTAGTCGGAGCTGGAGTATTTAATAATAATCCAGGTTGGGTTCAAACTAGAGAAGATGAACTTAACTTACTAGATAAAACTACTTGGGAAGAGCGATTTGAATATAATTCTATTTCAGCTATTTTAGCAGAGCATGTATGGGAACATCTTACTTTTGAAGAAGGTGTAAAAGCAGCTGAAATTTGTTATAAATTTTTAAAGCCATCAGGTCATATTCGGTGCGGAGTGCCTGATGCATTTTTCCGAGATGAAACCTACCAAAATATAGTTCAAATAGGCGGCCCTGGCCCGAAAGACCACCCAGCTGCAAGCCATAAAATCGTACATAATTATAAAACATTAACGAAAATGTTTGAAATTGCTGGATTTGAGGTAGTTTTACTTGAATATTGTGATGAAAATGGTCAATTTTATTACACAGAATGGGATGCGAATGACGGCGTTATTTTCCGTTCGAAAAGGTATGATTCTAGAAATAGAGGCGATAAACTTGGTTTTCCATCGCTAATTGTTGACGCGATTAAAAGGTAAGTCATTCACCTAAAATAGGTGTTAGTTCTATCAGTTCATGAGTCGCAAATGCGGCTTTTTTTATTTGTTTTGTAAACCTACGTTTAGCAAGGAATTAGACATACATAATAAGTGATTTTGAACATTACATAACTTGATTTGAATACTATATTAGCTCTTATTAACACCATTTATCTTAAAGGAAATTGCTTTTAAATATTTAATGGAGATATTATATAAAATAAATAAATCAACGTTTTCTCATGTTGAATTTTTTTGTGGAAATGTTGAGGTACGCCTATTGTAATAAACATATGGAGAGAATATATAATAAATCAATGTTCAAATTACCATTCACACATTAAATTAATATTTCATTGCCATAGAGATTTCTTTTATACATAAATTCGTGTAAAATAAAATAAGAACATACATTCCATATGCAAGTAGGAGGCAATAAATATGTTGGCTGAAATAGAGAAACAAACTGACGGCTATATTGTGAAATTTGAACGCCAATTTTCTTATACAATAGAGGAAGTTTGGTCTGTTTTAACTGAAAACAGCAAGCTTAAAAAATGGATGTCTAATTTACAGATTGAAAATCTTAAAACAGGTGGAATTATAAAGTTCGACATGATGGATGGTTCATTTTTAAATATTGATATTTTAGAGTGCCAACTAAATTCAGTACTTGAATTCACATGGGATAAAGATCGTGTCCGATTTGAAATACATAAAGAGGAAAATGGTTCTCTTTTACTACTTAAAGAATACATTCATGAATTAACTGACCATACACCGAAAGATATAGCTGGTTGGCATATTTGTCTTGACCTTTTTTCTTCAGTTTTAGAAGGAGAAGAGAAGGAATTTTCTAAAAACGAATGGCAACAATGGTTCGAAAAATACAAGGATAAGATTCAAGAAGTGAGAGGATAATTGTATAATAGGTAATATTCATTATGTAATTATTATATTGTAAAAATGATTTTGTGGAAAAATAAGAATAGAGGTTAATATGAAAGTAAATCAATTAATTGCTAATAACATAAATAAACTTGATACTGTTATTCCATTTAATAAATCACTTGGTATTGCTGGTTTATCTGGATCTGGAAAAACAACTCTTTGTCAAACAATTGGTGAAGAATCAAAGAAGCGTCTAGTTTCCTTATTGCCAAAGGCTGAATATCAATATTTATTTCCTAATATTATGGAAACTAATTTTAGTGCCATTAAGATGGAGGAAATGCCTTTAGTACTTTTTTTAGGAAAATCATCAATTTCTTCCAATCCGCGTTCGACGATTGGTACTCATACAGGTGTTTTTAAAGAGATTCGTGAAAAACTAGCGGAAGAATTTAATCTTTCTCCTGAAGTCTTTTCATTTAATAATCAATTAGGTTGGTGTGCTGGCTGTAAAGGGCGTGGTACTACTAAAAATATTGAGTGTAAAAAATGTAAGGGGAAACGTTATAGTGAAGAAGTTGAACAACGTACTATTGAGTTATTTGCTAAATCACATACAATTTCGGATATTAACGATTTAAGTGTTGAATCTATTCTTTCATTAGCAGAAGAATTAAATATTAGTGAAGCAAAACAACATATATTGCAAAATATTATCAATATGAACATTGGTTATTTAACATTAAATCGAATTATGGGTACGTTGTCAGGTGGAGAATTAACACGACTTTACTTAGCTGAATTCATGGCAGTTAGTGAAAATACTGTAATTATTATTGATGAGATTTCAGTTGGACTTGATAATGAAACATTGTTACAAATATTAGAAGAGATCAAGCAATTAGGGTGTAAAAATCAAATCTGGCTCATTGATCATTCAGATACAGTACTGGATACAACAGATGAGCAATTGCTCTTCGGACCTGGTAGCGGAAAATATGGTGGACAAATCGTGAAAGAATCACCAAGACCAAAACCAATACTATCGGAACGAAATTACGAAATGCCAACAGAATATTATACACTCCATGAATTATATTGCCGAAATATCCAAATGACTGAATTTCAGATTCCGAAAAATAGACTTGTAACTGTTACAGGAGAGTCTGGATGCGGGAAATCTACACTTGTCAATGAGTGTTTAGCTACAGATTTCTTGAAACGATATCCAAAAGATAAACTAGTTATGGTAGGTCAAGATCGAAACCAATCGATTACAAGTCGATCAACTGTAGCAACTTT
Source organism: Bacillus sp. SIMBA_074 (assembly GCF_046534555.1). Taxonomy (NCBI): domain Bacteria; kingdom Bacillati; phylum Bacillota; class Bacilli; order Caryophanales; family Bacillaceae; genus Bacillus; species Bacillus sp. SIMBA_074. The sequence goes on along the minus strand of NZ_JAWRYM010000005.1, from coordinate 119,030 downwards.
CCTAGATGTTAAAAAGAAACTGACAAAGTATAGTGAGGAAATTGATGATATTTTTGAGCGCTCAATTGAGGATATTATTGATGAAATTCCAAATGAAGATATTGCGTATAAACGCTTGAGCCTACTAATCAAATTAGGACTGGGATATTTAACATTGGAACGAAAAACACAAACATTATCAACGGGTGAGTTTCAATGTGTTCATTTAGTTTCTGAGTTATTTGCAAAAACAAGAAATCCACATACATTGTTTATTTTTGATGAGCCTTCAAAAGGTTTATCGCAAAATATTTTAAATCAATTTATAGATAGTGTTAGAGGGATATTGCAAGATGAATCAGTCTCTATCATAATGATTGAGCATAACAGTTACATGCTAGAAAGCTCTGATTATATTGTCGATTTTGGAAAAAGACAGGTTGAATCTATAGAGCATCTTGATGTAGTAAGTCATGAGGATTATTATCATCAAAAAAGCAGTGTGAATAATGCTGAGCAAATACACATTTCTTCAACGCTTAAGCGTAAAGAAGGCGTTCACTATTTAAAAGAAAATCATATTAACTATTTTAAAAATGCTGAAAACGTTTATAAGGGCGGTATTTTAAAAAGCTTATCATCAATGGCCCGATTAATTTATGGTGAATATGAATCTGATACAATGGCACCAGTTGTTGCTATTGATCTCGAAAGACATTTGTATAGTCAATATAGTTTCTTATATGAAATTGGTGGATTGATCAATCATATTGTAGCTGCTCATCCGACTAATAAAGATACGAGAAGTTTCGATTTCTATTCTCAGGATAATCATTGCCCATCTTGCTCTGGACGTCTTCAAATTGAAGTTTTTGATAAAGAAATTACAATTCAAGATAAAAACGTTCCATTTTGGGATGGTCTATTCGATCCGGAAATCATGAAAGTATTAAAATTTTATCAATATGAAAAAATAGAATTTCTATTTGAAGAAATTAAAAATGAGCTTGGTCATGATTTGACGAAAAGCTATAATGATATGTCTGAGGAAGAGAAACATACATTTTGGTACGGCTATTTTGATAAGTCCTTTTATGATAAGAAAGGAAAGACACGTAGAACATGGGTAGGATTTAATACGATTATTGGCGGGTATATTGTTATTTCAAAAGCAGCTATTAAAGAAGATATTAAGACTTCTAAAGAAATGATGACATGTCCAATTTGTAAGGGGACTTTATTAAATCACCACAAATCACTTAATTTTGGAGATACAGATATTCGTGAAATTATTAATCAGCCGCTTAACGAAGTATTTAAAATTGTAGGAGATTTGCCTGTACTCGTCAAATTGAAATCTATCGTAGGTGACGATATGATTATGACAGAAGATGTTTCTTTATTACCTAGAAATATACAAGTCGCACTGAAAATGTTTGAATTAGAACAAGCAAGCTTTTCAAATTATGAAATGGTGTTACAAAATGTTTTACCATTCTGGGATGAAATAAAAGGAAATATAGAATCCATTTGCTTCAACAATCAAGTAACTATTTGTGATTTTCCTAATGTCTATGAAACAAGAGAAACCATTATAGATAAGTATTTCACAAATGGTAAATATAAAAAACTAACATATGTATACGAAGCATTTGGTTACAAAAAATTAGTTACCCAAATTAATAAAATTAAAAAAAGCAACCCGTGTCCATTCTGTAACGGAAAGAAAGTTATAACCGAAGATAATCTACATGATGGTGTGTTTAAATTAACAATTCCATGTATAACTTGTAATGCAAGTGGTATTAACGATGAAGGGCTTAAAGAAATCGTTGATGGAATAGATGTGCAAACATGGTTAACCGGAAAAGTTAGTGATGTTGTGGATGAAAGCTTACGAACTGAGGATGTTGCAGACATTCTAATATTTAATCGAATTCGTGAGTTGGATAAACGAGATATGATGGCAGTTTATGAATGTCTTGAGAAAAATAATTAAATTAAGAATAAAAAATAGTGGTCAGTAAGTGATTAAAAACTCATTTGCAATAATTTGCAAGTGAGTTTTTGTTTGGAGAAGAGTTTGTTGGTTTTAAAATTTTAATTTAGTTTGACAAAAGATTTTAAAAAAGTCACTTGTTATACTTAAAGAATTTATTTGTAAATTATAAGTTGAAAGATATAGCAGGTGGGCAAACATGATTAAATATGTTTTTACTAAGTTTTAGTAGGAACTACATCGGTGAGATGGAGTGTTAACGCTTTAATAATAATAATTTATTATATAATTATTATTGTATAAAAATGATTTTTTCGGGATGATAAATAAAACTCTGGATATCTATATCTAATTAGATGAAAAGAATCTGAGGTTTTTCTGATTCTTTAAATTTAACAGAAATATATACTTGAATGAAGTATATATTTCTGTTAAATTTATCCTATGGATAGAACAAGTTTAATTAAAGGGAATTTAGAAATGTGTGTATTGTCTATTTTGTCTACAAAGAAAAGTTATGGTTATGAAATTATGAAAGAACTCGAAGTATATAATTTAAAATTGAAAGGAGTAGGAAGTATTTATCCCATTTTAACTAAACTGAAAAATCAAGAGTGGGTTAATACTTATCAAGAGGTGACGGATAGTGGTAAAGTTAGGATTTATTACGAAATTAATGAAAATGGAAAATTACGTCTTGAGAAGAAAGTTAATGAATGGTTAGAGTTGCAATCTGATATTAAAATATTATTAAAGAGTGGTTTGAAAGGAGACCTTCTGAAATGAGGAGTGAATTAAAAGGTAAAGAACAGAAATTTTTAACTGGCGTACTTAAGGAATTAAAGCAATACGATATAAGTTTAGAAGAAAGGGAAAATATTAAACAACAAATTTTAGAGCATATCCAAGAATGTCGTGAACATGGTGAAGAAAGTATAAATGACCTAGGAACGCCTCAATTATTTGTTCAAGACTTTTTGGAGATAAATGAAATTGATCTGCGGGTGAAAATGAAACAACTTCAAAATATAAATAAAAAATCTAATACATTAATCATAATTGGCATATTCGTCGCATTTATTACATACCTCATTTCACAAACTACACTTTCAATATTTTTAACTGAATCCCTTAATCCAACCAACAGTGAAAATAACTTTAATTTTAATCTATTATATCGAATAGCAGAAAATCAATGGTGGAACTCTATATTAATAATGATTAGTTTAATGGTTTCTTTATTAATATCTATAATTTTAGTAATTTATAAAAAAAGAAAGTTATCCGAAGTACATTAAGATGAAGATATCGAAATATAAATTGTTTCTAATTTGTATAGTTTGTAATGTATTAATGTTATGTATTGCACATTCAAAAGTTTACGCTCAGCAAAATATTAGAGTTACTTTAGATATTTATATTGAAAAATTTTTAAAGGAACATAAAATTCCAGGAGCTTCAGTAGCTATTGTACATAATAGAGATGTATTTTACACAAAATTATGGGGGGTTACTGGAGAATTTGAAAAAAGGATAACTAGTAAAACACCATTTGCAATTGGATCAATAAGTAAATCTTTAACTGGTCTAGCTATAGTGAAGTTAATAGAAGATAAAAAAATTAATTTAGAGGATTCAGTTCAACAACATCTTCCTTGGTTTAAAGTAAAAGATAATCAATCGGCCTCAAATATAACAATCCAACATCTACTAACACATTCAAGTGGAATGAGTACCTATGAAGGTTTAGCATTATCAGATAAGCAATCAAAGACTACTACGGCTATAAAAGAAAATGTAATGAAACTGTCGAATGTAACATTAACTGCTCCCCCTGGACAAAAATATCAATATAGTAATGCAAATTATCTCGTTCTTGGTGCACTTATTGAGGAAGTTTCAAAAGAGACATACTCTACTTATATGGAGAAGCAAATTTTTCAGCCATTAAGAATGAATGGTGCAGCAGCAAATAGTGAAGATTCTTATAAAAAGGGTTATTTAACAGGTTATCAATCATGGTTTGGAATACCAAGAAAAAGTACGGTGTCGTATGATAATGGTGGGACACCATATGGATATATTACAGCAAATCTAGAAGATATGATTCAATTCATTAAGTTTTTGAATCACCAAGAGCATACACAATTTTTAAATAAAGATAGTATGGATCTTTATTTATCTCCATTATATAAAATAGATTTAGCGAAATATTATGGTTTTGGACTGAGGACAACAAATATAAATGGAAACGAAAAGATGGTTTGGCATTCAGGCTCAACTCCTGATTCACATGCAGAAATATTTATTTTAAATGAAACTGGCTGGGGTGTTGTGATTTTAACGAATAAAAATCATGTTTTAGAAGAAGCATCACTACCAGAATTTAAAAAAGGGATTATTAATATTTTGAATGGTGAAGAACCGGTTGATATACCAAAAAATATACCAATAGTTCAAATTGTTATGTCAATATTAATATTCGCACTTTTCATTACAGCAATTATGTTAATAATAAAGTATAAACGTAATAAAATTTGTAAAAAAATGACCTGGCTTTTTCTAGGGAGTTTATTTCTAATATTATCTATTACTTTAATTCCACTTCTTATTTATAGTACAAATTCACCGTGGCAGACGATTAAAACGTTTTCTGCAGATGTAGCGTTGCTCATTAGTATTATAGTTACTTTATTGAATGTAAATGGATTAATATCAATATATATTGCGTTGAAAAGTGAATTGGTAAATAAGTCATAAGAGCTTTTAATTATATAAATATAATACATTAAATAATTGTTTAAATTGTTATAAATAGTTGACTCTCACACAATGTCATTGTTTAAGCTTAAGTTGAGCTTCGAATAATTGTAATAAATAGGAGGAACTAATGTTCAAAATAGGGGATTTTTCAAAACTTTCTTCCATTAGTATACGTATGTTGAGACATTACGATAAAGTGGAATTATTACAACCAGTAAAAGTCGATGAGCAAAGTGGTTATCGATTTTATTCAGCAGCCCAATTAAAGAAAGTAAATCAAATTCAAGTGTTAAAAGATATGGGATTTAATATTGCCACTATTAAAGAATTAGTAGAGAGTGAAAATATTGAAGTAATAAAGTCACAATTTGAAAATCGTAGTGCTCAAGTAAAGGAAGAAATAGACGATCTCAAAAAACAATTACGTCTCCTCGAAGACTCAATGAAAACGATGAGAGAGGATGTTATTGAAATGAACTATCATGTTTCATTAAAAGAAATTCCAGAAAGAAATGTAGCAAGTGTTAGAAAGGTTATTCCATCGTATAATTGCGAAGGGGATTTATGGAGTATATTGATGCAAGAAATTAATGTTAAAAATATTAGTATAGCTAATCCGAGTTATAGTATTGCTGTCTTCCATGATCAAGAATATAAAGAAAATGATGTAGATGTAGAAATACAACTAAATATTTTAGGGGAGCATGAAAATACAAAAGATGTTAATTTCAAAAAGATAGATCCATCCTATGTAGCTTCAATAACAGTTAACGGAAGTTATGAACAAATGACAGCTGTAAATGAGGCGGCAGCAAAATGGATTGAAACGGAAGGTTATGAATTAGCTGGACCGATGTTTAATATTTATCACGTTAGTCCAGCGATGGAATCAGATCCTAATAAGTGGGTTACAGAGGTTTGTTATCCGATAAACAAATAAGTAATAAAAAAGGCATGTTCTATGCCTTTTTTATTTTATCAATATTCTTGATACTACTAGAACCTGTACTTTTCCTTTTTTACAGTTTTCGTATCGGACTAAATAATGCAATAAAGACTTCTATTAATTTAGTAAAAGCAGCTAAAGCAAATATAAATATAGGATTGTAAGCTGAAATAATTCCACCTACTAAAGCCCCCAGTGGCATAGCTAATCGTGTAAGTACTCGTGAAAACCCTAAAACTGTTCCTTGCATATTGGATGGAACAGTTTCCTGACGAACCGAGGTTACAATCGTATTCCATACAATATTGCATGTCATTGCAATACCGAAAGCAATTCCGGGAGCGAGCCAATATGTACTCCATAAAGCAATTGTTAATCCAAGTGCTCCAAAAAATAGGAGTAAAGGAATAAGTACACCACGTCGAAATTTCTTTTCTAAAGGTACAGCAATTAAGCTTCCTAAAAGCCCGCCTATCCCAATTAAAGTATAATTATAGCCGCTTTGTGCGGGGGTAAGATGTAATGTCGATAATAAATAATACATAAGTACACCTAAAACAGCACTTGCTCCAAAATTGCCTACCATAGCTTGAAGAGATAAAGCTATATTTAATCGATCTTTTTTGAGCCATTTAAATCCATTAAACAAATCAGCGAATACATTTTGAAATGTATTCTTTTCATTGTTTGTACTGTTTAAAGTTTTAATTGATGGTAATAGTAGCACAGCAATTAATGTTGCAATAAAAGAGAGAACATTAATCCAAAGAACTTGAAAACCACCAATAAAAGAAATGGAAAATCCGGCTAACATAGGTCCAAAAAGACTAGATAGTTGATTTACCATTTGATATAGAGAGTTGGCCTTAGTTAATGATGCTCCAGCAATTTGCGGAATAAACGTAACAGTTGTTACATCAAAAAGCATAGACATAACTGCTAAAATAAAAGTAATTACGTATAAGTGCCATATTTCTAATAGATGTAATGAATGAAGAATCGGCACGAGACTTACTAAAATAATACTGGCTATATCCGCTATCCAAAGTAACTTCCTCCGATCATATCGATCTACAATTACACCAACTAAAGGGCCAAATAAAACGATTGGTAATACGTTAATAGCAAATAAAGAACTCATGATAACTGCTGAACCGGTTAATTGAAAGGCAATCCAAGGTAATGCAAAGATATATAGTGAATCCCCGAGTCGTGAAATGAGTAAACCGAAAATAAAAATTTTGTATTCTTTAGAAAAAACTGTGCTTACAGTCATACTTCTTTCTTGTTTCAACTTCAAAATTGTATGTACCACCTTTATTATAGAGGAATTTGAAAACAACCCGTCCAATACGTATTAAATATATAATTCTGTAAGTATTTGTAAAACCCTACCTTTATAAGTTGAATTTTAAAAATCAGTAGGAACGGGGGAAATTAAGGTAATTTGTTTGGATTTGAGATTCGCCTGATTGAGTTTACGTCTAATATAATTTTTGTTTTTTAAAAATTCTCCTTAACTCAAGATAATATAAGGAGGATTAATTATACTGTAATCAATGATATGTGTATCCTCCATCAGGAAATAATACATTACCTGTAGTAAAACCATTTTGCATTAAATACAGGACAGTATGTGCAATTTCATCATTATACCCAGGTCTCTGTACAAGAGAAAGAGATTTATAATCTTCATAAGCAGCTAGTCTTTTCTCATTTTGTTCATTCTCTCTTCGTATCGTTCCAGGAGAAACAAAATTAACTCTAATAGGAGCTAATTCAACAGCTAAAGCTTTCCCTAAGCTTTCAATAGCACCATTACAAGCGCCATAAGCAGGTGCACATTTAAGTGGTCTTTGACTAAATGCACCGGACATTAACACGATAGATCCAGAGTTTGAAAGAAAAGGAATCGCATATTTTACGGCGTAATATTGTGGCCAAAACTTTCCGATAAAGCTGCTTTCAGCAATATCATCTGTAGCGGTTATTGGTCCAAGTGTGTAAGAGGCTCCTGGTGTGAATAAATGATTAAAATTCCCAACCTTCTTGAAAAAATCTTGTAATTGCTCTTTATTTTGATTATCCAATACATAAGTTTGAAGATGGTTGTTATTTATTATTTCTCGAGCAGCCTTTAATTTTTCTTCCGAGCGCCCTGCAATAATAACATGTGCTCCTTGTTCAAGTGCTTGTTTTGCTGTTGCTAATCCAATACCAGAACTCCCGCCGATGATAACGATATGTTTATCTTTTAATACAGTAATAGACATGATTAAACATCTCCCTTAATATAAGATTTAAAATAAGTTGTGTTAATTTTATTATTCGTTAAAAAATGACTACTGAAAAGTACGCACTTTATATGTACTTAGTCGCGAATTTCGTACTAATCGCTTGTTATATGGATACATAATATAAAAAATTATTCATTATAATTTATGATTTGAGGGGAGTGGTGAGGAAAGTGAATTTAGAGGAACCGAAATTAAAAGGGGTAATAGCGACATTACAAATAATCGGTGGGAAATGGAAGCCACTCATTTTATTTATATTATTAACAGATGGAACGAAACGGTTTGGTGAATTAAAGCGATTAATACCAGGCATTTCTCAAGGAACATTAGCGAAGCAGCTTCGTGAATTAGAGCACGATCAACTAATAAAACGCGAAATTTATCAAGAAATACCACCTAAAGTGGAATATAGCTTAACTGAGCATGGAAAAACAGTCAGTATTGTTTTGGATAGTATGTGTGGTTGGGGAAGAGGACATTTAGAATATATCGATAAAAACAAACTATAATATTATTATGTAAACTAAATGGGATTTGTCGAAACATATCGTTTTAATAATTTTTATTTTATAATATATAATTAAATAGTGTTATAGGTTATTATATATGCAGTCTTCCAGATGAAGTGATATAGATGAAATGCTGTATCGTTCGAAGTAACTAGTTGTTCGGGGCTGAAAAAATGCGTAGCAGATATAAAAGAAGACGTAGGCCCTTTCACGATAATATCAACTATGAGTCTATTTCGAGAATCATCTAAACAGTTAATGCATTTTTGCAAAGGGGAAATAATAAAATGAACGAATTAGAGTATAAAAACTTTTATGATAAAGTGGGACGATTAAACGGATGGGACTTTAGTAAGCTAAAATGTGAAACTGTAGGAGACATTTGGGACTTTTATGATGAAGTAAAAATAAGATGTAAACCAGCAGATATTCTACTTGATGTTGGTACAGGTGGAGGCGAGAATGTACTAAAAATAGCATCTTCAGCTGCATTACTGATTGGAATAGATAATTCTAATGGAATGATCAAAACAGCACATTCCAATTTGAATAAAGCAGGTGTACAAAATGTTGAATTTCTTCAAATGGATTCTGAATTTTTAACGTTTCCGCATGCTCATTTTGATATTACTTCAAGTTGTCATGCGCCGTTTGTAGCATCTGAGTTAGCAAAAGTAATGAAAAAAGGTGCTTCTTTCTTAACACAACAAGTTAGTGAGCGTGATAAATTAAATTTAAAAGAAGCATTTGGAAGAGGGCAATGTTTAGGTGAAAGAGATGGTACGTTAAAAGATAAGTATATGGGTGAACTTATTAGTGCAGGATTTGAACTCGTGCAAGTACGTGAATATGATGTTACTGATTATTACAGTACTCCTGAGGATCTTATTTTCTTATTAAAACATACGCCTATTATTCCTAGATTTGGAGAAAAAGAAGAGGACTTTAATATTTTACAAAAGTTCATTGACGCTAATAGTTCCGAAAAAGGGATTCGTACGAATTCAAAAAGGTTTATGATTATTGCTGTTAAATCATAGTGTATTTTAACGTAAAAGCTGATCTTCTTTAAAAGAAAATCAGCTTTTTTTGTGGAAAAGAATGCAGAGAAAACTGACAGTATAGTAAAAGTACTTCCTAATACTACACATTTGTTACACTGGGATAAACCAGAAGTTGTTATAGAGGAAATAAAAAGTAATTGGAGCTAACATATTCATACTAAAGTTGTAGTTTTTACACGAAAAATCCACCCTTCGGTTTGATTTTATCTATTTATAAGTGTAATACAATAAGAATAGATAATAAGAAACAAGGGGGAATGTAAAGTGATTACACATATATCAGATATAAAACTACAAACGGTTTCTATAGAAGGGGTAAAACAAGTTTATAAGGATATATTATCTTTTCCAATAAAAAAAGAAACAGCATCATTTATTCAATTTGAAGTAACACCATACACAACAATTAGTTTCCAGGAAGTATATGAACCAATTGCACCCGCACATTTCGCTTTTGAGATTCCATATTCAAAATTTCATGAAACAGCAAAATGGCTTGAAGGTTCTGGATTAGTCATTGTGAAGTGGAAAGATGGAAATACAATTGGTGAGGATAACGGTCTATTCAACTTATACTTTAAAGACGGTGATGGAAATCTTCTTGAAATTATCGCACATAATTATATTAATGAAGCGGTATTAGTTCCACATTCACCATTAAACATTTTATATGTGAGGGAAATTGGTCTTCCGGTTAAAAGTGTACCTGTATTTACGGAATGGTTGAAAGTAAATCTAAATATGAAAACGATGGAAGATGGGGATATTTTCAACTTTGTTATTGGTGGGACTGCATATATTGTTGCAACCTGGTGGCAGCGACCGTGGATCCCAATTGCGATGAAAGCTTTACCACCGAAAGTACATGTTTCATTCGGAACACCGGATCATGCGTTTTTACAACAAATCCAAAATAACTTTAAGAAAAATGGTGTTCCATTTGAAAGTAAACATACTGAAGTATTGTTTATTCAACAAGGGTATTCATTTTCTGTTTTGCATACACCGGAGTTTCATTCCGATATTCCTAGAAAATTAAACTTACCACTTTCTATATAATTATAGGTAGGGGTAAGTTTTTTTCATTTTCATGAAGAAGGGTTTCAGTATAATTACACTGAATTTATAGAGGACTATAAGGCGTTATTCTAATTTACTGTAAGGAGAGAAATGAATTGAATCTAGGAAATCCGATAGCCAAAGGAAATACGGCTGAAATTTATCTTTGTGATAATAAAGTTGTGAAATTGTTTAAAGAATACCTCCCTAATACAGAATCTCTATACGAAGCACAAAAACAAAAGTATGCATATTCATGTGGTTTACACGTTCCTAAAGTATTTGAAGTTACAGAGATACAAGGTAGACAAGCTATTATTATGGAATATGTAGAAGGGGAAAGTGTTGGTGAGCTTTTGCTTAATAATTTGAGTAAAGCGGAGCATTATATAAGTATATGTGTTAGTGTACAACAAAAGATTCATGCGATCTGTGTGAGATCAGATGAAATAGAGCTGATGGAAAAGAGGGTTTATCGTCAAATTAATTCTGTTCATAATCTGGATGAAAAACAAAAGGGAAATATATTAAAAAAGTTAGATTCAATCACATTTGAACCTAGATTATGTCATGGTGATTTACATCCGTTTAATTTAATTATGAGTAATGGTGATGTGAAAATTATAGATTGGGTTGATGCTAGTTTAGGTGATATTCGTGCAGATGTGTTTCGGACATACTTATTGTATTCACAGAATTCAGTGGAATTAGCTGAAATGTATTTACATATATATTGCAAAAAAACAGGTCTATTAAGAGATGAAATTTTCCAGTGGGCTCCTATTATTAGCGCAGCTAGATTGGCAGAGAGTACACCTCTGTAAATAAAAGATGTTTTTCATGTATTTATTCTGATTCTTGTAAGGATGGTGTATCATTTGTTTTTTACTCATTGATATTCCCTGTTATTTTTTTATTGCTAATTCTTTTCGGTTTGTCATATACTTAAAAGAGACCAAACGTTTTCTTTTAGGAGGACACAATGCGTAAAGGTGAATTAACAAAAAGAATGATTCTTGATCGTTCCTCTGCTCTGTTTAATGTAAAGGGGTATAGTGGTTCTTCAATTTCTGATATTATGCGAGAGACGGGGCTAGAGAAGGGTGGTATTTATCGTCACTTTAAAAATAAAGATGACTTGGCTGTTCAATCCTTTCAGCACGCAACTTCACAAATGGGAGTGCGTTATGCCGAAGAGATAAAAAAAGCATCCAATACGTTGGATAAGTTAAAAACTTTTATTTCAGTTTTTACATCTCTTATTCATAATGATCCTCTTCCAGGAGGCTGTCCAATCATGAATGTAACGTTAGAAGCAGATGATTCCCACCCACTTATGGCAGAACAAGCACAGATAGCGATGAATCAATTACTTGGAATGATTGAAAAAATTATTATGAATGGAATTGAGCAAGGGGAGTTAAGATCAGATACTCAAGCAAAGCAGATTGCTATCATCTGGATTTCTTCTCTTGAAGGAGCACTTGCCTTGTCACGCTTATACCAAGATACAGTCTATATTGATATAGTATCGTCACGACTTTTAGATGAATTGGAAAAACAAATTACGGCCAAGTAAGCCGTAATTTTTATCAAAAAAAGAGACTGATTGGTTTCTTTTTTGAGGGGGTGATTACTTAATAGAAATTCCATGATGGAACTATGAAAAAACGGATGAGAGAAGAATGGTACTAATACAAAATAGTAAATTGAAAAATGTGTAGAGTATGAACGATTTCGGCCTACCTGTTTCTAATTTTTGGAGGAGTGTGAAAAGGGATATGAGAGAATTTGAAACAATCGTAATTGGATCTGGCCCTGGAGGATATGTTGCTGCAATAAGAGCTTCACAATTAGGGAAACAAGTGGCAATTATAGAAAGAGAGAATCTTGGTGGCGTATGTGCTAACGTCGGCTGCATTCCATCTAAGGCACTTATTTCTGTAGGTCATCGTTTTGAGGAAACAAAGCATTCAGAAAATATGGGTATTTTTTCTTCTGGTGTAAATGTTGATTTTGCAAAAGTACAAGAATTTAAAAACAACGTTGTAAAGAGACTAGTAGGTGGTGTAGAAGGGGTATTAAAAAGCAATAAAGTAGAAGTGATAAAAGGTGAAGCTTATTTCATGGATGTTAACACTATACGAGTAACCAATAAAGATGCAGCTCAAACATATACATTTAAAAATGCAATTATAGCTACTGGATCACGCCCAGTTGAAATTCCAACATTTAAATTTACAAAACGTGTGATTAACTCTACAGGTGTACTTAGTTTAACTGAAGTTCCAAGTAAATTGGTTGTAATCGGTGGTGGTTACATTGGTACTGAATTGGGCTCTGCTTACGCTTCCCTCGGTTCTATAGTAACAATTATTGAAGGAGGTAAAGATATTTTAACTGGCTTCGATAAACAAATGACTCAAATTGTGAAAGAAGACCTTATAAACAAAGGTGTTACAGTAATAGTAGATGCATCCGCTAAAGGTGTTGAAGAAGTTGAAAATGGTGTAATTGTTACCTACGAAATTGGTGGTGAAGAAAAGAAAGTTGACGCTGATTACGTATTAGTAACGGTTGGCCGTCGTCCTAATACTGAAAATATGGGTTTTGAAAAAATCGGTATTGAGTTTTCTGACCGCGGTTTATTAAAAGTTGATCAACAATGCCGTACTAACCTTCCGAACATTTTTGCTATAGGAGATACCATTGCTGGTCCACAGCTTGCACATAAAGCATTTTACGAAGGAAAAGTAGCTGCCGAAGCTATCTCTGGTGAACTATCATTTGTTGATTACTTGGCAATTCCAGCAGTTTGTTTCACAAATCCTGAATTAGCTACAGTTGGTTATACTGAAGAACGAGCAAAGGCAGAAGGCATGGAAGTAAAAGTGATTCAATCCCCATTTTCAGCAAACGGTCGTGCACTTGTATCAAATGAAGGAAAAGGGTTCTTGAGGCTATTGGTGCGTAAAGAAGATGGTGTATTAGTAGTTGCTCAAATCGTGGGTAATGGTGCATCGGAAATAATTGCCGAAATGGGTTTAGCAATTGAATCAGGCATGACAGTTGAAGATATTGCATTAACACCACATGCTCAACTAACTTTAAGTGAGATTGTGATGGAAGCTGCTGAGGCCTTAATTTACAATTTTAAATAAATATTAATTAATAAAAATTGGATTTCTTCGTTTTTTAGAAATTCTAAATAAAATAAATGTAGAGATAAATAAATATGTAAAAAACAATCTTTACTAATAAACTTCTTAATAACATATTATGGCTAATTGAGCCGTTTTTTTACCGTAAAAAAGAGACTATTCGGTTTCTTTTTGTGAGAGGATTTATTCATTTATTAGAGAATAAAAAGTGAAATTATGGAAAATAAATATGAGAGGAGAATACAAATGAGTCAATTTGTTAATTCAACAATGGAAGGTAAAAATTTTAGTGCTGTTCAAGTAGGAAAGTGGGAGGATCTGCTTCAATATAAAAATGGAAATCCATTTAAAGCTCCTGGAAAGGTATTTCTTAAAGATGACTTACAATGTACAGGGATGGAAGTTTCACTAAATGTTTTCCCTCCAGGCATTTCAATGCCCTTTTATCATAAGCATAGAGAAAATGAAGAGCTGTATATCTTCGTCAAAGGACAAGGGGAATTCAAGATTGATGATGAAATCCTTGAAATTAAAGAGGGTACTGTCATAAGGGTGGCAAAAGAGGGGGAAAGAATTTGGCGTAACAATTCAAGTGAACCTCTCTATTTTATTTGTATTCAAGCTAGGGCAAATACTTTGGAAGAAAGTAATATCGAGGATGGTATTAAGCTAGATAAATCCGTTGAATGGATTGAAAAATAGGTGCCACTGTACGATTAAATATCGTTTCGCTCCTTGTATTTTTTCTTTTGAAGAAAACTTATCTATAGAAAAGTACACCCAATTGTTAAACTGAATGTAACAATTGGGTGTACTTCATAGGAAACCAACTGTGTTTAAAGAATGGCTTTTTTCAATCTTTATTCTATAAAGGTTCATTATCCGTACTTGTTCCTCAGTTAACTCTTCTTTATTCCAATACATATGCATTAAACTATATTCGAATATCTCCTTTAATTTAATAAACAATGGAAGCTGCTCTATCATTTCTTTAGGTAGATCATTTTCCTCCTGGTATCCGTCGATAATTGCTTTTGTAATAGAATTCTCATAGTCGACTATGTTGCCATTCCCAACGAAAGAATATTCTATCGCGCTATAGACTGGAACAGCTAAATCGAATATGTAAAAATGTTTTTCACAGTCTTGAAAATCAATCATTTGGATATAGTTTATTAATTAGTTTAAGTATCTCTTTTTCTATATTATTCATTTTAACTTCCTTTCCAAACATAAATTTTCCACTTACAAAACTACTAGTTCCTTAACTTACAAATTTCGTGTTTTATTTGGTAGAATCCTTTAAAAAAGATTTATCCCGTAAAAGTCCGATTAGTATGGGATAATAATCAGTGGGGAGGAACAAACTCCCCACTGATTAAAGTTTCACTTTATTGGAAAGTTAAGTAAATGTATGGAAAAATAAGATAGCTGAAAAAATATGAAATGAGTAATTACATATGATATTTAAAGGTTCTAGAGGGTGGTTAATGTTATAAACCACAAGAAATATCAAAAGAAAGAAGTGGATACTTCTTATAATATTTAGTGAGGAGGGATATAAATAAATGAATGAACATATACAGCTAATGATTGAATGGATTGAGGGCAATTTAAAAAAGGAGTTTTCATTAGATAAATTATCTGATTATATGGGGTATTCTCCTTACTTCAGTTCGTTTAAATTTCATCAAGTAACAGGGATAAGTATTAGACGATATATTCTTCTTAGAAGATTGTATTTATCAACGGAAGATTTGACGAATGATAGAAAGATAATTGATATCGCATTTGATTACGATTACTCTTCGCAAGAGGCTTATAGTAGAGCATTTAAAACTGTTTTTGGTATAACCCCAGGAAAATTCCAACTTAACAAAATACCGGTTCAATCATTTATTAAACTCTCAATCAATGATGGCAAGGAGTGGGATAGAATGAATTTTTCTAGAAAAATTGAAGTTAATCAGTTACGGAATGCGAAGAGTGAGCTGTTTGATAAAGATGTACTAAATATATTAAATGGTCAATTTATGTATGAAGAATTTAAAAGTGAAAGACTAATGGGGGAGTCTGATTACGCTCCATTTAATGAAGCTATGTGTGTAAATGCGACTACTGCACAGATTTTTGATGATGAGTTTATTAAAACAAGGGCAGAAGGACACCATGGTACTGTAGAAAATTATATGAAAAAGGTTATTCATCCTTTAGAGAATCTTTTTAAGAAAGAGTATAAATGTATCGTTTTATGGTTTGGTGAGGATATGTTTTGCCAAATGAATCTACTTACCGTACTTTCTTACCTTGAACAGTCTGATTATAAGGGAAAAGTATACTTAAATAGCTTCAGAGAGGATGAATTTAAAGTAAGTCAAATTGAACTTGAATTAGGGAACTATTTTTCTGTTTACAATGAAGTTCTAGTAAATCATAAAAAACCATCTCATGAGATACTACCTGTAATGTATCAGGCGATAGATTTATATTTAGAGATGCTAAAAGAAAATAATGTAGTAGTAAAGTATATCTCCAAAAATAAAGATTTACCAACACAAGAGTTACTAAAAAGGTTGTTTAATCTTTTTCCAACAATAGGATATGGGGACCTACAATATATAGAGCTTATTAATAAAGCGAGATAAAGATTCAATTTGTATTGAATAAAAAAACAATAAAAAATGCACCTATAAGGACAGATGCATTTTTTTATTTATATTTGTTTAAGTAATTCCAATTCCTCTTCTACGAATGCCATTAATTCTTTTATTGTCTCACTAGAAAAATCAAAACGAATTCCAGCTGCTTCATATACCTCTGGTAAGGATTCAGAGCTACCTAGAGATAATGCTTTTTTGTAATTTTGTAGTGCTTGTTTAGGATTCTCTTTATATTGTTTATACATTTGCAATGCACCAAGTTGCGCGATTGCATATTCGATATAATAGAATGGTATTTCGAATATGTGTAGTACAGGTAACCAGCCAGTTGCTATCCAGTTTTCATAACCTTCAATATTTACCACATTCGATTGGTAAGTGTTATGTAATTCTAAATATTTTTCATTTCTTTCTTTAGCAGTATGATTTGGATTTTCATACATCCAATGTTGGAATTGATCAACGATAAGCATTTGTGGTAAATACTTAACAATATCTTTAAAGAAATCTGATTTTGCTTTTATAAATTCTTCTGTATTCTCATAAAATGTATCCCAATACTCCATCGAAAACAATTCCATTGTCATGCTGGCTAGCTCAGCTGATTCTGAAGGGATTTCTAAATATTTTTGTAGCTGTAGCTGCTTCATACATTCATTATGAATACTATGGCCCATTTCATGGAGGAAAGTAGTAACATCATAATGTGTATGATTGAGATTCATAAAAATAAAAGATAATTGAGAAGCAGGTAAGTGTTCGCAAAATCCTCCAGGTGCTTTTCCTTTACGACTTTCTAAATCTAAGCAATCATTTTTATGCATACGGCTCAATAATGCAGAAAATTCTGGGTCTAGTTTTTGTAAAATATGAGAACTTTTTTCGATTAAATCACTCTCGTCTTCAATGGGTTTTAATACTTTTTGATTTGGTGCGGCTGCTTTTAGATCCCACGGACGAAGTGTATCTACTTGAAGTTCAGCTTTTTTCTCATTAAATATATTATCAATAAGTGGCACAACGTATTTACGAACGGATTCTGCAAGTTCATAGCAATCATCAGCCGTATAATCAAAACGTTCATATTTTTTAAACATATAATCACGATAATTATCTAATTGAATGTTTTTTGCCTTTTGGTGACGGATTGCAATTAATTCATTTAAAATATGTTGTAAATTATTTTCAACAGATAAGAATTTTTCAGAAATGAGCATTTTTGCTTTTTTTCGTATATCACGATTCGGATTTTGTAAGTAAGACTGTAGTTCAGTAATTGTTTTTTCTTCGCCATCCCATAGTGCAGTCAAACTGCCTGTAATTTCGAAGTACTCGGTTACTAATTTGTCTTCTTTTACTTCTAAATCAATGTTCTTTTCACAAAATAATGTTTGCGCATTTTTTATTTTTTTATCTAGTAAGCTATAAGTTTTTGGATCAAGTTGCATTCGAAATGGTGACTCTAAATATTTATTATCAAAGGAATTTTGATAACGTTTCAAAAGAGGCCTTACATATTGTTGATCATATTCAAACGTATCTTTTATTTCTTTGTTATCTGTATTACATTGAAAGTCAATATAGTGTGATCTCAATTGTTCTTCGATTTCCCATATTAATTTCGACTGTATTTTCAGCCAATTTTCTAAATCTTCTCCTGAAGAAATGGGTTTACTTAATAAAGTAGATAATTCGTTCTCTAGCTCATGTATATTATGGATATCGATCGTATTAGAGTTCTGCATTATTTACCCCTCACTTTTTATTTACTCAAGGAGGTATTCTTCTTTTTCGCTATGATTCCTTTTTTTCCTAGAAAATTTGTGCCTATTACTCCAAGAACAATCATAAGTGTACCGACAATATGATAGTAGGCAATTTGCTCGTGTAAGAATACAACGCCTGCGATAATGGTAATAAGTGTAGATAAGTTGCTAAAAACACTTATTTTGGCTGCTTCAATATAAGATAATGAATAGTTTAATAATAATGCTGTCAGTAAGGAAGATAGTAATCCTAAATATAAAATGGAGATAAGGAACGTTCCATTCTTAAATGGCTTAAAGTATACAGTTATTGTACCTTTGTTCATATGGTCAATGATTGCGATGAAATTAAAACTAATAAAACCGATTGCTGTCATTGTGTATGTTAAATCCATCAGCTTGAATTTCTTTGTCATTTTTCGAGCTAATACATTGTAGCAAGCAGATGATAATGCCGATAATAAAATGAGAATAACACCGATAAAGCTCGTTTCATGAGCCCCTATACCATTCATAACAAATATATAAATGACACCTATGACAGAAATACATACTGATGTTTTTTGCCATGTATTCGTATATTCTTTTAAAAAATAGGAAGCTAGTATCATCGTAAATATAGGGATCGCTGCTTGTATAATTCCAGCTTCAGATGAACTTGTATATACTAAGCCAAATGCTTGGAAAGCAAAGAACAATGCTGGATAAAATATTGCGAGTGGTAAAAGTGTAAGTATGTTTTTAAATGATATATTTAACTTTACAAAACCGAAAATAACCGGAATGGTTGCTGCTATGAAGGCAACTGTAAAACGGTGAGCCAGAGTATCAAGAGGACTCGTAATGGTTAGTGCTAGTTTCACAAACATAAATGAAAATCCAATAATAAATGAATAGAGTAATGCTGATATATATGCTTTTGTTGTATTTGTCATAATTCCACCTCATAGTAGTTGATTTCTTACTGGCCAGTATACGTACATAGTAATCCTTCTGATCTAGTGCTACAATGTGAACAAATACAAACTGTACCGGTACAAAAAAATAGGAGGTGTAATGATGTATAAATATTTACATGTTTTGAACGACTTAGAAAGTATGATTCAGAATGGTGAGATAAAAGAAGGAAAGAAATTACCGTCTATACGGTCGCTTGTTACACAATATGAATGTAATAAGGCGACTGTAATACGAGCGCTGCATGAATTGGAAAAGCGTCATATTATTTATTCTGTACCTCAAAGTGGATACTACGTTGTTAAGAAATCTGGAAGTTACATAGAAAGTAACGAGATTATTGATTTCGCTTCTTCGGCCCCAGATCCAGATGTTTTTCCATACTTAGATTTTCAGCATTGCATTAATAAAGCGATTGATACCTATAAGAATGATTTGTTTATATACGGAACACCGAAAGGGTTACCATCTTTAATTTCGGTTGTGCAAAAACAGTTAGCAAACTATCAAGTTTTCACAAAGGAGGATAATATATTTATAACGTCAGGTGTGCAGCAAGCACTTGCTATATTAACTTCAATACCATTTCCGAATGAACATAATATGATTCTAATTGAACAGCCAAGTTACCATTTATATATTGAATATGTAGAAACAAATAACATTCCTGTAATCGGAATTAAGCGTACGCATGAGGGGATAGATTTAAATGAACTAGAGCGGATATTCAGCACAGAAAAAATTAAATTCTTTTATACAACTCCAAGATTTCATCATCCACTTGGAACTTCGTATTCTAAAAAAGAGAGAGAAAAGATTATTAAACTTGCGAAGAAATATAATGTATTTATAGTAGAAGACGACTATTTAGCAGATTTAGAAACTGATTCAAAAGTAGATCCGTTTTACAGCCAAGATAATTGTAATCATGTTATATATTTAAAAAGTTATTCGAAGATCATCTTTCCTGGTTTGCGAGTCGGTGTTGCAGTCATCCCGCAATCCATTGCAGATGCCTTTTATAAGTATAAAAAGATTTTAGATATCGATAGTCCTATGATTTCGCAAGCTGCTTTAGAAATTTACATAAAGAGCGGAATGTTTGATCGGCATAAACATAAAATAAAAGCATCTTACTACAATAGGTCAAAAAAACTAGCGGCAGTAGTAGAAGGTGTTCAAAATGAAAATTCACATTTGTTTACTTCTAGAACAGTAGATCCAATTGGAATACACACTTGTTTACAGTTGAAAAAAAATATAGTCACGGACACATTTATTAAAAATTTAAGCAAGAGTCAAATAAGCATAGATTCTATTGATAAAAATTATTTAAGTAACTTTCATAAAGAGAGATTGTTAAAGTTAAATGTATCTAATGTAAAAGAAGAAAAGATTGAAGAAGGGATTGGGAAAGTAATTGAGGAAATAAAACGAATGAACCGTGTAGATTTTCAGTTTAAAAAAGAATAATGTTTATTAAGAGGCGTAATATGAAAAAGAAAATAATTGCATTGTTTGTATGTACTGCTCTGGTTGAGTCACAATAATAATGTTTAATTACAAAAAAATCGTTCCATTCATGATATACCATTAAAAGGTCGTTTTCTTGAATTTGAATTAGAGAACGGGTTATGTATATGTGAATTTAAGGTAATTCAGAGGGTGTTATTTCATTTAGTATAAGGAAGTATTACTCAACATGGAGGAGATTAATTATGAGCGATACACAGACATTACGAGGGCTAACCACAGTTAGTTTTTGGACAAATGATCTAGCAGCTGCGAAGAAGTGGTACGCTGAGCTATTAGGAAGCGAACCATACTTTGAACGCCCAGGATATGCCGAATTTCGCCTTGGAGACTACCAACATGAGCTAGGTTCGATAGTCGTTATGCGCCAGTTGGTACAGTGACCGGTCCAGCTGGTGCTATCGTGTATTGGCATGTTGATGATGTTACAGCAACTTACAATAAGCTGATGTCTATGGGAGCGAAAGAGTATGAGGCACCTACAGAGCGCGGCGTGGGATTCACCACCGCTTCTGTAGGTGATCCCTTCGGAAACATATTAGGCATTATGTACAATCAGCACTATTTAGATGTGCTGATTTCGAACAAAAAAGCGTGAACCTCGCTGTTGCACCACGAGGCATAGGGTGCAATGCTACTCAAATTTAATTCATATTATTTTACCCCTTTCTTAAAAAAAGAACGGGGTTATGCTTGTTTTAGGTTCGTAAACGTAAAGTAACTCCAAGATGTATAATAAAAAATACCCCAGAGTAAGCTTTTAAATAACAGTTTACCTTCATTTTCTATAATACAACCTAATATTAATATATACAGTAGATATTTACTTTATAAAATAAGGGGAAATATTTTGAAAAGAATGTATTAAATTAAAGTTTAAAGAGTACTCAGGAGTTGAGTGCTCTTTTTTTTTATACTGTACACAAATAATTTATCTTTGCACATATACAAAACATTTTTTGAAGTTTATCAAAAAATAGGGAATTATTACTAAATTAATGATATCCTTAAAGTAGGTTTTTAATTTTGTATAGGAGGGTGATGAAATCTATGGCGGTACGTATAGTCGATGATTTACAACAATTCTCTTTATTACTTATGTTTTTGAGTACATTAATATTTTACAGATACTTAAAGAAGATTAAACGAGAGAGAAAACTGACTTCTTTCGAATGGACAATGTATTTTGTCACTCAATTCGCGACTTCCATTTTGGCAATTACTTATTTTATTAAATTCTTGTCTGAATCGTAAGTTACATTAAACCATTTTAGTTTACTGGGTTATTGTTATCTATTAGGGATATAAATATAGTCCGTATCTAAGTCAATGACGACATCGCTCTTAATGTCTTCTTGTAATGACTTTGGAATGTTTTCAAAATGATAACGTACACAAAATAAATTTATAAGCTCCTCATTAGATAACTCTTCATTTTTTACGTTAAAATACATTTTTTTTAACTTACTGATAGAACAGTTATGACCAATAACATACTCATTAATTCCATATCCATCAAATTCAATTATCATGTTATCACTGTTGAGTGCTAGCCAACATTATAGCTTTAATTTTGGATGAATCTTTCCTATTGATTATTATAGCTTAAAGTTTAGTGAGAATATATTTTTTATAAAGTGAGAGAGTAGTAATGGAACAATATAAATTAGTTCTAGAAGGGCCTAAACAACTGAAGTGGCAAACGGATAAAATTAGGTCTTTACAGGATGATGAAATTATCGTTAAAACAATCGCAGGTGCAATTAGTATTGGAGCAGAGTTACCACAGTATAAAGAATCGGATGTTACAGATACAAATCCTTTTTATCCAAGAGAAACTGGATATGAAAGTTATGGTGAAGTTATTCAAGTTGGTAATAAAGTAACAAATTTAAACATAGGCGATAAAGTGGTTTCTTTTTATGGGCATCAAACGATAGGAATAGTTAAGGGACATAAAGTAATTCGAATACCTAGTTATATAAAGCCTAAAGTTGCCTTATTATCCATTCTTTCATGTGATGCCGCTAAAGGAGTATTAAAACTAAACCCACAACAGGATAAAAAAGTACTTATAACTGGAATGGGAGTTATGGGTTTACTCACATGTTATTTCTTAAAATACTATGCAGGTGTGGATTATGTGGATGTTGTTGAACCTAATAGAAATAGAAGAGAATTGGCACAGAAATTTGGAGCAAAAAACATATATGATTCAGAAGAGCGAATAATAGAAACATATAGTTACGGTTTCGAATGCTCAGCTACACATAGCGGATTTCGTACATTGCAAAAAGCTCTTAATAGTAATGGTGTAATATGTATACTTTCAGATGGTAATAAAGAAGAACTAACATTAACCGCCGACTTTTATCGGAAAGAATTGCAAATCATTGGGTCAAGTGACGGATATGATTATCAAAAACATGCAGATTGGTTTTTTAGAAAAATAGAACAAACACCATTTATAGAAGAAATTTTTCAACATGAAATACATTATACTGCACTCATACAATGTTTTGAGAAACTGAGTCAAGAGATAATTAATCCTTTAAAAGTATACGTTTCATATGAATAATGAAAAAACTAACCAAATATTTGTCACATACCTTATATATGTTTTGTCTCAATTATGATATTTAAAATAAGAAGAAACACATTTGCAAATTTTTGTAGCAGGTGTAATAGCACGTTCTTTAATACCAATAAAAGAAGGTCATACTGTGTATGCAATGATTCGTAACGAATCACAAGTAGAAGCAATGAAGAAAGTTGATGCTTTACCAGTACTAGCTGAGAGAGAGGTGCTTCAAAGAATAAGGCACGTAAAGAGAATGGATACTTTAAAATATCATAAAAATCCTTTAATGGGAATACTAGTAACACTCACAATTAAAGGATTGGGCTGTAATGAATATACTTTTTGAAAGCATTATTTTAATCCTCACTGGAATTATTGTTTTAAAATTGACAGGTAGTAAATCTGTTAGCCAAATGACGAGAGCTGAAATTATTATTGTGGTTTCTATAGGACGTATTATTGTAGAACCTATATTAAGTAGGAAAGTAGGCCCATCTATTTTTGCTGCGTTTATTTTTGCGGGTGTTTTACTTATTATTCATTTTTTTGAATTGAAATCACGAAAAGTAGAAAAGTTTCTAAATGGAAATAGCATTATTGTTATAGAAAACGGAGAAATCTTAAAAAAGAATTTATTACGCGCGAAAATGTCAGAACAACAATTATTTATGCATCTGAGAGAAAAAGGTATACATGAAATCAAGAATTTACAACAAGCAACTGTAGAAACGAATGGACGGATTGGGTATCAACTAACTACTAAAGCACAACCAGTTACTTTGGAAATGCTAGAAAAGCTTCTAGAGCAATGCAATCTGAAAAAATAGTTTTAGACTGAAAAGCGCTTCTTGTACATAAAGGCACTTTTCGCAAACGTGTAATAGTCCCTTCAGTAATCCTGAAGGGACTTTCGTGTTATCCAATTTACCGAGGGTGATGACGATCAATATTACGATTAACAACAACATTAAAGTTCATAAAAATAAACAGAATGAAAAATTGACAAAAAATGAGAATAGTAGTAATCTAACGTAAAACATACGCTACCGTATTTTATTGGAGAGATAATATGCAATTAACGAGGGAAGACTGGATAAAAGTAGGATTACAACAATTAGCTAATGAAGGAATACATAAAGTTCGCATTGAAGCACTTGCTCGATTGCTAAAAATAAGCAAAGGAAGCTTCTATCACTATTTTCGTGACCATCAAGAGCTTTTAGATTCTATGCTCGACTTTTGGGAAGTACATGCAACAAAGCTGATTGTTCAAAGTATGGAGCAACAGGATACCTCTTTAGAACAGCTATTACAGATTAGTTTTAATCGAGATAAAAAAATTGAGAATGGTATTTATGCTTGGGCTAAATATGATCCTGTTGTGGCAACACGTTTAGTAGATATAGAAGAACAAAGAATTTCTTGTGTTGCAAAATTGTATCAAAAAATGGGCGTAGACGAAACTGAATCAATTGATCGAGCGAGACTTGCCTATTTAACGTATGTAGGATGGATGACAAGGTTTGAAGCAAATCCTAATTTTAATATTGATAAAATGGTTGAGCTTTTAACTTCTTTCAGCGGGTGTCCAAACATCCATTGAAAAAAGTAAAGCCTCCGGACGCAATTATGCTGAGGCATAATTGATTATTCGATAATAAATGTCCCTAATATGGTTATAAAACCTGAAGGGACAAAATTTCCACTATAACATACGGTAGTGTATGTTATCTTTGAAGTTACAAAATTGGGGGCGAATAAATGAAATTACTATTAATAGTAGTAGCTGTGGGGCTTCTGTGGTTTATCAGTTTTTTGCATATTTATTGGGCTTTTGGAGGTCGATGGGGTTCTGCTGCTGTTATCCCAGTAAAAGAGGGAGAACATAAGCCTGCTTTTACTCCGAGAATATGGGGAACATTATTCGTAGCCATTCTTATTCTATTAGCTAGTGTCATTATTGTTGTTCAAGTAGGTTATTTGCAGGGGTTCGAAGCAAATAGTTTATCTAAAATCGGAAGTATTGTCTGTGCTTTAGTTTTCATTATTAGGGCAATTGGTGATTTTAAGTTTGTTGGATTTTTTAAAAAAATTAAACATTCTCAGTTTGCTAGATATGACACTTGGTTCTATAGTCCATTATGCTTATTCTTTAGTTTTGTCTATATCATGTTGTTGTTTTAATAAGTATAATGAATTCCCTATAAAATAAATTTTATGCAGGAAGAAAACAGCTCTTATTGAACAAGTAGCAATAAAAAAAAGTTTGAGCATAGCAATAGAGCAATACGGGTTCTGGTGACAGCGAAGTCCGCTATGATTAGTCATTTGTGTTTAAAAAGAGGATAGATAGGGCGAATTTATTCAAGCGCTTCTATCCTTTTAATTTTTATAAATCTAATGTATGACATTAGATAAGAATTCACTATTAATAATAGGTTCAGCTTATATCTTGACTTTTAATAAAATTTTAAAGTGTTGGTTTTTTATTGTGTGAATAATAGGTTAGTTGTTGTTTTGGAGTTTAAATCATTGATTTAAACTTAGCAATGGTATCATGTAATCTTTCTAATCCAATCAACATATCTTTATCATTTAACATTGAATAACTAATTCGTAAATGATTATATTGAGTTTCATGGTTTAATAGACAAGCTGTTCCAGGTAAAAAAGAAACATCTACTTCATTTGTTTTTTGTAATAATGTAAAAGGATCGATTGACTGTGGGAGTGTAACCCATAAGTTAAATCCACCATTAGGTATTTCAAATTCTAATTCTTTTAATGGAGATAATATACCAATTGTTAAATCTCGTCTAATTTGTAAAGCTGTACGTAATTTTTCTAAATGATTTTTCATTCGTTCCGCTCGTAAAAAAGGAAGTAGTGCTTTCTGCGTTAATAAAGGGCTACCAATATCCATAGAAGCCTTCACAGCGTATAACCATTCAAAGATATGTCCTTCAGCTGCAAGTGCCGCGATGCGAAGACCTGGTGCTAACGTTTTACTAAATCCTTTTAAATATATAACATGACCATTTGTATCAAAGCTTTTTATTGGAGGGGGAATTTTAAAATCCTCAAAATAAATTTCTCCGAAAGAATCATCCTCAATAATGAAGAAGTTATATAGCTCTGCTAGTTCTACAAGTTCCATTCTTCTTTCTTTACTCATTACTGTGCCCGTTGGATTTTGAAAAGTAGGATTCACATATAACAAAACAGGATTCTTTCTTTGACAAATATCATCGATTAGATCTGAGCGAATGCCGTTGTTATCAAGACTAACAGGGATAATTTGAACTCCTTTATTAACAAATACATCAAGCGCCGCTCCATAACACGGACTTTCTACTAACACTATGTCTCCAGGCTTTAATAATGTTTGGGCGATTAAATCGATTCCTTGCTGGGCACCACTTGTAATTAATAATTGAGATGGATCTGTAACTACTTGTTGGTGTTCTTTTAAGTAGTTTGTTATTTCCACTCTAAGTTCTTTGTCACCTTGAACAGGTCCGTATGTTGCCAGTATCATTTGATCCTTATTAAGTAATTTGTGCATTTCATCTGAAAGAAACGGATTTGGTAATAAACGTGGATAAAGGACAGCCTGTGAAAAATCAAAATATTTACGATGTTGGTTCATTACATATTGAGAACGCATAACATTAATGGATTTCGTTTGTTGCCATTGATATGGAATTGGTTTGAAATCTTTGTTCACACGTTTATGTATATAGGCACCTTTTCCTTGTTCAATTCGTATATAACCTTTCGTTTCTAACTGTTTATAAGCTTTACGAACAGTTAATAAACTAATTTGCAAATCATCGGCCATAGAACGTAAAGAAGGGAGGTAATCGCCATGCGAAAGCATCCCGCTTTGAATTCTCTCAACAATTTGCATATATATTTGTTGGTAATATGGTATGTTGGATTCTTTACGTAGTACTATCTTCATAGAATCACCTGTTTTTCTTTTTAATTTAATTAAAGCGAAAAATAGTCTGACAATCAACTATATTTTTATTCAACTGTTATATGCTCGGATACACTGTTATACACCATATCCTCTATACTCATTTCAAGAGTAAAAAGGAGGAAGGAAAATGGTCATTTTAAATTATATTTTAGTATGTATCATCTTTGGAACAACATTTTTAACGATAAAAATCGGAATTGAGGCAGGTGCACCGCCGTTATTTTCAGCTGGAATTCGCTTCTTTTTGGCCGGTCTTATTCTCATTATTATTTTTAAATTAAAGAGAAAGGATATTATGCCTTACTTATTATCAAAACGTATTATATATGCTGGTTTTTGTTTAACATTTATGACATTCGCGACCCTTTACTGGGCAGAACAATATATTTCTTCTGGATTAGCTGCAATTCTATCTGCTACGGGTCCAATGATGATCTTGCTATTGCAATCAAAGAGAAATAAAACAAAATTGCAAAAAGAACAACTTGTTGCTTTAGTTATAGCACTTATAGGTGTTTTTTGCATTTCTTTACCTGGAATGCATCAAGAACTTACATTCATATGGAGTATCGCTTGCCTTGTTATATTAGTAGGGGAGTTGTTTTATGGAATAGGTTCTATTCGTTCAAAAGAAATACTTTCAGATTTACCTAACGTATCACCATTTCTCATTAACGGCATTCAAATGTTCTATGGAGGAGTTTTGTTGTTAATTGTATCTATCGTAATGGAACAGCCTAATCTAACAATCTTAACATCTTGGAATGTACAATGGCCAATTTTATATCTCATATTTGTAGGGTCTATCGGTGGGCACGGTTTATATTACTGGCTTTTATCAAAAACAAATCCTGTATTTCCATCAACGTGGTTATATGTATCCCCGTTAATCGCTGTTATTGTAGGTTATTTTGTATTAGGAGAACCATTAAATCCTGCAATGGGAATTGGAGCTTGTTTAATCTTGATTGGTGTATTTTTAGCGAATCGTTCTACACTTGGAGTTTATTTTAAGCAAGGAAGGTTGTTAAAAAAAGAGATGTAGTTAAAGTTTAATGATGTGGAAAACTGCGGAAAATGTATTCGAAATTTAGAAGAAAAAATAGTTAATTTGAAGAAAATGATTAACACATTAGAATACAGATTAGAGATAGTAAAATCAAAAACACAGTTGGAGAAATAACCAACTGTGTTTTAATATAGGGTTTATTTAATTTTACACTTAACTAAATCAATCGCATATTGTTTGGTGGATAAGTGTTATTTTTTTATTACGGTATTACCCATCGCGATAGAAATTCGATTCCAACTGTTTATTTGATTAATGATTAACACAAGGTCAACATATTGTTTTTCGTCAAAGTGTTCACGTACTCGGTTGTATAGATTTTCAGGAACTCTTTTAGTAGGAATGAGAGTAATATGCTCCGATAGTTCCAAAGCAACTTTTTCTTCAGGGGTATAAAAATCACAATCATCCCAAGCATTTAAGCAATAAATTCTTTGCTCGGCTTCACCTAATTTTCGGGCTTCAGAAGTATGCATATCGACACAATAAGCACAACCATTAATTTGAGAGACTCTGATTTTGATAAGCTCTCTAACAGCGCGATTAATTGAGGATTTCTTCGTGTATTTCTCCATATCCATCATAATTTTCATACCATCAGGTGAAATATCATAGTAGGCAATTCTTTGACTCATAAGACAAAACCTCCGTTATTATAAGTTTTTATAATAAAAACACACTAGGTCGCTATTGTGACTTCTAGTGTGTTTTTGTAATTAATTCACTTTTTTTATAAAACCTTTATAATGACGCTTCACAAGTTGACTTTCTAACGTCTTCATCGTTTCTAATGCAACACCTACGATGATTAGTAAACTTGTACCACCGATTTGAGCAGATGGTGGTAATGTAGCGATTTTTGTAAATACAAGTGGTAATATTGAAATTGCTCCTAAGAAAATCGCACCGATAAATGTTAAACGGTATAAAATTTTTGTTACATACTGTTCTGTAGATTTACCTGGGCGAATACCCGGGACATATCCGTTTTGCTTTTTCAAATTCTCAGCCATTTGTTCAGGATTTACTTGAATAAACGCGTAGAAATATGTGAAGGCAACGATAAGACCCACATATAGTGTCATTCCAAATGGATGTGCAAAATCAAGATTCGCAATTATCCATTTAGATACGCTTGAATCAGGGAAGAGCTGCGCAATTGTACGCGGCGTCATTAAAAAGGCTGAAGCAAAGATAACAGGAATTACACCTGCACTATTTACTTTAAGAGGTAAATGAGTATTTTTTGCTCCTTGATATTGATTGTTTCCTGAAACAGCTTTTGCATATTGAATCGGTATTTTTCGAACAGCTTGTTGAATGTAAATAACACCAACAACTATCGCTAAAATTACGAGTCCAATTAAAACCATTTTTATTATGTGCATAAATAACTGATCGCCTGCGTTTTGGAATTGTTGCAAATAAATTTGATTAGCGACATTCGGAATCGCCGCAACAAGTCCTGCGAAGATAATCATTGAGATTCCATTACCAACGCCATTAGCGGTAATTTGTTCACCTAACCAAAGTAAAAATGCAGTACCAGCAGTTAAAACTGTCGCAATAAATAAGTATGTAGTCCAGCTTTGATCTGTAATTAATTGTCCACCTGCTATATTATTAAAACCATAAGACATCCCAATGGATTGTATGAATGCGAGAATGATTGTAAAGTAGCGAGTAAATTGAGCTGATTTCTTACGGCCCATTTCTCCTTGCTTTGCCCATTCTGTAAATTTAGGTACAACGTCCATTTGTAGTAATTGTACAATGATAGAAGCTGTAATATATGGTGTGATACCTACAGCAAAGATTGAGAAGTGTTGCAGTGCTCCTCCGCCAAATACGTTTAGCATACCTAAAACGTTGGCTTGATCTTGTACTTTTAATACCTCTGCGTTAGTATGAGGAACTGGAATAAACGTGCCAATTCGAAAAACAATTAGCATCGCTAGTGTAAAAAGAATTTTGTTTCTTATCTCAGCTACTCTCATGAAATTTGAAATCGTACGAAACATTATGTCGCCTCCTATATTTTTATCAGTTCAAAACTGATTATTATATCCCGATGAAGTAACCACAAACCTCCTTCCGCATTAAATTCATTTGACAAATGGAATTTTATACATTTTGTAGTTTTCACGGATATAAAAATATAAGGTGTTATACAAGCGATTTATTAACTTTTCGTAATCATTCAATACCCATAATATAACTAATAAATTAACAAATGTACATACATAAGCATTAAAAATGAATGAATAGGGTGATTTTTTACATATATTTAATGCTAGATTGATAATTAGGAACGTTTTATGTAGTTATATTGAAAGGATTCCGTGGAAAGTATTATGATGTAGCTGTAGCGCATAATAACCTCAAGGAAATCTTCAAGGATGTTGAGAGAACTCATACATTTCAGCATGAATTAGAGAACCTACTAAAGAAAGAAAAGATTGGATTGGAATAATAGTGAAGGAAAATCTTTTTTCCATAGAGGATATTTCTAGCGTAGGAATTTAAGTATGTAGGTTCTAGCGAAAGGAGAATTCACATGAATACATTTGTAAATGACAAGTTTTATGAAACTAGAAATCAATTATTTGAGGAAATTACTTTGTTAAGTGATGCTCAATTTAATAGGAAACCAGATAAGGATAAATGGAGTATAGCACAAGTTTGTCATCACTTAGTTTTATTAGATGAGAGAGTTATAACAGTTATTTCATCGGGATTAAAAAAGATGGATAGTATCTTAAATGAGCGTAAAGAAATTCACACTATTTTATTAGATAGATCGATAAAATTTATAGCCCCAGAAATGATTGAACCAAGTATAGAACCATTTGAAGTGCAGCAAATGGTTGATTTGTTAAACGACTCTAGAAAAGAATTGATGCGTTTCCTGAGTACAATAGAAGATGAATCTATATTAGCGAAAAAATCAGTGACGCATCCAGCTCTTGGAGAATTACTTCTTGATCAGTGGATAGAACTGATCTATTTGCATGAGCAGCGTCATATAGAACAAATTAAAGAGATAAAATTGCTTTGTGGAGTTGAAAAGTAAAAATCATTATCTATTTATTGAGCGATTTGGGATAGCATCAAGGATTCGAGTGATAAAATACAAGTCCTGATTAAAATTATGATGAATTTAGTTGAAAGCAACCAATAAGCAGAAAAAAATACGAAACTAGCAGATTTTACTCCTGAAGAGGAAACGAACATTTGAAAAAAATCTGAATCCGATTTGCTGTATAAGTGTAACCCCGTCTTAAATGAAGAGCGGGGTTATTATTTTTGGAAGTGATCTCAGTATTTTTATATAGAAGGAAAAAATTAGAAATA
The DNA here is from genome assembly GCF_046534555.1 of Bacillus sp. SIMBA_074. Lineage (NCBI taxonomy): Bacteria > Bacillati > Bacillota > Bacilli > Caryophanales > Bacillaceae > Bacillus > Bacillus sp. SIMBA_074. The sequence goes on along the minus strand of NZ_JAWRYM010000005.1, from coordinate 87,348 downwards.
AAATCTGAAAATGAGTTGTATGTCCAAAATTTTGAAAGTACGTATACATCTACCGTGGGTTTAGCGCTCTTCACACGTTGGAGGAAAAAGTATTTTATTAGAAAACGATAAAATACTATTCTGTTAGGGGATATATGCATTTTATTCTCTATATTTTCACAGCAAAACCACCTCCAAAATTATCTTTTGTAGTTGAATTTCTCTGAATAATAAGTTACATTTTTAAAGTTCAAGCAACTTTATGACAGTACAAAAGGGGAGAAATATTGTTATTATGCAAAAAATGAAATGGAAGAACTATGTATGCAATTTTATTATTCTTATGCTTCTTGTAACAGCAGTAACAGTCAAACCAGCTATTTCTAAGGCTGAGGAATCTAATGTTAATATTACATTGTTAGGTACTGCAGATATTCATGGTAGATTTATGCCTTGGGATTATGCGCTTGATGGAGCAAATATGAGTGGAAGTTTGACGCAGCTTTATACGGTTATAAAGAAGGTACGTCAAGAAAATCCAAATACCATATTAGTAGATGCCGGGGATACAATTCAAGGAAACTCAGTAGAATTATTCAACGATAAGCCACAATCGCCAATGATGGTAGCAATGAATACAATGGGATATGACGCCTGGGCATTTGGAAATCATGAATTCAACTTTGGATTAGATACATTGAAAAAAGTTAGTGAGCAATACAAGGGAAAGACGTTAGCAGGAAATATTTATAAGGAAAATGGAGAGCGTTTTCTTCCTGCATATACGATTGTTGAAAAAGGTGGAATTAAAGTCGGGATTATTGGTATGAATACACCAATGATTAGTGATTTTGAAAAAGGGACAGATCATTTGGATGGTTTAGTAGTGAAAAATCCAGTAGAAGAGACAAAAAAGGCTATTAAAGAATTAGAAGATAAAGTAGATGTAATGGTAGGGGTTATGCATATGGGACTAGAAAATGAGAATGGAATCCCAGGTACTGGTGTTCAAGATATTGCGAATGCTTGTCCGGAACTAAGCGCTATTTTTGCGGCTCATATGCATAAACTTGTAAAAAAAGAAGTTGTAAATGGCGTAATTATTACAGAACCAGATAAATATGGAACACATATTTCACGTATTGACCTTACTTTTACAAAGCAAGATGGGAAGTTGGTTTTAAAAGATAAAACTGCTACCGTTATACCTGTAAAAAATGCTGATGGAACTACAGTATTATCTGATTCTACACTTGAAGAAACACTAACACCTTTTCATGAGTATGCGAGAGGAGATGCAAATGTTGTAGTCGCTCAATTAAAGGGTAGAAACCTTGTTCCTGAAAATGAAATAAAGGGTATTCCAAGTGTGCAGATTCAAGAGACACCTTTATCAGATTTCTTTCATGAAGTCATGCTCTATTACAGTAAAGCGGATGTAGTAGCCCATCAAATTGATAATGATTATGCCCGTTTGGATATAGGTCCTATAAAGAAGAAAGATATTGCGTATAATTATCAATATGCTTTGGGAGAAATTACAGTATATAAGATAACCGGAAAAGATTTAAAAGATTATATGGAATGGGCAGCAGGATATTTTAACTCATCTCGTGCCGGAGATGTAACAGTTAGCTTTGATAAAAACCGTCGTGCGTCTAAATACAGTACGAACGATTTCTTTGGAGGCGTAAAGTACGAAATTGACTTAACAAAACCATATGGAAGTAGAATTACAAATTTACGCTCTATTCGTACAAATAAACCAATCAAAATGAGCGATGTTATGACACTAGGAATGAATGCGTATAGAATGGAGGCTCTTCAGGCAAAAGGGGGAGCTTTAGAGGGACGTAAATTTGAACAAACTTGGTCATCTAAACAAGAGAATGCATTCGGAGAAACAGGTGGAACCATTCGTAACCTTGCTATTACATATTTAAAAGAGGTAAAGAACGGTGTATACACGCCAAAAGTTATGCATAATTGGAAAATTACTGGTGTAGATACACATTCTTCAGAGCATAAGGCTGTAGTTGATCTTGTAAATAAAGGGATTTTAGAAATCCCAAAAACAGAAGATGGAAAATATACAAATATAGCATCTATAAATACTAAAGATTCAATTACAAAAGAAGAGATTGTAGCACTCTCACAAAAAGCTAATATTAATCCAAATCAGTTTAATCATGTAAAAAGAAAAGGTGAATTTTACAAAAAACTTAGTAGGATAATTAAATAAATATAAAAAAGATGGCTCTCGTGCAAAAAACTATTAAACTTGGACATACCATTATCCTAAAAAAGTTTGTGATCGGTATGGAAATATAGAGAATCATCGGTAAAAAATCCCCTAAATCGCTTTAAAAATTTAGGGGATTTTGTATTTGAATAATTATTGTTTCATTTCTCACTATGTATATTTATAATATGCTTTAAAAGAACATACCTTAAGTTAATAACATGCAATAGATATGTCCTTTTCTATATTTAAATGGGGAGACAAATTTATCTTTGAAAGATATTTTTGACAAGATAAAAAAGCCTGAAACTCATATAAGACTTCAGCAGTCTCAAAACGTTACAATCCATGCAGCTATAGACATAAATAACAAAATTATATTGGAAAATCTAACTTGTATATGCGTTGCCTCACTAAAGTATTTATCTACTATTCTTAAAATAGTAAAGAGTGGTTTTTTATGTTGTTAATAAGATATAAGTGTACTTTGATTAGATTGAATATAGATAATTAACGACTAACCAATTGGATGAGCACCTAAAAGGGCTCATTTTTTATTTTATCGACCACATATATGTAATTTTGCATAATATTACATAAATTTTGTATTTTCTCTTTTTTTCGACATAAATAGACAGTATACTTTGTACAAGCTTTCTATTTCAAAAATTATACGAGGTGAAAAAATGAAAAACACAAAGACATTAACTAAAGTAGCATTAACAACAGGATTAGCTTTAACAGCTGTGGCACCATACGGAATAGGTCATGCAGAGGAAACAGATCAACTTCAAGTTCAAATTCAGGAGGACTCATTCCGTTCAGGTGAACTTACACAACCGTCACAAAAAACACCAGAGAATGTAGTAAAAGATGCTCTTAAGGAGAAAGCTGAACAAGCTCTTTCTTCAAAGCAAGTCAATGGAGAAACAGGAGTAGATTATAAAGTTCTTCAAAAACGTGGTTCGTATGATGGAACAACACTTGTGCGTATGCAGCAAACATACGAAGGAAAAGAAGTATATGGCCATCAATTAACTGCACACGTAGATAATAAGGGTGTTATTAAAAGTGTTTCAGGCGATAGCGCGCAAAATTTAAAACAAGAAGAATTGAAAAAGCCTATTAATCTATCAAAAGATGGAGCGAAACAATATATTTATACGAAGTACGGGAACGATATCAAGTTTATTTCTGAGCCAGAAGTTAAGGAAGTTATTTTTGTTGATGAAAATAATGGACAAGCTAGCAATGCATACCAAGTTACATTTGAAGCGGCAACACCAAACTATGTTTCCGGAACTTATTTAGTAAATGCACAAAATGGTGATATGTTAAAAAATATGGTACAAGAATCTAACTTAAAAGCAAGTGAAAAACTAGTTGGAGCTTTAAAGGAAAGTAAAAAAAGTAGTCTTACATCATTAACTGGAACAGGAAAAGATGATTTAGGTATATCTCGTTCATTTGGTATTTCTAAACAAAGTAATGGCAAATATGCACTTGCTGATTATACAAGAGGGCAAGGAATTGAAACATATGATGTGAATTACAGAGATATTACTAAAGAAGAAAGCTATTATCCTGGTACATTAGCAACCAGCACTTCAACAACATTTAACGATCCAAAAGCAGTAAGTGCTCATTACTTAGCAACAAAGGTATTTGATTTTTATAAAGATAAATACAAGCGTAATAGTTTTGATAATAAGGGACAAAAGGTAGTTTCAGTTGTACATGCTTGGGATTCTGAAGATACGAACGATCCGAAAAATTGGCAAAATGCATTAAGTGCTAATAATGGAAGTATGCTTGTATATGGTGATCCTATTGTCAAGGCATATGACGTAGCTGGACATGAATTTACACATGCTGTTACTTCTAGCGAATCTAATCTTGAATATTACGGTGAATCTGGTGCGATTAATGAAGCACTATCTGATATTATGGGAACATCTATTGAGAAATACGTAAATAATGGAAGCTTTAACTGGACAATGGGAGAACAAACTGGATCTGTTTTCCGTGATATGGAAAACCCAGCTTCTGTTCCATCTTCACTTGGAGTACCTTATCCAGATGATTACAGTGAATTTAACGATTTTAATGGATGGGATCAAGGCGGCGTTCATTTTAATTCAAGCATTATTAATAAAGTTGCGTATCTCATTGCAAAAGGTGGAACGCATAACGGGGTAACTGTTAAAGGAATTGGTGAAGATAAAATGTTTGATATTTTCTATTATGCAAATACAGATGAATTAAACATGACATCTAATTTCAAAGAATTGAAATCAGCATGTATTCGAGTGGCAACTAATAAATATGGGGCGAATACAGCTGAAGTTCAAGCGGTGCAAAAGGCATTTGATGCAGCAAAAATTAAGTAAGTTAGAAATATAGTTTTCATTCATATATTAATACATTATGAAAAAACAGCTAATATCATTTTAAGGATATTAGCTGTTTTTTTACGTAGCAATACACTAGTGAAAATAAACTTACTAAGCAATAATCAGGCATCTATCTTCAATAAGTTACGACAAATATATAAGATTTCAAGGATATAAAACAGAAAATTAATAATATATTGACCTTTTAATAGTAAGTGCTATAAAATGAAAGCGATAACAAACGATTGCTTTAAAATGATTTCCCTGATCTTTTAGTATTTACAACTATATGAAGGCAAAAAAAATCTATTTTTTTAAGCATTAATGCAAACGTTTTCGTATTAAAAGATCATTGAAATACATACGTGAAAATAGTCAATATGGGGGTGAAGTAAAAGAGATTTCTACATTAATTTAAGCAGTGTAATTTAGTATGAGCATAATAAATAGCTCGTACTATTTAAAGAAAGGGTGTATGTGGTGCAAATGACAAAAAGATTAATTAACAAATCATTTTTATTACTTGCCATAATCGTTATGTTATCATCTGTTTTCTCTTTTCAGAGTGTGAAGGCAGTTTCAAATTCGAAAACAACTGAAGTTATCATTCATTACAAAGAGAAATCTGGAAATACAAAAGACTGGAATCTTTGGGTATGGGGAGAAAATGCAAACGGTAAATCTTATGAATTTACTGGTGAAGATGAATTTGGAAAATACGCTAAGATAAAAATAGATGGTGACTATAATCGTGTAGGATTTATAGTTCGTACCAATGAATGGGAAAAAGATGGAAGTGATCACTGGGTTGAAAATATAAGGGATGGTCGTGCTGAAGTATGGATCCTTTCGGGTGATGAAAAAGTATATAACTCTAAGCCTTCTTCGGATCTCTCAATTCAAAAAGCTACTATTGATAGTTTTAATGAAATTACTGTAACGACTAATGTTCCGTTTAATAGTAAGGAACAGAAAATTGAAATTGAAGACGTTAAAATTAAGGGAATTAGTCCTTATGATAAAAATAGTGGAGATATTACTAATAAGGTTAAAATAATTACGGAACAGAAAATTGATTTAAAACAAACATACAAAGTTAAAATAGCAAACTTAGCTGATGCGAATACTGAAATCGGTAAAGTCATTCGTAGCGAGGAATTTGATAATTTATTTTATTATGGTGGTAATGATTTAGGGAATATATATACTCCGCAACATACAAAGTTCCGTTTATGGGCTCCTACTGCGAGTGAAGCGAAGTTAGTTACATATAAAAAATGGAGCGATAAAATAGGTACTGAAATAAACATGCAACAAGGTGAAAAGGGAACTTGGAAAGCAGAACTTAAAGGGAACCAAAAAGGTCTCTTTTATACGTATAAGGTGAAAATTGGGGATAAGTGGACTGAAGCGGTTGATCCGTATGTGCGTGCTGCTTCTGTAAATGGAGATAAAGGTGCAGTTGTTGATTTAGAAGAAACAAATCCGAAAAAATGGAAAGCAAACAAAAAACCGAAATTTAAAAATCCGGAAGATGCTATTATTTATGAATTGCATGTACGCGATCTTTCCATCCAACCTGAAAGTGGTATTAAGCAAAAAGGGAAATATTTAGGTGTAACAGAAAAAGGAACAAAAGGGCCTGAAGGTGTAAAAACAGGACTTGATCATATGAAAGATCTTGGTGTTACTCACGTTCAGTTTTTACCGATATTTGATTATGCTTCAGTAAATGAAGAAACTTTAAATGAACCACAATATAACTGGGGATATGATCCGAAAAATTTCAACGTCCCAGAGGGCTCCTATTCTACAAATCCTTATGAGCCGACTGTTCGAATAACTGAATTAAAGCAAATGATTCAAGCGCTGCATGATAATAATCTTCGTGTTGTGATGGACGTAGTATATAACCATATGTATAATGCCGCTGAATCAAATTTTCATAAGTTAGTTCCAGGTTACTATTATCGTTACAATGAAGACGGAACATTAGCAAATGGAACTGGAGTAGGGAATGATACCGCTTCAGAACGAAAGATGATGAGAAAATTTATGGTAGATTCCGTCACATACTGGGCAAAAGAATACAATTTAGATGGGTTCCGTTTTGATTTAATGGGTATTCATGATTATGAAACGATGAATGAGATACGTAAAGCTGTTAATCAAATTGATCCTTCTATTATTCTGCATGGAGAAGGCTGGGATTTAAATACACCTCTTGCAGCTGAATTGAAAGCAAATCAAAAAAATGCGGAGAAAATGAAAGGGATTGCTCATTTTAACGATAATATTCGTGATGGATTGAAAGGTAGTGTATTTGAGGAGAAAGAAAATGGTTTTGTAAATGGAAAGCAAAACATGGAAGAACGTATTAAAAAAGGCATTACAGCCGGTATTGACTATGATACAAATTCGTCTACTTATGAAGATCCGGAGCAGGTGCTAACTTATGTGGAAGCACATGACAATCATACTTTATGGGATAAACTTGAGTTGACTAATTCAGGTGACAGTGAAGAAATGCGAAAACAAATGCATAAATTATCTTCTTCTATTTTATTAACATCACAAGGTATTCCATTCTTACATGCAGGACAAGAGTTTATGCGCACAAAATATGGTGATCATAATAGTTACAAATCTCCTGATTCTATTAACCAGATGGATTGGTTACGCCGTGCAGCATTTAATAATGAAGTAGAGTATATGAAGGGCTTAATAGATTTACGAAAAAAATACTCAGCTTTTCGTATGACTTCTGCAGAGCAAATTAAAAAGTATGTAGCTTTTATCGATGTTCCCAAAAATGTTGTAGCTTATACAATAGATGGAAAGGGAAGTGGGAATAAAAGCGAATACTTTATGGTGGCTCACAATGCAAATAGGGAAGCCGTTGACATAACACTTCCATCGAAAGGTCCATGGAAAGTGCTAGTAAACGAGAATCAGGCGGGAAGTAAAACACTTTACGTTGTCCATGACAATAAAATTAAAGTTCCTGCATTAAGTTCACTAGTTTTAAAAACAGAGAAACCGATTAAATAAAAGCAAATAATGTGAAAGTATATACTGAATTGAGCAAATTGAATAGGGATTGCAAATGAAAAAAGCGAAGTGAAGGTTGTTTTCACTTCGCTTTTAAAGTTAAAGTAATATAATTTCACATACTGTAATTATATTACAATTTAATAACGAAAATAGACAAGAGATTATTGCTATTGTAACAGTAGGAGGAGAAGATATCTTTGTATTTATTTATAAAATTATCTGAAGCACATTCTTAATTTATATAATTTTTATTATATATTCGAACATCTAACGGGCTAGATGTTCGAGTTGTATTAATTCCTACAAATCGTTTAAAAAATAGCAAAGATGCAAAAGTATATGGATTTAAAATAGAGAAAAGACACCTTAAATGGTGTCTTTTCTCTATTTTAAATACGATATGTTAGTAACTCACTTGTATGTAATAGTATGTGCATTTTTACACTAACTTCTAAAGAAAAATTTCAAATTCTTTTCTTAATCTATTTGTAATAAATCTCATTAGAAAATTTTATCGCTATAACAAATAAAACTTTCTCAATATTATTTTGTTTAATAACTATTTCCATCTGCTTTCCAATCCATTACAATAATTTCACATTGGAAATACATGAAAATTCCCAATGTTCTAAATGGTTTATACCTTATAGGATTACTATGGGAAAGGATGTGAAATGTCTAATAAAAAATCATTTTTTATGATGAAATAAAAAAATTTAATGAAGAAAAAGTTATTTTATTATTCTCAAGCTTCGTTGAAGTACATGTATTTATAATCACTATGAGACAAGGGGCAGAATCTAAAGATTATTTTTGTAGATTAGAAAATTGTATTTTGAAAATAAGTAAAACATTTATGGAGGGTTATATGAGCGAGAAAATTTATTACTGGTCTCCTATTAAGCATTGGGAGAAGTTGCATAATGAAATTTTGATAGGAGAAACAAGATTTGCAGGCGTTCTGTCTGAATGGTTTCCTGAGTTTTATTTTTTGACTCAAAAAGGTGTGAAAATTAGTGAACTAGTAGAGCACTTTTCGTTAGGAAATGTAGAAGAGACACAAAAAACAATAGAGCTTATGATAAAAAATCGTGTGTTAGTAAGTAACATATTACCCCCAAGAGAAGTATTTTCCACACAAGAAAAGATTTTTCCGAATCCATATAGCAACCAGATTCGCTTTTCTAAAGAAGATTTAGATAAGTATATGAGTCAACAATTGAATCGAACACACCATGCTGTGCGGTCAACCGAAATTCAACTTGAAACAACAAATGAGTTACCCACTATAATCAAGGAACGTAGGTCTTGTCGCCAATTTGATATGAAAAAACATATTAGTTTTTTAGAATTTTCCCAATTCATATCAACTCTAAAACAGGTTAGGAAAGAAAATATATACTATCATTACGCAAGTGCAGGCGGACTCTACCCTATTGATATCTTTATTTATATAAAACCAAAACGTATAGAAGGTATGAAAGCTGGGTTTTATTATTATAACCCATCAAAAAACTGTCTTGTTATTGTAAATAATATTGATCAAGTAATCAAAAGTGATCATGAGTCAATTAACCTAGATTTATTTACTCAGTCTGCCTTTTCAGTTTATTTGGTTTATAATGCGAACGCTTCCATCCCGAAATACGGTTCAGATGGATATTTATTTGCTTGTATTGAGTCTGGTATTATCACTGCTACCTTAAATATGGTGGCTGAGACATTGAATTTAGGCGTTTGTTCAGTTGGTCATATGAAATTTGAAAAGATTCAGCAATTTTTATGTTTGGATAACCATCAAGTATTTCTCCATGGGCTTGAAGTTGGCTTGAAAATTAACGAATAGATGAAATGAATATTAGGGGGATAAAGATAAAAATGCACATTAAAGATCGAAGTTCGATTCATGAAAATAAAGGGGTAGAGGCTTTTTGGAAGGAGCAGTTATCTTCCGAGGTTCTCGATTTTTCTGTATTTAATAGCGGTTACCAACTAAATAAAGAAAATCCTTGCGAGCACGTTCAAGTCATAATGAATGTAGAGTTTAGTAAAAGTATACAAAAAGTAATTAAGTCTCAAGATTTATTATTATTTAGCTGGTTACAGGCCGCGTTAAGGATTTGTTTGGCACACTATACAGATCAAGAAAGGATTACTATTGGTATTCCTGTAATTGAAAAGAATATTGAACAAAGCGAGAATCTTAATAAGTTGATTCCTTTAGGAAGTGAAATCCATCCGCATCACAGCTTTAAACAAGTAGTAAATCAGATTGAACAAACGACTTTATTCGGGTATGACAATCAGAGTTATCCACTCTCTGAATTATTAGCGAAACACCATTTAACTCCTTTTCAAATTGTTATTGGGATGGAAGGATTACATAATAAAAATTCGATAGAAGAATATGCAGAGAATAATTTAGCCATCTGGATACAAAGAAAATGGAATGAAATACATAATGAATCTGAAATTCAAATTTCTTTCAAGTCTCATTCATTCTCTTCTTTGCAACAGTTTGCAAATTCATATCTTTATGTTTTAAAGCAAGTGTCAACAAATTCGAATTTGGCTGTGAAAGATATTTGTATCATTTCAGAAGAAGAGAAAGAGTTGCTAGAAGAATTGAATCAAGGTCAGGCGGACATAGAATTGTCTCAATCATTTCAAGATTTGTTTGAGGAACAAGTGTTAAAAACCCCAGATCAAATTGCTGTTGTTTGTAATGATCAATCTTTGACATATAGAGAATTGAATAAAAAAGCAAATCAATTGGCTTCTATTCTTCAAAGTAAGGGTGTTTCGAAAGAAAGTATTATTGGGGTTATGGTAAATCGGTCATTGGAAATGATCATTGGCATGGTGGGGATTTTAAAAGCAGGAGCAGCGTATTTACCAATCGATCCTAACTATCCAAATGAACGAATTGAATATATGTTACAAGATAGTCAAGCGAAATGTTTACTGAGCAAGCGAACAGAAGTAGAATTGCCGCAATTTGCGGGTGAAGTGCTGTATCTTGATGAGGAATATCTCTTCCAAGGTGAGGAAAGTAATTTAGTTCGAGAAAGTTATCCTAATGATTTAGCTTATGTTATTTACACATCGGGATCGACAGGGAATCCAAAAGGGGTAATGGTAGAACAGAAATCTCTTGTCCATTTTTTAAGTGTAATGAGAGAAAAAGTAAAAGATAATCAGTCATTCTTGTTTCTTGCTAGTGTTTCTTTTGATATCTCCTTGTTAGAAATATGTCTGCCTTTAACACAAGGTTCGAAAGTAGTTATTGCTACAGAGGATCAGTTCGCAACAAAAGAATTGGCTTATTTGGTCAAAGAACATAAGGTGGATTTATGGGAATCAACGCCATCGCGAATGGAAGTGATTTTGAGTGATCCAGAAGGGGCAAATTTTCTAAACGATTTAAAATCTATTTTGTTAGCAGGAGAAGCATTTTCCATTGATTTGGTTGAAAAAATTCGATGCATCAGTGAAGCGACAATTTTAAATATTTATGGTCCTACAGAAACAACCATTTGTGCAACAGTAAAAGATTTGAGCTCTGCCAAAGAAGTTACGATTGGAAGTCCCAACCCGAATTATCATTCCTATATATTGAATAAGTATGGTCAATTAAAACCATTTGGAATTCCGGGTGAACTCTGCATTGGTGGCGTGGCGGTAGCACGAGGGTATCTTGGGAAATCTAAACTGACAGATGAAAAGTTTGTACCGAGTCCTTTTACGGCAGGAGAAATGATGTATCATACGGGTGATCTCGTTCGTTCGTTGCCTAATGGAGAACTTGAATATCTAGGTCGAATGGATCATCAAGTAAAAATTCGGGGATATCGGATTGAATTAAGAGAAATCGAAAGCCAGTTAAGGGAATATCCAGAAATAAACCAAGCTATCGTTGTTGATCAAGTATATGGAAATAGGAAATTATTAGCTGCGTACTATGTATCGGATAATAAGGTCTCTTTTGATGAAATCAGAAAATATTTAAGTGATAAATTACCTGAGTTTATGATTCCTGAAAAAATGATTCAGGTGGAAGAGATTCCGTTGAATCCAAATGGGAAAGTAGATAGGAAAAGGTTATTAGATATAACACAAACAGATTATGTATCAATTCCATACGTTGCCCCGCGCAATGAAATTGAACAAAAATTGGTGCATGCATGGGAAAAAGTTATGGAGATTGAGGGAATCGGTATTCATGATAATTTTTTTGCTTTAAAAGGAGAATCGATTAAAGCACTTCAGGTAATTAATTTATTAAGAAAAGACTGCTTAAAAATAAGTACAACAGATTTTTTTAAGCATCCCACGATTGCTCAACTTAGTACTTGTGTAAAGTTAGAGCATAAAACGGAAAACTTTGAAAATAGACCAACCCATGTTAAAGATTTGTCTAAGCCATTTCCCTTAACAGAGGTTCAGACAGCGTACATGTTAGGACGGAATTCACAGTTTGAATTAAGTGGTATTTCACCTCAAACTTATTTTGAATATGAAACAGAATTGAATATCAATCGTCTTTCAAAAAGTTTTCAAAAGGTAATTCAACGTCATCCGATGTTACGAGCTGTAATTTTACCAGAGGGAGAACAGCAAATATTACAAAGCGTTCCTGATTACGAGATTGAAATAGTAAGTCTCATAGATTTAGATGATAGGAATCAAAATGCTCGCTTACAAGAAGAACGTTCTCGAATGACTAATCATGTATTTCCTTTAGGGCAATGGCCTTTGTTTGAATTAAAAGCCTTTCTTTTAAAAGAAGACACGTATTTATTATGTTTTCGATACGATGCTTTATTAATGGACGGAGCAAGCATGAACATCGTTGGACAGGATTTGTTTCATTATTATTATAAACCAGAGCAAAGGTTAGAACCTCTATCTTTTGATTTTCAAGATTACATGTTTATCTATGATGAACTGGAACAAAGTACAGAATATAAAACAGCAAAAGATTATTGGACAAGTAAGCTTCCTGACTTTCCGTTTGCGCCTTCTTTGCTGTTAAAAAAGGATCCAGCAGAGATTGCTACTCCTAAGTTCCAATCACTTAATAAAATCCTGGACAATGAAATATGGACAAAGCTACGAAAGTTAGCACAAGAGAAAGAAGTAACTCCTTCGGCTCTGCTTTGTACAATATATGGTGATGTATTGGCATATTGGAGTAATCAACGTCGATTGGCAATTAATTTGACTGTATTTAACCGTTATCCTGTTCATGAAGAAGTAGAGCAAATTGTGGGAGATTTCACTTCACTCATCTTGTTGGATGTTGATGTGAATCCAGATCAATCTTTCTTTACTAGAGTAAAAGAAACGCAATCTACTTTATTAGATGGTCTCGAACATCGCCATTACGATGGAGTTAATTTCATTCGAGATTTTACTCGATATCATCAAATGACGCCAAAAGCAGTTATGCCAATTGTTTTCACCTCGATGCTAGCAGGTGCGGGGGCTTTTGCTTGGGAACAACTTGGTTCACTTCGCCATATTCATGCTCGGACTCCACAAGTGTATTTGGATAATGTGGTAATTGAAAAAAATGGAGAGTTATTAATTAGCTGGAACTATGTTGAAGAATTGTTTGATGTTGATGTGATAGAAGCGATGTTTCACCAATTTGTTGACTTATTGGAACAATTAGTGAAACAAAGTGACGTAACATCTTTGCAGATGAAAGAGTTAGACCATGCTTTAATTGAGCAATACAATGAGACAACAGAAAAAATACCGTCGACTACTTTATATCAATTATTTACAGACCAAGTAAAACGTACACCGGATGAAGTAGCAGTAGTTTTTGAACAAGACTACTTAACATACTCGGAGCTTCATAAGCGCTCCAATCAAGTTGCGCACTTTTTAAAAGAACAAGGAATTGGTCTAGGTGACAAGGTTGGTCTTTTAGCACAAAGACGAGTTGACACAATTGCTAATATGATAGGTATTTTAAAAGCAGGTGCCGCTTATGTTCCGATTGATCCCGACCATCCTTCAGATCGCCAAACATATATTTTAGAAAATAGCTCATGCAAACTTTTATTAGAACCTAGTCTTTATGCAGAAAACCACTTGTCATTATACACAACAGAAGATATGCCTGCTATTGCTGGTCCGGAAGATCTTGCCTATATTATCTACACTTCAGGAAGTACAGGGAAACCGAAAGGAGTAATTATTACTCACCAAGCGGTTGCAAATACCATTCAAGATATTAATCAAAAATATCAGGTAAATGAAGATGATCGTATTATTGGTATTTCTTCTATGTGTTTTGACTTATCTGTATACGATATTTTCGGAACGTTAAGCACAGGTGCAATGTTGGTAATGATTCGTGACCCAAGAGACATGCAAGAATTAATCCGTACTGTCGAACGTAGAGGAATTACAATTTGGAATACAGTACCTGCAATTATGGATTTGGCATTAGATCAAGTAGGTTCTCATTTTGAACATTCTTCCTTGCGTTTAGTTTTACATAGTGGAGATTGGATTCCACTTTCTTTACCAGAAAAAATAAAACGACATTTTCCGATTGCGGAAGTAGTTTCACTCGGAGGAGCAACAGAAGCATCGATTTGGTCAATTTATTATCCGGTCAAACAGGTGGAATCGCATTGGAAGAGTATTCCATACGGGATACCTTTGGCAAACCAAACGTATTATGTGTTGAACTATGAAAAGAAAATGTGCCCTGTTGGTGTAATTGGAGATTTATATATCGGGGGAGTGGGCCTTGCTAAAGGATATTTAAATGATGAACAGAAAACAAATGAAGCATTTGTATCACATCCTGATTTTGGTCTTATTTACAAGACCGGAGACTGTGGAAAAATGCATCCTGAGGGATATATTGAATTTTTAGGCCGCCAAGATTATCAAGTCAAAATTCAAGGGTATCGAGTAGAGTTAGAAGAAATCGCCCATTGTCTTCTCACTTACAAACAAGTCGAACATGCAGTAGTGATTGATCAGACAGATGAGTATGGTATAAAATTTTTAGTCGCATATGTGGTAACTGAGAAAAATATTAGCACAACAGAACTTCGAAAGCATTTGCGAGATCACTTGCCAGATTACATGATTCCTTCTTATTTTGTTTATTTGGAACAATTGCCCTTGACTCCAAACGGGAAATTAGATAGAAAAGCGCTCCCTACTCCGGAGAAACAAACAAATGAAGTATTTATTGCTCCAAAAACGGAAATGGAAAAAATATTAACTAGTGTTTGGCAAGAAGTACTCAAAGTAAATCGGATTGGAGTAAATGATCATTTCTTTGCCTTAGGTGGAGATTCGATAAAAGCGATTCAAGTTTCCGTCAGACTGTATAGACAAGGATTTGAGCTGGAGCCAAAAAATTTATTTTCATTTCCTATATTAGGAGACATGGTTCAATTTGTTAAAAAGCTTGATCATCTTCCAAATTCGCAAACAAGTGATGTAAACAAAATGAACGATAATAAAGTTACATTACTAAATGTTAAAGATAAACAACTTAATCAACATACACTTATCAAAATACAAGAAAAAATGCCAGAAATAAAAATAGAACGTATTTATCCATTGGCACCTTTCCAGGAAGTTATTTATGAACATGCTGCGACTGAACCTGATACAAATGCATATTTCGAACAAACAATTTGGGCACTTGAGGGGGAGCTGGATATTAATCTCTTTATTCAGTGTTTCCAACAATTAGTTGATCGTCATGATTCTTTAAGAACGATAATTGTGCAAGATGAACAAGCACAACCTTGGCAAGCTGTTCTACATGATGTTCAAATGATTTCAGAGATAAAAAACTTGATTGAGATGACGAAACAAGAACAGCAAGAATTCCTAGACCAGTGGATGAATGAAAATTTAAGTCAAGGATTCAAAAATGATGAACTCATGACCCGTCTCTGTATATTCCAACTAGAAAATAACGAGCATAAGGTGGTTTGGAGTTCCCATCATCTATTATGTGATGGTTGGAGCGTCAGCATTTTGATAGACGAATTATTCCAGCTCTATGAAACAATAAATGCGGGAACTACGGCAGAGTTACCTATGGTGAAACCTTTTGAGACATTCATAGATTGGACTGTAGCACGAGATCATGAGAAAGCACGTCATTTTTGGCGGGATTATTTATCAGGATACAATCGGAAAATTAGTATTCCTAAAAAGAAAGTACCAACTCAAAGTGAAGGGTTAAATTTCACATTTATGGATTTAACATTAGATAAGGATTTGACTAATCAGTTACAGACATTTGTAACTAAAAACAATATAACTATGAATTCGGCATTACTAGCTGTATGGGGAATATTGCTTGGCAAATACAACGGAATGAGAGAAGTAGTATTACCTAATCTAGTATCAGTCAGACCTCCCGAAGTAGAAGGGATTGAAAATATGTTCGGTCTGTTCACAAATGTTTTGCCTATCCGACTAGCATGGACAGAAACGCAATCTTTTGTGGACTTCCTGCAAAAAGTACAACTAGAAACATTGAAATGTAATGAGTATGCATACTATTCATTTGTTGATATACAAAAACAAAGTGAATTAAAAACTGAGTTGACTGACCATCTTTGGGTTTTTGAAAACTATCCGACTAACTCAGCTATCTTTTCTTCAAATGAAAACAGAAATTTTGCCATCACAGATTACGAAGTTGTTGATGAGCCTCATGTAAAGTATGGAATTATGTGCTTCCCTGAAGAGAAACTTACAATAAAGTTTGGATATGATCAAACCGTATATGAAGCGGAGAAAATACAGGAAATATTGAATCACATCCATCAGTTAATCAACATGATTCTTCAAAATCCAATACAGGCAATCGGTGATTACAAATTATAAAAAATGAAAAGGCGAGCAAGAACTCGCCTTTTTAAATAGAATAGGAGTAAACCAAATGACAAAAAACTTGCAGTTATCAGCCGAAGAGATGCGTCAGTTAGGATATCAAGCGGTGGACTTGATTGTTGATCATATGAATCATTTAAAAAGTAAACCAGTTTCGGAAACGATTGATAGTAATATTTTTAGAGACAAGCTAATTGAAACGATTCCAGAAAACGGATCCAATCCAAAAGAGTTACTTCATTTTCTTAATAACAATGTGTTTAATCAAATTACTCATGTGGATCATCCTCATTTTATGGCTTTTGTGCCAGGTCCTAATAATTATGTTGGTGTAATAGCAGATTTTTTAGCAAGTGGGTTTAATGTATTTCCTACAGCTTGGATAGTAGGTGCAGGTGCTGAACAAATTGAATTAACGACAATCAACTGGTTAAAATCAATGCTAGGATTCCCTGATTCAGCTGAAGGGTTATTTGTCAGTGGCGGTTCCATGGCTAATTTGACTGCACTTACTGTAGCGAGACAGGTCAAGCTGAATAATGACATAGAAAATGCGGTTGTGTATTTTTCTAACCAAACTCATTTTTCTGTAGATCGAGCACTTAAAGTATTAGGTTTTAAACATCATCAAATTTGCCGAATTGAAACAGATGAAGATTTAAGAATTTCAGTTAGTACTTTAAGAAAGCAAATAAAAGAAGATCGATTAAAAGGGAAAAAACCATTTTGTGTTATTGCTAATGCAGGGACAACGAATTGCGGAGCGGTGGACTCCCTCGATGAATTGGCTGATCTATGTGGTGATGAAGATGTATGGCTACACGCGGATGGTGCTTATGGGGCTGCAGCAATTCTCAGTGAAAAAGGAAGGGAGGTGTTAAGAGGAATTCATCGTGCTGATTCTTTGACGTTAGACCCGCATAAATGGCTTTTTCAGCCTTATGATGTTGGTTGTGTACTCATTCGCAATAGCCAATATTTAAGTAAAACGTTCCGTATGATCCCAGAGTATATTAAGGATACGGAAACTAATATAGAAGAAAAAGTGAATTTTGGGGAGCGTGGAATTGAACTTTCTCGTAGATTTAGGGCATTAAAGGTATGGCTTTCTTTTAAAGCATTTGGAGTCACAGCTTTTCGTGAGGCAATAGATCATGGCATTATGTTGGCTGAACAAGTTGAAGAGTTTTTAAGGAAAGAAAAAGATTGGGAAGTAGTAACACCTGCCCAATTAGGAATTGTTACTTTTCGTTATATTCCTTGTAAGCGAACGTCTACAGAAACAATTCATGAAATAAACAAAAAACTGGTGGAAGAAATTAATCAAAGAGGATTTGCTATGCTAAGTACGACTAAATTAAAAGAAAAAGTAGTAATCCGACTTTGCTCTATCAACCCGAGGACAACATTAGAAGAAATAATTCAAATCATGATGAGCATTAAGGCGTTGGCAGAGGAAATAAACACATCGCCTAAACATCTTATATCTGTTTCTCAACCTTGATATATTAGGTGGATTTTACATATTAATAGCCGATTCTAAATGAGAATCGGCTATTATACTATTTACGAGTGTTTTTCTTGTAAAGGGATTAAGCCTCAACCTTAGAGACTCTTTTGAAACCAGTCTTTACTGCTTGTACCATTTCGTTTACAGCGTAAATAGATACATCGGCATTTGGATTTAACCCTTCAAACCAGTGATAGGCATTTGGATATAAATGAAACTCGACATCAACACCAGCTTGCGCTAGTTTGCTTACATAGGTTAATGTTTCACTGCGGAATGGATCTAATTGACCAACAAATGTGTAAGTATATGGTAAATCACTATAATCCTCTGCTCGAGAAGGCGCTGCATAGACAGGGATTTGATCTGTTCCATACATTTCTCCTAAATACATTTTCCAACCAGCTTCATTTGCCTTTTGATTCCAAACAAATCCTTCTTTAATTTCATTCGCTGAAGGTGTATTATTTCGGTCATCAATCATTGGATAGAGTGGCATCTGTAAACAAATGGAAGGATATTTTCGATCTCGGGCTAATAATGATAATGCTGCTGTTAGTCCACCTCCAGCGCTTACTCCTGCAACCCCAATTCGATTCGAATCAATGTTTAATGACTTCGCATTATCAGCAATCCATTTTAAAGCTGAATAACAATCCTCAATTGGTGCTGGGTAAGGGTGTTCAGGTGCTAAGCGGTAGTCTACAGACACGACCACACAGCCAGCTTCTTTTGCAAACCTCATACAAGTATCATCGTTATCATCTATAGACCCTAAGATATAACCACCACCATGTATCCATAATAAGACAGGTAAAGGCTCATTATTTGATTTTGGACGATAAATTCTTAATGGTAACGGATTATCATCAGGTCCAACAATGACTTCATCTGTTAATGAAAGGGATTCATCAACAACGGTAGGTGGTCTCATTTGAGCTATTCCTTCTCTGATTGATTGCAAGTTTTCCGGGTGTAAATCGAGATTTGGAAACATCTCTAACCCTTGTAATAACTCTGGATTTACTCTTGTTTTCATTTTAGCACCTCTATTTGTAATTGTTTTCGAATAAATGAAGTGTATTCTAAGTAGTTTAATTGTGAAAAAATATTACAATTAAATTGTAAATTGGATATGCGACAACAGTCAACAGAATATTCGGAAATTAAAACCTTTCTCAAGAAGGAGTTTCACGCAACCAATAATACAAGTAGTGGATTTAGGAGCAAAGTGTTTTCATGTCGTTGTATTTATGTACACTTAGTTTTCTAATTAAACCAAGTGATAATCCTTTTTATTTTAATGACATATTGCAAGTGATACCTATTCGAATTCATACTCGGAAAGAATTAATACATTTTCATTCCTTAATATATAATTCAGGGAAATACTCATGGGCAGGCATTAATATAGGAGAACAGTACAAATTAAAATAACTGTTTAAAAAAATTCCTTTTATTTGGCTAGAAAAGGAGTAGATTCTTTTTTCTTATCTAGACTCATGAAGAAGTATGAAAATCAGAATTTATAATTCAAAAGCCAGCTTAAAGTAATTGCAATAATTACTTTGGATAGTAATCTTAAAAAAATATAAAAAAGAGAAGAACTCACCAAGGTTCTTCTCTTTTTTATATGTAATTAGGGTTTCCATAACTGTAGATATGGATGGTGTAAATTAATGGATGAATAATTTACTCTTAAAATTATAACAGAACAATTAAAGATTTTTATATGTAATATTGCATATAAAGGGTAAACAACAATAATTTCTTTTTATAAAAATAAGCCCCTGGTGAAAATGATGAGTAACCCTTTTCCATATGAAATGAACTTGGTATAAAATGAAAGATTACAAGTATAAGATTCTATACTTAGTAATCCCTCACTTTAAGGTATGTCTTTGGGGAAGTGTGAGGAGTTCAATCGATTCTGAATAAAATTGATAGTATCAGTTGCAATTTTTTTACGTTTAAGAACAATCCCGGCATGTCCACATGTATAAATATATCTTGTAGGTCTTTCCCAGGATTCCCACAAATAGTCCGTATCCTCAGAGTGCACATATAGATCGTGCTTACCTGAAATTAATAAAATATTTTCTTTTTTTACTTTTGGTAACGCTTGACTCGGTTCAGTGATTTTCCAATAAGCTATTAAATCATCATACGTAACACCATGATGTTCCAAATCTTCTCTAATAAATTTACCTGGATTTGTCTTCCAAATTGAATAAGAGAGTCGATTCGCGTAGAAAATGGATGCTAACACATCAATTTCTGGTTCAACAAGAGATGTTAAGTTAGTAATAACTCCACCTAAACTGATTCCTATTAAAACCAAGGGGCCATTTTTATTTTCTTTAATCCATTTGATCAAAGTTCGTAAATCAGCTACCGCTTGTCTAGTTGCTTCTACAGTTCGTTCAACATTGGCACTTACCATGTACTCTCCACTGTATAGGGATTGGTTCGGTTTTCTGTCAAAATGATATGGTAAAGTGAAATAATACATATTCCACTTCAAGTTGGTCATATGGTCGTGGAATATTTTTTTTACACGTTCGTTAGAATCCATTCTCCAACCGTGAACAAAGATGACATGAGGTGCATCTTCATTTTTATGTAAAAATAATTCCCCAGTGACAGAATCGTTGCGTGAATCACCAGATTGAACCGAGCTTTTATATTTGAATTGTCCAACCATGTATTCCTTTTCTTGTTTTAAATGCTTAATGTTAAAATGAATATGAGATGGTTTTACTTTATAAAAAAATTCTATGTCCTTTATATATAGTGAGGTGTTAGAAAGAGAAGTATACTGAAACTTTACACTTCTTTTTTTGTGCAAATCATACAAGGCGTATCGATCAATGAGTTTTGAAAAAATCAAATTAACCTCCTCCAAAATACATATCGTCTAAAAGATGGACAAAATTTATGCTGTAAATTAATTGTGAAATATTCTCTTTTCCTAATAGTAGATGCTTGAATTATAAAACAGGTGGGGAATTTGTATATTATATTATAAAGCTATCAATAAAATAAAACTATAAATATCTTTTACAAAAACCTAAAAAGCAAGTTAATATTCTCATTCATAAAAGAGAACATTAACTTGCTTATTTTCGTATCAAAAGGTACACCTTTTGAAGTGACGTAATTTATATGAAAGACAATGTGTCAATTTGTATATTTAATACAGTGATAGTTACCGTAATTTTCGAAGCCTATAGTTAATTAACCTTACAATATACGTCTTTTTGGTATATAAATAGCTATATTCATTAGAGAAAGAGTTTTAATCCATCATGAGAATCTTTAAAACCTAATTTCTTATAAAAGTGTAAAGCTTCTTGTCGTTCCTTATCTGTTGTTAACTGTACTAAATGACATCCCCGTAATTTAGCACGTTGAATAGCCCATTTAATAAGTTTACTTCCTATACCTTTACCACGTTTTGATGAGGCTGTCCGTACACCCTCAATTGTAGCTCTCCAACCCCCTTGACGTACAATGTAAGGCGTAAATGTAATTTGTTGAATACCGACAATCTCCGTCCCATCACACGCTACAATCAACTCGTTATTTGGATCACAATCAATAGCATGAAATGCTCTTATATAACTATCAGGGAGTGGTGTTTCATAGCGCTCTCTTTTATTTCCTAAAACATCATCAGCAAGCATTTTTACAATTGCATCTAAATCATCTGCCGTTGCAATCCTAAATGTTATAGTTTCTGTCACTATCAAAAAACCTCCTTAATGTATGCACTTGTTACTTTTATTTTACTTGTTTAAATACAAAAGGTTAAATTATAAAATATTATGAGTCTCTATAACTTTTTCTTATAGATAGCATAAAAGCCTAACTTATAAAATTATAAGTTAGGCTTTTTAACACAATATTATTATTAGAGAATCCGATCAACTTCAATAAACCTCCATATTCTTTAATGAATTTTCATATTTAACAAGCACATATATAACCATCCAAATAGGGTGGTTTTTATTTGTTGTATAGAAATTACGTAATAAGCATGGATTTGTATGCTCTCATTCAATGCTATCTAAAGCCATAACCTCCTTGCCAATATTCAAAAACGATTACGTTTTTGAATATGTGTTCCGGTCTTTCTTGACCAGGTCAATGAATAACTACACATAAACTCCTTATATCTCTAGATAAACTACCGATTAGCTCCATATAGACTCTAGATAACCTATATAGAATACAAGTTATCAAGGAGGTAAGAAAAAATGAACTTTATGAAACGAGCAATTCTCAGTATGAAAAAAAGAGTAGGAACATCATTAATTTTGATGGCAGTTTTCCTAATTGTTACAAATTTAGTGTTGGCAGGATTCACAATCCAAAATGCATCAAAAAAAGCTGCTGATGCAGCAAGAAAAAAACTCGGTGCAGATGTTACTTTAAGTCTTGATTTTGACAAATTAGGTCAACAAGCTAGGGAAACTGGAGAGATGCCTAATCCACCGAAGCTTAATACAAAAGAAGCAGATCAATTAGCGAAGTCAAAGTATGTAAAAGACTATAATTACATAACTAGCACTCTCGGAATTTCTGACGGACTTAAACTAGTAGGAGCTTCAGAAGGAGAAGAAGAAGGAAAAGGTAAGGCGGGAATGGCGGCTGTACGAGGCGGTTCAGGCTCCGGTACAGAAATAGATATGAATTCTTCTTTTATGATTGAGGGAGTTCGCAAAACTGCATTACAAGAAAGCTTTAAGAATGGAAAAAGTAAAATCATTGATGGGAAACCAATTACAGAACAGATGAAAGATCAGAATGTAGCTTTAATGGAAAAACGATTAGCGGAATTAAACAACTTGAAAGTAGGAGACAAAGTTAAAGTGCAATCAGGGGATAAGAAGGAAACCCTGGAGGTTGAAATTATCGGTATCTACGAAACGAATGAGCAAGCAATGGGGCAACAAGCTCCTCCTATAATGGATCCAGCTAATAAACTATATATGCCGCATTCAACTATGAAAAAATTAGAAATAGATCAAGGGATAAGTAGCATTCAAGTCGTGTATTTCTTGAAAGATCCACAAAACATTGAAGCATTTAAAGAAGAAGCAAAAAAATCTGATATTGATTTTAATTATTATAAATTAGATGCACATGATTCGTTGTACAAACAAATGATTGGGCCTATCGAAAATATCTCATCTACTTCTCAAATGATTATTTATATTGTATCAATTGCAGGTGCGATTATTTTAGGGTTAATCATTATGTTATCGATTAAAGCACGTCGTAAGGAAATGGGGATTCTATTGTCCATTGGAGAGAAAAAGTGGAAACTGATGGCGCAGTTCGTAGTAGAAGTAGTATGTATCGCTATTTTAGCATTTGGATTATCCATAACAACAGGAGCAAAAATTTCTCAATTCATAGGGAATAATTTACTTTCGAGTGAAATTGCTACAGCAGGAGAAGAAACAAACACCTCACAAAATGGAACTGTAATGGTAGCTGGACCTGGTGGAACTGTACAAAATCAAAAAGAGGATCCAATTGATAAAATTAATGTAAGTGTAACAGGCGAAGATGTAGGGAAAATGGGGGGGATTGGACTAGCTATTGCTATATTAGCAACGCTTCTTCCAGCATTATCTATTCTACGCCTGAATCCAAAACAAATTCTTTTAAAAGATGAATAAGGAGGCTCGATATGGAGACGATTTTACAATTTAAAAACTTAGATTATTATTATGAAAGTAACGGAAAAAAAGTAGCGATACTAGAAAATGTTAACTTTTCTTTTCAAAAAGGACATTTCTACACGATTCTAGGACCATCCGGATCTGGTAAAACCACTACGCTTAGCTTAGGTTGTGGGCTAGATATACCTAAAAATGGTTATGTACTATTTAATGGAAAGGATATTCGAAAAATTGGTTTGGATCGGTACCGTAATCAAAATGTATCGGTAATTTTCCAATCTTATAATTTGATTACCTATATGACTGCTCTTCAAAATGTCTTAACAGCAATGGAAATTACAGGTGTTAAAGTGCAAAATAAAACGGCAAGGGCGTTAGAATTATTAGAGAAAGTAGGACTTACAGAAGTAGAAGCGAAACGAAATGTTCTGCAACTAAGTGGCGGGCAACAGCAGCGTGTTGCAATCGCTCGAGCGTTATCTTGTAATGTTGATTTACTGATTGCGGATGAGCCGACAGGAAACCTCGACGAAGAAACGGCAATGGATATAATAGAACTGTTTCAAGAACTTGCACATAAAGAAAATAAATGTATTATTGTTGTGACGCACTCACAGGAAGTTGCTAAAAAATCAGACCGTGCAGTCTATTTAAGTAAGAAGAAGTTGGTAGTAAACGAAATTTAATATAAACACCCTAGTTTTTTAATTCACATAATTTTCGAAATTAATTTCTTCAAATATTTATATTTGATATACAATATAACCAAGCCATAATTAAAATGGTCTCCCTGTATTGAATGTTAAGATAGTTTGTTATTCCCTTTTTAACAATTTTTGAAAAAGAACTTGTAGTATATTCTACAGGTTCTTTTTGTTATGATCGGTTTACTATATCATTGAAGAATTGCATATAAAAAACGGGACAGTATTTAGGTGTATGATCTAAATACTGTCCCGTTTAATTATTTATCTGTAAAAAGGAACTAGCTTACATCTCATGTGATAGATTTTATAAATAAGAGCGTTTAATTGTCCATGGCTCTAAGCACTAACCATTTGGAATAAAGATGCAATGTATCAGTTATACTATGTAATATTTATTCATTACAAAATATGGTGGTATGTATGACTAAGCAAACAATTACTTTATTTCAAGTTTCTATGATACTCATTGGTAGTATTTTTTATAGTTTTACTTTCTATAACATGTTAACCTGTATTTTCATTGTAGTTGGACCATACCTATTAGGGATTTTGATGTCCATATTTTTAGATATCAAAGCTGCTAAGAAAGTTAATCCAATCCATTTATTTTTAGTAAGTACTTTAATCATGATATTCGGGTTTTATTCTCCAATATTTATAGTTCTTAGCGTTACATTTGGGAGCTATGCCATTAATAGTATTTCTTCTCAAAATAATATGAAAGTATATATGGTGAATGCTACACATAGAGAGCTTTCTTTACTCATTTACACAACATGGAGAAATATGGGGAATATATTTTTACAATTTTTTATATTGATTGTGATTGTGGGAGTAGGGGTGTTTTACGATGTCGAATGGTCGCAACTTTTCCAAACAATTGTTGGGAAGGGTCAAATGCAGATTGAAGGGTTATCCGTACAACGATTGATGTTTGTGTTAGCAATTTGCTGTTGGCTTGGCATGGTGGGCTTAGGTATGTGGATTGGTAAAAAAGCTAATCCCAATATTGCTTAAAAAGTAACTCGAAAAATATCAATACTAAAACTACAAAAAACAAACAAACTCGTCCTACTAAGAGGGGAGTTTGTTTGTTTTTTGTTTAGATAATGGGATGTTCATGCAAAATTGTACACTATGTTCCATATTTTTTATAAAATATTTTATATCTAGCGTTTCAAGAATTTGTTTAACAATATATAGCCCCAAACCACTTCCTCCAGTATTTCGATTCCTTGATTTTTCAATTCGATAAAATGGTTTGAAAATTTGTTGTATATCCTCTTCTTTAATATTGACACCTGTATTCATAATTTGCATTTTGATTTGACCTTGTTTAGAATCCTCACTTAACTTTATATAGACTTTTTCATTATGTGGTGAATACATAACCGCATTATGGATAATATTTTTACATGCTTTTTCAAAAAGAACACGATCTGTATAAACAGAAAGATCAGAATCAATTTCTTTTATTATTTGGATGCTTTTTTGAGAAGCAAAAAATTCGAGATCTTTTGTGATTGTATCTATTAACTTCGAAAGATTAACTTCTTCTACTTTTAGTTTAAAGGTGTGTTGTTCTAATTTCGACATGCTTAAAATTTCACGAACTAATTGTTCCATACTTTCAATAATTTGATGATTTTTCTTTAAATATTGATCACGATTTTGATAAGGGCCAATATTGTATATCATCCCTTCTAAGTATCCTTTCATTACAGTAAGAGGGGTCTTTAATTCATGTGCTACAATCGCAAAAAACTCTCTGCGTTTTGTTTCTATTTCTCGTTCTTTTTCAATATCATTTTTTAATTGTTGATTTGCTTTTTTTAAATCAAACATAGCTTGTTGTAAGTTAATAGACATGTCATTCAAACTATTAGATAATTCTCCTAACTCATCTGTAGAGCGAACCTCAATTTTTTCGGAGAAATCTAAATTTGCCATCTTTTGTGCACCTTCATTAATATAAATAAGTGGTTTTGTAATAAACCTGGAATAGAAATAAGCACTCCCTACACCAATTACGAGTACAATGATACTAATATAGGGGAGAAAGCGTACTAAAACCTGTGAAGCTTCATCAATTGGTTGAAATGTAGCAAAGACTATAAGTGTTAAACTACCATCTTGAAATTGAATTGGTTGCGTAAGGTTATATGAATTGCTAAGGGTACCTGCATTCTCGAACCGTGTGGCTCTAGTAACTACTGTTGTTTGCGAACCATTTTGAGTAAAAGAAAATGAAGGAGAGTATTTAATTATTCCCTCATTATTTTGAAGATAAAGCATCGCATTATTTTTTTTTGCATATTCATCAAAAAGTGGTATCGCATCTTGAAACGTAAGATCTTTAGATTTATCAATGATTTCTTTTATCCCTGTTTGAAGTTGATCTGTTTTGTATTGCTCATAAAACGTAGGGAGAAAGAAGTATAAAGTTAAATAAATCAATACTGCAAAGGATAACAAAATGAGAGAGGTAGTCATAAAGAGTTTATAAGTAATTTGCTTCATCTTCATGATTTTCACAATACTATTCATCAATTTTATAACCAATACCCTTTATTGTTTTAATATAAGGGATAGCTAACTTTTTACGTAGGTTTTTAATATGTGTATCAATTATTCGTGTTTCTCCAAAATAATCGTACCCCCAAACTTTTTCTACGATATTT
This sequence comes from Bacillus sp. SIMBA_074, assembly GCF_046534555.1. NCBI lineage: Bacteria > Bacillati > Bacillota > Bacilli > Caryophanales > Bacillaceae > Bacillus > Bacillus sp. SIMBA_074. The sequence goes on along the minus strand of NZ_JAWRYM010000005.1, from coordinate 60,194 downwards.
TCTCTTGTGAGTACTTTTCTCTCATTTTGAAATAGTAGTTGTAGAATTTCAAACTCTTTTGTCGTTAATAAAATTTCAACGTCATTTACATATACTCTATATGCATCAACATCGATACGCACTTCTTTAAATACCAAATGATTATTTACATTTTTATCATAACTTCTTCTAAGTACAGCTTCGACTCGTCTAATCAAAACATGAAACGAAAAGGGTTTTGTTATATAATCATCGATTCCAAGATCGAACCCTTTCATTTGATCTTCCTCTTCTTCCAATGCAGTTAGCATAATAATTGGTACGTTTGACTGACTTCGAATCATCTTGGATACTTCAAATCCATTAAGATTGGGCATCATTACATCTAGAAGAATTAAATCAAAGGATTGCTTATTAAATTGTGTCATACCCTCTAATCCATCTGATGCAACTACAACTGTATACTGTTGTGTCATTAAAAATTGTTTAATTAATTCCTGAATTTCTTGATCGTCTTCTACCACGAGAATATGATAGTTTTTCATAATATCACCTCTGGTAGTCATTATAGCCTTACTATCTGGAGTTTATGTGGAGATAAATTAGGAGATTCCACAAGACGATTATTGTGTTAGCTCCACGTTCAATAAAATGAACATTAATATTTAAGTGAAACTAATGTATAATAATGTAAATCGGGTGTAATTTCTTGAATTGTATGAAAATATACTTTTACTTCTTTACCAAGAGGAGAAAAGGAAATGAATTTCAATATAAAAGAAGCTACTGTAATTCTAGAGCGTGTGCCACAAACTTTGGAGTTTTTTTATCTAGTTTATCAGGCAAATGGCTACATTGTAATGAAGAGGAAGGAACTTGAAATACATTCGAAGTAGTTGAGCATTTAATTGATCTGGAGAGAAACAACTGGATTCTAAGGCTAGAATTAATTCTCCTGGAAGGTAAAAATAAATCCTTTACTCTGTTTGATCGTTATTCTCACATAAATAACAACTCTCTTGGTAAACCAAAAGTTTCAAGGTATGAACTAGGGATTATTTATATATTGCGAGAAAGGTTGTGAAATTATTTGAGGAGTTATAAAGCTATGCTGTTTGATTTAGATGATACGTTACTCGATAGGGATAAGGCAGTAGATAACTTGTTTTTATTAGTTTTAGAGAAGCGTTATGAGGATGTTAGTGATACAGTCAAAAACAATATGTTACAGAAATTCAAAGAATATGATAAAAGAGAATATGGCATTAGTGATAAAACAATAGTTTTAGAATCATTATTTGATGAATTCGCGCCGAAATATAGATTGCCACGCAATTATATCCAAGATTTTTGGAATGAAAACTTTCCTAAATGTTTTTCAATTGACCAAAATACTATTCTTTTCTTAAATCATATAAAGAGGCACTTTAAAGTTGGAATTATTACAAATGGCTCAACTCAGAGGCAAAAAGCTAAAATAATGAATACGGGTTTAAATGAGTATTTTGATACGATTATTATTTCTGAAGAAGTTGGATTTAGTAAACCTGATAAACGTATATTCGAACTAGCATTAAATAAGCTAAATGTACAATCAGAAGATGTACTATTTGTTGGAGATGACTTAGAAAAGGATATTGCCGGTTGTCAAAATGCAAATATAAAGGGCATATGGTTCAATCCTAATGTGATTAAGAATAATACCGACACTAAACCATATGCCGAGATTACTTCTTTTGATAATTTATTAAGTTATTGTGGAGAGATAAATTTTCAAAAATAGTAAAAAGATAGATTACCCTTAATTTCATTGACCGTATGAGAAGTTTTAAAACAATATTTATTTACGAGGATATAAAGGATATTGGGCCAGGGGCAAATCATTTATGTGTGTTAATGAAAAGCTACACAGCATGTTTAATATATACTTTATAAATTATAGAGGAGTGAGACTATGGAAATAAAGAAAGTAGTAATTGGCGGAATAAATATTACCGTCGTCAGAAACGATACAGTATTAATATCCGATGTTCAATCTGCATTAGATCTCATGGCAACAGTTCAATATGAAGCGGATTCAAAGCGGATTGCTATCAATAAATCATTAATAAGTGAAAGTTTCTTTGACTTAAAAACACGTCTTGCGGGTGATATTCTTCAAAAGTTTATTAATTACAGCGTGAAAATTGCTATCATCGGGGATTTTTCTATGTACACTAGTAAAAGCCTAAAAGATTTCATTTATGAATGTAATAAAGGTAAGGATATTTTTTTCTTAGCAACTGAGCAACAAGCAATTGAAAAATTAAGCTCATTGAAATAAAGATATAAAATGTAATTCGAAAGAGGCATCCGTGATTGTGCCTCTTATTTGTATTTTTATATAAAAATGTTTTTCAAATTCAAATTTAAATTTTGTACCGGTACAGTAACTGCAAATATACATTGTTACAATATCCCTTCAAATTTACAATCAGCATATATTATTTTAACTTATTAAGGGGTGCTGAATATGACAAAGTTACAAGATCAACTCTTTACAAGATTAAACCTTGAAAAACGTACTGAAATAAAATTTGAAGAATTAAGTACAATACTCTTTGCATTTGCCCACACAATCCCGTTTGAGAATTTAAATGTAATAGCAAGTAATGCGAATACAATTTCTATGAAAAACTTACAAGAGAAAATTTTAACTAGTTCTCGAGGTGGGCTTTGTTATGAATTAAATACTCTTTTTTACTATTTTTTAAAAGATAGTGGTTATGATGTACAACTCGCACTAGGTACCGTATATAAAAATGATATAAACGATTGGGCACTTGAAGATGGGCATATAACAATTATTTTAAATTACGAAAACGTAAGGTACTTAATTGATGTAGGTATTGCTTCATTAGTACCTCTTGTGCCAGTACCGTTTACTGGCGAACTTGTTTCTTCTAAAAACGGTTCGTATCGAGTAAGACAAAAAGATACGAGTAAAGGAAACTATGTTCTAGAAAGAATAGATGTTGATGGAGAATGGAAAGTTTGTCATGCTTTTTATAAACATATTATTGATGAGACAGTAGTAAACGATGTTCAAAGAAGAGTGATAGAAGATGAGAAATCTATTTTCAATAAAGGACCCATTGCAGTAAAATTGACGAACTTTGGCCATATCTCATTAACGAATACTAGTTTAACTGAAATTATTTATGGAGAAAAAACGAAGCGTGAAATTACAGAAAATCAATATAAAGAGCTTTTATATACTTTATTTGCTATTGAGTTGTGAATATAAAAATAGCCGGTTCTTATTCAGAATCGGCTATTTTTATTATTTTTGGTTTAAATGGTTTTCGTCTAATATGTTTCGGAAACTGCGGTATAGTTAACGTTTTTAACGTTTCCTCAGCTTCTTCATATGTATGAAAAACTGGCTCTTTTCCATTATCTCCTTGCAAAACTAGCCCTTCATCTCGGATTACATATGGCATAAAACCACTCCTTATAGTAAAAAATTATGGTCTATTGAAACAGAATGATACGATTTCAAGTTTAATTTTCTTAATAGATATAATACACTAGAACAGTATAAAGAAGTATATAAAATGAATATTGGATGCAAAGGAAGATTATAATGTCAGTTATTGATAAATTGAAACTAAATAAGTATACAAATATGGTCGTAATTAACGAACCAAGTGATTATGACATTTTCACAGGTAAAGAAACCTCATTTTCAAAAGAACATGATGCTATTTTTATTTTTGTTGAAACACTTGATGAAATGGTGAAACAAACGAATTTTATTATTAGTAATGAAGAATTACTAATTGAAAAAGGTTACGTGTTTTTCGCATATCCGAAAAAAGGTAATGCTCGTTACAGTACGTTTATTCACCGTGATGAGATGTTTCCGGTATTAAACGTTGGAGATGATGGATATGTTGGGGAAAGCGAAATTAAATTTGCGCGAATGGTAAGTATGGATGATGTCTTTACAGTTGTAGGTTTAAAACGTGAAAAGAAAAAAGCGAAGAAAACACCTGCAGCGAGTCAATGTGTTGCTGATTATGCAGATCGTATTCAAGATGTTGAAGCATTATTGGCTAATCATCCAGCTGAACTTAATTTTTATCAAAGTTTAACTCCTGGTTATCAAAAAGATTGGGCACGTAATTTATTTTCAGTGAAACAAGAAAAAACACGCGATAAACGTCTTGAGAAAATGATTGAAATCCTTTCACAAGGCTATAAAACAATTGAATTATTCCGTAAGAAGAAAAAATAATGATTAGGAACGTCACAATGATGCAACAATTAATTACGTTGAGCACATTGAAAAAAGGATTCCTTTCAGTATACTAAAGTATGTTCTTATATTTAAATAATTAGCAAAAGAGAAAAGGTGTTTGAAATGAAATCGTATATTGTAGTTGGATCTGGGATTTTAGGGGCATCTACTGCCTATCATCTTGCTAAGGCTGGTGCGAAGGTTACTATTGTAGATCGTCAAGATTTAGGTCAAGCCACTGATGCAGCAGCAGGTATCGTCTGTCCTTGGCTTTCGCAGCGTCGTAATAAAGCGTGGTATAAAATCGTTAAGGGCGGTGCACGTTACTATTCTTCGTTAATCCAACAATTAGAAGAAGACGGTGAAACGGATACAGGTTACAACCGTGTAGGTGCAATTAGTTTACATACTGACGAGAAAAAACTAGATCAAATGGAAGAACGAGCTTATAAACGACGTGAAGATGCACCAGAGATCGGTGAAATCACTCGCTTATCAGCTGAAGAAACGAAAAAATTATTCCCAGCATTATCAGAAGAATACAGTTCTGTTCATATTAGTGGCGCTGCACGAGTAAATGGAAGATCATTACGTAACGCATTAATAAGTGCTGCGAAAAAACATGGTGCTACTTTTATAAAAGGAGATGCTGTATTAGTTCGTGAAGGTAATCGTATTACTGGAGTTACAGTAAACGATGAAATAATTTTAGCAGAAAAGGTAATTGTAACTGCAGGCGCATGGGCGAATGAAATCTTGAATCCGTTAGGAATTAATTTCTTAGTTACATTCCAAAAAGGACAAATTGTTCATTTGCAAATTGAAAATACAGCAACAGAAAATATGCCAGTTGTTATGCCGCCGAACGATCAATATATTTTAACATTTGACAATGGCCATGTCGTAATTGGTGCAACGCATGAGAATGATACTGGTTTCGATCACCGTGTAACAGCTGGTGGTTTACATGAAGTATTCCATAAAGCGTTAACAGTAGCGCCTGGTTTAGAAGATGGTACAATGCTTGAAACTAGAGTTGGCTTCAGGCCATTTACGCCAGGATTCTTACCTGTTATTGGCCCACTCCCTAATTTTGAAGGCATACTCATTGCAAACGGATTAGGTGCTTCAGGATTAACAGCAGGTCCATACTTAGGATCAGAACTTGCGAAACTTGCGTTAGGGCAACCGATTGAATTAGATTTAAATGATTATGATGTTGCTGGGGCAATGGAATAGTAATAAACAAAAAGATTAGGAGTGATTTCCTAATCTTTTTGTTATGTTATTTGGGCGTAACTAAGTATTTTGAGAGGTAGGAGTTCTTTTAAACAAGTGGGATCACCACATCGCTATCAAGCTAAAAAAATAAATAATCCACAAAACGAAAATTTTTTGCCCTTTATAGCAACGAAGTGCATTTTTATCGTTTGAGGTATTAGAGAAGAAAGGGGGATTCGTTCAATATAGAGGCGAAAATACATATCAGAAATATAAACAATAGCCTCAAAAACTGGAGGCTATTCAATTTCACAATCTATTATGAGCAATTACAATAGGTAAGCTCTTTAAAGTCTGTCCCATCGCTGCATTCGTAAAATGATGAATAACATCAAAACCCTCAACTTGATGGATATTAGCGAACCGTTCCACAAATGAAATTAAAGCGATAGACGGGATCCCAATTAAAGTTTTTTAAACCTAATTGGACTTACCATTAAGAGAGCGAGGATTAATGTAATCCATGCATTGCTATATGAAAACAATCCCATACCGGCCAATGGTAATCCAGCAGCTGGAATAGGTAATCCCTTAAAATATCCAATGGTTGGTTTTACACTAAATTTAGCTAATCTTAAAGCACCCATCGTTGGGAAAAGGATAAATGCCAAAGAAGTTAAAATAGAAGGTGTTGCTATCGAATGAAATAAAAGTGCAGGAGCAACTCCGAAACTAACAATATCAGCTAAGGAATCCAATTGTACACCAAACTCACTGTTCACTTTTAATTTCCTCGCAATTCTTCCATCAAGGAGATCTAAAACAGCTGAAAAGAAAATAAAAATGGAGGCCACTTCCAAATAGTCACTCATATTCATGGTAATTGAAAAAACACCGCACAATAAATTTCCAATCGTAAATAAATTGGGTACAGCTTTTACTATTTGATTGAACAAGGTTGTCCCCCCTAAGTTGATCAAACTTCACGTTTATGTAGCATTTTCTATATATTCTTCCGTTATTCTTGAAAAAATATGACCACTGTATGCTAAGTAAATTTCGGCAAGAGAAAAACCGATTTCCTGTACGTTATGTTGGTTTATAAACATGTTTGATCAAAGGTAAGTCTATTACTGCTGATTTACCTAATATAAAAAGCCTGTTTTTGAAAAAAAAAGAGTTATCAAAATAGGCTCTAAACATATTTTATAGAATCACTTTTTATAAAATATGTTTGATTATTTTCGGTACGCGTTGTTGAACATTAGCACCCGATAGTTGAAGTGCCGAGTAGTCAAGCATTTTCCTCCGGTTGGTGGATAAGACCAACCGCTCCGGTTTTAAATGTATTGTTTTTTATAAGTTTAAGATTAATTTTGTCCGTAATTTCTTTAATAAAGGTAGTCCACTGCCTAAGACTACAGGAAACATATTAATCCGATATTCATCAATCAATTCAGGTAGTTTACGAAATTCTGGTTTTCCGCCAGAAAAGATTAGTTAGATATATTAATTATATAGTGGAACAAGATCATCGTTTTATTAAGAAACATGTGCGTTCTATTTTTGGATTTAAGTCCTATAAAACAACATCTACACACTAAAAGATGCATCATATCTTCATATAGTCATAAAATTAATTTGTAGTCGAAAATACGTAAAGAGCTGCTAGAATGAATTACTTAGAATACGAAGAATAAAGGAGAGAAGCGGAGTAAAAACTAAAAAAATTAGACAAAGAAAATGGAGAGATGAACTAAATGTTAAAGATCATGAAGCATTTAAAACCATTTATTGCTTCCATCATTGCAGTTGTATGTCTTTTAACTGTACAGGCAGTATGCGATCTATCACTGCCAGACTACATGTCTAACATTGTCAATGTAGGGATTCAACAAAAAGGTGTAGAAAATGCAGTACCTGAGGTTATTCGTAAAAGTGAAATGGATAAACTTACGCTCTTTATGAATGAAAATGAGAAGAAAAAAGTTGCTGATAACTATGTGCTTTTAGATAAGAACAACCTCTCTCAAAGCGAACTAAAAAATGACTTAAAAGATTATCCGCAGCTTGATAAAGAGCCACTTTATAAGTTACATACAGAAGATAAAAAAATAATTAACGAACTTAACGATATCTTTGGGAAACCAATGTTAATTACACAAGGAATTGAAAAAGGTGGCTCATCTGCTTTCTCTCCTGCTGCGACAGGTGACAACAACACACCAGCGAAACTTCCGCCAAATTCAGATCCTTTTGCAATCATTGCGAAACTTCCTCAAGATCAAATCAATGCAATGAAAGAAAAGGCAGATGAAAAGTTTAAGAATATGCCAGGTAGCATGGTAACGCAATCAGCCGTTTCATTCATTGAGAATGAGTATAAAAAGATCGGTATCAATATAGATAAGCTTCAATCTAATTTCATCCTTACTTCCGGCGGGAAAATGCTACTTTTATCCTTAGTAAGTATGGCAGCTACCGTTATCGTGAGTTTACTTGCTGCAAAAGTAGCTGCAGGACTCGGCAGAGACCTTAGAAAGAAAGTATTCCGGAAAGTTACAAACTTCTCGAATGCGGAGTTTGATAAGTTTTCCACTGCATCTCTAATCATAAGAAGTACAAATGATATCCAACAAGTTCAAACACTTATGGTTATGATGCTTCGCATTGTATTCTATGCACCAATTTTAGGTATCGGCGGCATTATTAAAGTACTTACTACAGACCTTTCAATGGGATGGATTATCGCAGTTGCGGTAATTGCGATTTTAAGCCTAGTCATTGGTTTATTTAGCATCGCGATTCCTAAGTTTAAGCGTATCCAAAAGTTAGTAGATAAAATTAACTTAATCACTCGTGAATCTTTAACCGGTATGCTCGTTATTCGTGCTTTTAATACTCAAAAACATGAAGAAAAGAAATTTGAAAAAGGAAATCAAGATTTAACAAAAACAAATTTATTTGTAAGCCGTTTAATGTCATTTATGATGCCAATGATGATGTTTATAATGAATGCCGTTACTGTACTTATTATTTGGGTTGGATCACACCAAGTGGATATGGGACATATGCAAGTTGGTGATTTGATGGCATTTATGCAATATACAATGCAAATCATCATGGCCTTCTTAATGATTTCAATGGTATCTATTATGGTTCCACGTGCTTCAGTTTCCGCACAACGTATCGCAGAAGTTTTAGATACTGACATTACCATTAGTGATGTAAAAGAGCCGAAAACATTTGCTTCAGACAAGAAAGGTTACGTTGAATTTAAAAATGTTGGCTTTAGATACCCAGGTGCAGAAGAAGATGTGCTTTCCAATATCACCTTTACTGCAAAACCTGGTGAAACGACAGCTTTCATCGGAAGTACAGGTAGTGGTAAATCAACATTAATCAACTTAATTCCACGCTTTTACGATGTCACAAGCGGCCAAATATTAATAGATGGCACGGATATTAGAGAAGTATCTCAGAAGGAATTAAGAGAGAAAATTGGTTATGTACCGCAAAAAGGAGTTCTTTTCTCAGGTACAATCGAGAGTAATTTGAAATACGGTAAAAAAGAAGCGACTGAAGAAGAACTCGAAAAAGCGGCGGAAATCGCGCAAGCTATGGAGTTTATTAACGCGAAACCTGAAAGCTTCCGCACAGAAATATCACAAGGTGGTACGAACGTTTCCGGTGGTCAAAAACAAAGACTTTCTATTGCGCGTGCTCTTACGAAAAAATCGAAAATCTTCATATTCGATGATAGTTTCTCAGCTCTTGACTTTAAGACAGACGCAGCATTGCGCAGAGCTTTAAACAATGAGATTACAGGAAGTACTATTTTACTTATTGCCCAAAGAATCAGTACAATCATGAATGCCGATAAGATTATTGTACTTGACGAAGGAAAAATAATTGGAACTGGTACTCATGAAGAGCTTATGGAAAACTGTGAAGTTTATAAGCAAATTGCTTTATCACAACTTTCAAGAGAGGAGTTGTCATCATGAGTGATAGAAAAATAGAAAATAGAAAACAAAGCGGCCCTGGCGGTGGCGGTCATATGGGCGGCGGCATGAGAAAGATTGAGAAAGCAAAAAACTTCAAAGGAACGATGAATAAACTCCTTCAATACTTGAATCCCTATAAATTATCAATCTTAATCGTTATCCTTTTCGCAATCGGCAGTGCAGCCTTTACAATCGTTGGTCCAAAAATTTTAGGAAACGCGACAACAAAACTTTTCGAAGGACTCGTAAGCAAAGTATCAGGAGCACCCGGTGCGGCCATTGACTTTACCTATATCGGAAACATTGTCATTTTACTCCTTGGATTATATATACTGAGCACTGTGTTTGGTATTATCCAGGGGTACATTATTTCTGGAGTAGCTCAAAAAGTATCTTATAACTTCAGAAAAGAAATCGATGAAAAAATTAACCGTATGCCGCTGAAATACTTTGATAAAACAACGCACGGCGAAGTATTATCGAGAATTACAAATGACGTAGATACGGTGAGCCAAACTTTAAACCAAAGTATGTCGCAAATCATCACATCCGTTATTACAATCATCGGTGTACTTATCATGATGTTATCAATCAGCTGGCAAATGACATTAGTGGCGCTTTTAATATTGCCAGTATCGATGATTCTCATCATGGCAGTGGTAAAACGATCACAAAAATACTTCAAATCCCAGCAAGAATATTTAGGACACGTAAACGGTCAGGTCGAAGAAATTTATAGTGGTCACAATATCGTAAAAGCCTTCAACAAAGAAGAAGAAGAAGTGAAAAAATTCGAAAAGGTAAATGATACCCTTTACCATTCCGCATGGAAATCTCAATTTTTATCTGGAATGATGATGCCGATTATGACATTTATCGGTAATATCGGTTACGTCGCTGTATCTATTTTAGGTGGATGGCTTGCGGTAAAGAGAACCATCGCAGTTGGAGACATTTTAGCCTTTGTGCAATATGTTAGAAGCTTTACGCAACCAATCGCTCAAGTAGCACAAATCGCGAACGTACTTCAATCTACTGCAGCTGCTGCAGAAAGAGTCTTCGAATTTTTAGAAGAAGAAGAGGAAGTGCCAGAAGCAGAAAATCCAGTGAAGCTGCAAAAAGTTCAAGGAGAAGTTACCTTCCAAGATGTTCAATTTGGATACAATCCAGATAAGATCATCATCAATAATTTCTCATCTAATATTAAACCTGGACAAAAGGTAGCAATCGTCGGACCAACCGGAGCTGGTAAAACAACGATTGTAAAACTGTTAATGCGTTTCTATGACATAAACAGCGGTGCAATATGTATCGACGGTCACGATATAAAAGACTTCACGCGAGAAGACCTGCGCAACATGTTTGGTATGGTACTTCAAGACACTTGGCTATTTAACGGCTCCATCATCGAAAATATACGTTACGGTAGACTCGATGCTACAGACGAAGAAGTAATTGAAGCAGCGAAAGCAGCTCACGTTCACAACTTCGTAAAAACATTACCAAATAAATATCAAATGGAACTAAACGAAGAAGCAAGCAACGTATCCCAAGGACAAAAGCAACTACTAACAATTGCACGTGCCCTTATAGCGGATCCGAAAATATTAATACTCGATGAAGCAACAAGCTCCATTGACACTCGTACAGAAGTACTGATTCAAAAAGCGATGGAAAACCTTATGGAAGGTAGAACAAGCTTCATTATCGCTCATAGATTATCAACAATACGTGATGCAGATTTAATCCTTGTCATGAAAGACGGAGATATTGTAGAACAAGGTAATCATGAAGAGTTATTGAAAGCTGATGGTTTCTATGCTTCGCTTTATAATAGTCAGTTTGAAGGTGCGGATGCTTCTTGAGTCAGGTGAAAGTCCATTTAAATAACTAAACCCACGAAGAAAATGCATTTTCTTCGTGGGTTTTTATTATTTTTAAGGTTCTGTTACAAAATTTTAAAAAGTAAGCTAGACTTTTGCAAAACAGAGTGAGGAGCATGATAAATGGGATGTTTTAAAGGGAAACAATTTAAAAAGAATATTAGAAGATTAATTAATACATTTTTGTAATGTTTTAGTGTTTCTCCTCCTTCTCTTGTTTTATGAATATCTCCAAAGATAAGGAGCATTTCTTCCTGATTAATTGTTGCACAACGGATAACCGGTTTAATTAAAGGGAATTATCAAAAAGGGTACTATAAAATAGAACAAGCCCAAGAAATAGATAAGGAGTGAGCAAGCGATGGACAACATGATTAATACGGGCAGCTTTGGTTTACAAAGGGGACCTGATCAAAAAACGGTTGGCCAGTATTTGTTCGATTGCCTGAAACTCGAGGGCATTACCGAAATTTTTGGTGTCGCAGGGGACTATAATTTTACACTTCTTGATACTTTGGAGTGTTATAACGGCATCCGTTTTATAGAAGGACGAAATGAACTAAACTCGGGCTACGCTGCAGATGGCTATGCAAGAATCAAAGGAATATCGGCTCTTATTACGACATTTGGGGTCGGGGAGCTCAGTGCATGCAATGCGATAGCGGGAGCCAACAGCGAGCATGTGCCCATTATACACATTGTGGGTGCGCCTCCTGAGAAGGATCAAAAAGAGCATAAGCTTATGCATCACACCTTAATGGATGGGAATTTTGACGTTTTTCGCGAGGTGTATGAGCAGATTACGGCATATACCGCGGTGCTTACGCCGGAAAATGCCAAGATTGAAATTCAGACTGCGATTCGCATTGCTAAGGAAAAGAAAAAGCCGGTATACCTGGTTGTGGCTAATGATTTAGTGACCAAGCCAATTAAAGTCTGGGCAGAACCGGTACCACCACGTCCAACATCCAATCCGAATACCCTTCAGGCTGCAGTGAATCATGTCCGTCCGCTTTTGGAACGTTCCCACCGACCAGTTATCTTGGTGGATGTGAAAACGATGCGATTCGGCCTTCAGACAGCAACTCGGCAACTGGCCGATGCAATGAATGTGCCTGTTGTAACGATGATGTACGGGAAGGGAGGATTCGATGAGACCCATCCAAATTATATCGGAATGTATCTAGGCTCTTTCGGGAGGACTGAAGTCCAAAGTACGGTGGAGAATGCAGATTGTATCATTGCGATTGGCATGGTATGGGCGGACACAAACACCGCAAGTTTTACCGCAAAGCTGAACCCGCTGATAACTGTCAATATTCAACCAGATATAGTTAAAATCGCTGAGGCGGAATATCCGAATGTTCTTGCAGCCGACATGCTACTTGCCGTTCAGAAGGTGAATTATAAGGGCAAAGGTTTGACAAAAAAATTGTCATTCCCTTATGAGCAATTCACAACTACTGCCGACGGACCTCTAATGGCTGACGGCTATTATCCGCGTTTTCAGCGTATGCTGAAAGAGGGTGATATTGTAATCGCCGAGACCGGAACGTTCTATTATGGAATGGGAGAGGTAAGACTGCCGGGCAATGTAACATATATTGGACAAGGTGGATGGCAGTCCATCGGTTACGCAATCCCTTCGGCGTTTGGTGCTATTATGGCCGCGCCGGAACGCCGAGTATTGGTGTTTACAGGTGACGGTGCCCTGCAGCTAACGGCACAGGAAATCAGTTCTATGCTCTATTACGGCTGCAAGCCTATAATCTTTATTTTGAACAACGATGGTTATACAATCGAGAGATATTTAAATGTCAAAACAGAGGATCAAAAGTACAACCAAATCCCTCGATGGTCTTACACCAAGCTGGCCGAAGCTTTTGGAGGTAACGCGTTTACCGTTACGGTCCAGACCTATGGAGAGCTTGATCAGGCTATAATCCATGTTGAAAAGGAAAGCGCCAAAAGACTCTGTATAATTGAAATGATCGCAGGGAATCCAATGGACGCACCTGAATATATGCGACGGATGCGTAGTTATATGGAGAAGCAGGAAAAGCAGCGCAGCCAGAAATAATATCCAATTCTCTAGTCCCTACTTGGATACTAATTGAACAGTTCTAATCATATTCTTTTAATAAAACGCAATTAAAGGGGTGTAAAGTAAGTTGACAAAAGTTAAGGTTAGTTTACGACCCATTGCAAGTAAGTTCAATTTACCTACTGTGTTGAAAACAACTATACTACCAGGTGACTTAATTGAAAGGTTATTTATTGCAACCCAGATAGGAGAAATCTTTTACATAGGAGACGGAGTTATAAGGACTTTTTTAGATATTCGCCCGCGAATTATCAAATTAGGCACGTTTGAAGAAGGTGTCTCTAGTAGCGGTTATGATGAACGCGGATTGCTAGGACTAGCGTTTCATCCACAATTTTATCAAAACGGTTTATTTTACCTTCATTATTCAGTAGCTGGCACTCAAGGTCCGGGTGCCCTTTCTGAACCTTTTAAACCTAATCCGTGTGATCCGAAAACTTTAAACTTAAAGTGGGTAAATAGAGATACTCAATATGATCATATTGATACGGTTGAGGAATGGATTTTACAATCACATAGTCAACCTCAAAAACGACGGACATTACTTAACATAAGAAGGCCCTTTTTTAATCATAACGGAGTCAATAGTTTAAACTTTTCACCTGAGACTGGAAAACTTGTTTTTACAAATGGAGATGGTGGATCGGGTTATGATCCATTTAATTTAAGCCAGGATGATTTAGAAATAGCGGGTAAAATAATTGAAATTGATGTAAGTAAAAATACATTCATAAATAACCCTCCAGTAGTTACACGCTTTAATGAGTTTCCTGTATCTATACAAGAAACACTTACAGTAATTGCGAAAGGAGTTCGGAATATAACAGGTATTTCATTCCAAAGGTTTTATAATCAATATATCAAATATGCTGGAAATGTCGGGCAGGATATTGTAGAGTCTATTTTTTCGTTTGTTCATTATAAACCCATATCGGTTACCGAACTTGTTCAAATGCATTTAATGAGATCCACTCCCAATCAAGATGGATTTATTAATTTTGGTTGGCGAGGATGGGAAGGAGAATTTCCTACTTCTTTTATAAGGCACTGTTCTGAGAATCCTACTTCGGATGAGAGAACAATGGCTTATTATAATGAAACAATAGAAACATCAGTGAGGCGCATACAGCCCCTAATTAGTTATTTTCATAAAGATTCCAGAGCAGATAAGTTTGGAGGAACCTCACTTACAGGAGTACAACCATATATGGGAACTACAATTCCTAGTTTAACTGGTAGTATCGTGTTTACTGATCTTGCTAAGAAAGAAGAATCTCAGTCTCCAGTTAAAGGTGTTTTAGCATATACTAGGGCAAGTATAGACGATAAACGTAATGATTTTCATGTTATTGAAACCAATTATGATTTTGATTCTCAAGCAGCTTATTATATGAGCTTGGGAACAAATGGAGATCAAACTAGATTATATTTAGGGGTTTATGGATCTATGAAAGTAACGGATTTTAACAAAGGTACTATTTTTGAAATTGTTCCATGATACGGTATAAACTCTTAGTCTAAAAATATATGGAATTCATACTTTTTCAAACGCACGACTTAGCGCCTCTTAAAAAACCTTCTATGGATAAACATCTATTGTATAGTGATTCCTAACAAGCAGAAAGTAAAACATAACCAATAAGTATTTGAATGAAAATAGAAAGTGGTGAATTAGGTCTCTTTAGGGGGGAATTTGATGAATCGCTTTAGAAGCTATTGGTATCAATGGATGATAGAGCAGGATGCGAATTTTGTTCATAAAAAAAAGGTGACGCCTGCAAGTAGGTTAGTCATTACAGCATTACTCGGTTCATTTGCTGCTATTTTTCAATCTGCGGGGAACTTAATCCCTGGAATTGGGTTATTTATTAGTCCTTTCGCGACGCTACCGATTTTTCTGGCTATTTGTTATTCTATTCGTGAGGGAGTACTTTCTTATATTCTTACTATTTTCCTATTATTCATTATTGAGCCAAGTGAACTAAGTGTCTTTCCCTTTACTACAGGCTTATTAGGTATAGCGTTAGGAGTATCCTTTTTACAATTCAAGAGGAGGATTTGGGTAATTTCCTTTTCAGCGATATGTCTACTTATAGGAATTATGATCATTCTCGATATCTTCCGTTTTCCTGTACTTGGTCCTACTATTCATACGACTATGGATATAAAAGTTATTACATTAATATTTATACTGAGTTTTTTATACTGCTGGATCTATGCAGAGTTGTGTAGAATAATAATGAATAGAGTATATAAAGTATGGTCTTAACAATTGCATAAAATCTTTTTGAACAAATACACTTTCTCATATATTTTTAAAAATTGGAGATGTAAGCCATGTATAACATTGAAATTAGAAGGCCGAATTCGAATGATTTAGATGAATTACATTTGTTTTTTCGTCTTGTTATTACTAATACATTTAAAAACGAAGGCTTATCACATCTATTAGATGACATAGAAAATGAAATTAACTCGAAAAAGAAATATTTAAAAAATGATTTTGATAGTAATGGAGAAAATCGTTACTTTTTATTAGCGATAGATACAAGTAACGATAAAATCATTGGAACGATTGAAATCGGTCCAGCAAGTGCATTGATTAATAGTTGTACAGACGGTGTACTTAAGGATTTGTATGAAATAGGAACTGTATTTATACTTCCGGAGTATCAAAGAAAAGGTATAGGGAGTTTACTACTAAATACAATGTATCTTACATTACTTAGCAGAGGAATAACCGAATGCTGTTTAGATAGTGGATACAAAAAAGCACAAAGTATATGGACAAAAAAGTTTGGAAAACCTAGTTATGTGCTGAAGGATTATTGGGGCGAATCAAACGATCATATGATTTGGAAAAAAAGTTTACATGATATACCTATAATATTTGAATTATAAAATAAAATATCTCTCTTAACATAGCTTTTCTTACATACTTATGCTATTATTTATCTTTATAATAAAAGAGGACGTGAATGAACTTGATTAAAATTAATATTCCTGAAGCTGATGTTTCCATTACTGAACGTAACCAAGTTATTAAAGGAGACGAGCCATTAATTACTCCAATTAACGGTTTTATCGATTTCCACTTGTTCCCTAGAGATAAAGGCGGCATTTTTATGTTTTACAATATTAATGACGAACTTCTTTTCGTAGGTAAAGCTCGTAAAATTAGACAACGTATTAAAAAGCATTTTGAAGATAATGTTTCACCAATTAAAAATCACCGTGATGAAGTATACCGCATTGATGCCTGTATCGTAGAAGATCCAACAGAAAGAGAAATTTACGAAACTTACATTATTAATGAATATAAAGCAAAATATAACGTTGATAAAGTGTTCTATAAATAAGTAACAAAAAACAATCCTAGCACATATACTGGGATTGTTTTTTTGTGTTTCATTCCTCATTTCTTTCTCCTTTTTTAAAATGATTAGCAGCAATTAAACAGAAAAGCCCTATAAATAAAGTTATTATTCCAAGCGTTTTATGTTTCCCTTCAAAAAAAGGAATATCCGAAATAACATTTGTCATACATAACCCAATAAACACAAGGATAGGTCCTGCCCAAAGTAATATATTGCCGAATTTTGTATGTTGCCACATAGTAACCCTCCTCACTACTTTTTACATATATATCCATAAAATGAAAGTAAATTCATAGAGAAAAATAGTTTTTTTCATATCGAAAATTGAACCTTCATATATTGGTACAAGCAAACGAGAAAGGGGACCATCATGAATTGGTTAGAAGCTTTTATATTAGGGATAATACAAGGTTTAACAGAGTTTTTGCCGATTAGTAGTACAGGACATCTTTATTTAGGAAGGCATTTGTTTCAATTAGATGAAGCTGGATTGTTTTTAGATACGATGCTGCATATCGGGACTTTGCTTGCAGTGTTTATTTATTACAAAAAAGAATTTATATACTTAATTAAAAATCCATTTTCAAAACTAATGTTATTGCTTATTGTTGGGACGATACCTGCAGTTGTAATCGGATTGTTATTTAAAGACTTCTTTGAAGATATTTCAAAAACAGGTATTACGATTGGATGGGAGTTTTTAGTGACAGGTTTCTTTCTCTACATGGCCGATAAACAAAAAAACGGTCGTAAAAAAATGGATGACATTACATATAAAGATGCATTTATCATCGGTTCATTTCAAGCGGCTGCTATTTTCCCAGCAATTTCTCGCTCTGGTATGACAATCGTCGCTGCTTTATGGAGAAAACTAGACCGTGAAACAGCAGCATATTTTTCGTTTTTATTATCTACGCCAGCAATAGTCGGAGCAATCATCTTGCAATTTGCAGATGTTTATCAAGGGAAAGCAGAATCTATTTCTAGTACATCTTTAATTGTCGGCACGTTATCAGCAGCGTTTTTTGGTTACATAGCTGTTTCATGGATGATTCAATATTTAAAACGTCACTCCTTAAAAGTATTCGCGTATTACGTATGGGGATTAGGTATTTTAATTTTAACGTTGCAATTTACTCATGTGTTTTAATTTAGTAATTCTTCGTTTAGATCCTGTTTCATTCATACAAGGCAGGATCTTTTTTCATTAAGGGGGTAAATATGTTTAATAAGGCTATCGTTATTGGCGGAAGTATAGCAGGAAAACTCGCAGCAAAAGCATTATCAACTTCTTTTAAAGAAGTAATCATTATAGAAGTCAGCGAAAGATGGGATGGAAAAGCTTTGAGAAAAAGAGTTTCACAAAGTAATCATCCTCATGTGTTATTAAAAGGTGGAGAAAATGCAATCGAGGAATTGTTTCCTACTATTACTAATGAATTAATAGAAGCAGGCAGCATCGTAAATAACTTTACTCGTGATATAAAATGGCATCAATTTGGTTTATGGAAACAACCATTCATAGGAGAAGTGCATATGATTCAACAAAGTAGGCTTTTGCTTGAATGGCATATCCAAAAAAGAATTGATCAAATTTCAAATGTAATCATTAAATTTGGAACATTGGTTGAAGGGTTATTAGTAGATGGAAAGCTTAACAAAGTATGTGGAGTAAAAGCTAAATGTTTAGAGACTGGCACGCAAGAAGAAATTCAAGCAGATATTGTTGTTGATGCGAGTGGATTCGGTTCAAAAAGTATAGCGTGGTTACGTGAATACAATATCGAAGTGCAAGAAGAGAAAGTGCGTATCGATTTATTCTACGCAACTAAAATGTTTAAACTCAAAGAAAATGAGAAATTAGACTGCTGTAATATGCTAATGTCTCCAAGTTTCCCGGACAATCCGTATGGTGTACTTATTCAAACGATTGAGGATAATCGTTATTTTGTTACTTTCAGCGGATACACAAATGAGAAAGCACCACAAACAGATGATGAGTTTTATGATTTCGCTGAAAATCTATCAATCCCTAACGTGACAGATTTTCTAAACAAAGCGGAGGAAATTTCAGATATCAAAACATACAAAATTCCTTATCAAGTACGTCGGCGATTTGATTTAGTTAATCATTTACCAGAAGGCTTGTTAGTAGTCGGAGATGCACAATGTCGTTTTGATCCCGTTTTTGGGCAAGGAGTTTCAGTTGCGGCTATGGAAGCTCACCAATTGCAGTTGCTTTTACAACGGAGACAAAGGCTTGATAAAGCATTTACACAGCAGTTTTATAAAGAAACTGCTAATATCATACAAACTCCTTGGGAAATGACTACAACGGAAATATCACGTCATCCTCAGCTAAAAAGAAAATTAACGATAAAGCAAAAATTTCAGCTATGGTATACGAAACAAATATATCAACTATCTGCAAGTGACTCTGACGTTTATATTCGATTAGTAAGAGTGATGAATTTAATTCGTAGTCCATTTCACCTATTTCATCCGAAAGTGCTACTCGCTGTATTACTGATGCGAAAGAAATAGCAGGAAAATAATCGGTTAAAAAAGAATATATAACAGTTAGTAGATATAGAAGGAGTAAGCGAGATGAAAATATACATAGAACAATTAAAGAAACAAGACGCTGAAGATTTATTTAACTTTGAACTCACGAACAAATCATTTTTTGAAACAATGGTACCAAGTCGTGGCTCTAATTATTACGTGTATGAATACTTTCAAAAGCAACTTGACGAACTATTAAAAGAACAAACTGAGGGGATTTCTTATTTTCATCTCATACGTAATACAGAAAAAGAAATTGTAGGACGTATCAATTTAGTTGATGTAGATAAGAAAAAACGAATTGGGTCGTTAGGCTACCGAGTTGGAGAGGATTTTACAAAAAAAGGAGTTGCAGCATCATCTGTAAAATTGATTTTGGCTCAAGCAAGAGTCTATGAAATTAATGAAATACATGCTATGACAACAACAAATAACATAGCTTCACAAATTGTATTAGAAAAGAACGGATTTTCTCGTGAAAAGGAAGCGGAGACAACTACTGTAGATTTAAACGGGGAAAACGTAAATTTCGTACATTATATTTGGAGGACTACTAAGGGTTAAAAATAATAGGGAGGGACATGTACATGAAGGATTTACGTTATCCAATAGGTCGATTTACTTACGTAGGAACTATTACAGAAGAAATAATTGATAAATGGATTCAAGAAATAGAGGATTTACCTAATGAACTAGCAAGAGCGATAAAAGATTTAGATCAGAAGCAGTTAGATACACCGTATCGCGTCGGTGGATGGACTGTTCGCCAAGTTGTTCATCATGTTGTTGATAGTCATATGAATAGCTACATACGCTTTAAATTAGCACTGACAGAAAAGAATCCAACTATTAAACCGTACAAAGAAGAAAAATGGGCAGAGCTACCTGACTCGAAATTACCAGTAGATGTTTCACTTGTAATGCTAGATTCATTACATAAAAGATGGATTAACTTATTATATTCTTTAGAACCGGCAGATTTAGAAAAGACATTTAATCATCCTGAATCAGGAGAAACAAAACTTGCTGCTGCAATTGGACTATATGCATGGCACGGTCGTCATCATACAGCTCATATTACTTCTTTAAGAGAGCGTTTAAATTGGTAACATTAGAGAAGGCGACAGAAATTGATGCAGCAGTTTTATTTCAAATGCAAATAGACTCATTTAGTCCTTTATTAAATAAATATAAAGACTATGAAACAAATCCAGCAAATGAATCTATTGAAAAAACTATTTTAAGAATAAATAATCCGAGCAACAACTTTTATAAGATGATAATAGATTCGAACCTTGTTGGAGCGATATGTATATCCCAAAAAGAAAGACCTTATAAATTTTGGATCAGTCCAATGTTCATTCATCCAATCTATCAAGGGAAAGGAATCGCTAAGAAGGTACTTATTTTAATTGAAGAGATGTTTCCAGAAGCACGGAGTTTTGAACTTGCTACGATTTTAGAAGAAGAAAGAAATTGTTTTCTATACGAAAAAATGGGGTATAAAAGAACAGAAGTAATAAAGAAATTAAATGATAAAACTACACTTATTTATTACAAAAAAGAAAGGTAAAGCATTTGAAATACGCTTTACCTTTTTATGTTATTTTAGATTAAATATACAAAAATAATGCATATTCTTCCAAAATACTCGGGTTAGTAATTTCGATAATGAATAAAAATACAGAAAGACGTTATTTCGTCGTATATGTTACTAACGCTTTTTGAATGCTTAAAATACTATCGTCACCTTTAAATTCTTTCGTAATTGGATCATCCATACTAGATACCCAAATTTTAAGCTCTGCATCTAAATCAAAATGCCCAGCTGTTTCAATGCTAAATTGTGTAATGCTTTTATAAGGAATAGAATGATACTCTGTTTTTTTACCTGATATTCCTTGTTTATCTACTAAAATAAGACGACGATTTGTAAATACGATTAAATCACGAATTAATTTATAAGCATGCTCAACTTTCTCATCGTCTAGCATAATTTTTTCTAAATCACGTTCAACGCTTTCTGTACTCGCACTTGATGCATTTCCTAAAATACCACTAAATAAACCCATATGAAATTCCTCCTTTATAATATGTGGAATGAGTTTCTTATATTGTACCATGCGAATGGCTAATAGATTATGACATTGCTTCAATAGTTTTTTGTTATTATTGCAACCAATTTATATAACCTCATCCTAAAATCTTGTGCTAACATATAATTAAGAAAACAGAAGTAGAGGGATATAGCATGAAAAATATCGGTTTAGTATTAGAAGGCGGCGGAATGAAAGGATTATATACTGCAGGAGTACTCGAATATTTTATGGAAAGGGACTTATTCTTTCCGTATGTAGTCGGTGTATCCGCCGGAGCGTGTATGGGAGCAACATATTTGTCACGTCAAAAAGGAAGAAATAAGAAAGTGAATACAGAGCTAGTAGCAGATCACAGGTATATATCTTATCGAAACTTAATTAGAAAACGTGAATTATTTGGAATGGATTTTTTATTTGATGAAGTACCAAACAAAATTGTACCGTTTGATTTTCAAACTTTCCTAAATTCAAATGAACAGTTTGTAATCGGAACGACTGATTGCGAATCAGGACAAGCAGTTTATTATAATAAAATAGAACACGGAAATGATATTTTAAAAATTATTCGTGCATCAAGCTCTGTGCCGTTTATAGCACCTGCTGTAGAATATGATAATCGAAAATTGTTAGATGGAGGGATTATAGATCCTATTCCAGTTTTTAAAGCGCAAAATGATGGTTATTTAAAAAACGTTGTTATAATGACAAAGCCAGAAGGGTATGAGAAGCAGCGAAACAAATTTTCAGGCCTGGCTAAAATGTTATATAGAAAATATCCGAATATCGCACAATCTTTAGTAGAACATTATCGTTTTTATAATGAGACGATAACTTATATGAATCAAATAGAACAAAAAGACAATTTTTATATCATTCAGCCTAGCGTACAGCTTCCTATAAGCGGAATAGAAAGAAATAAAGAGAAACTTGTTAACCTATATAATCTTGGCTATACAGATGCTCAACATCATTATGAAAAATTATTAAGTTGGGTAAGGAAATAAAGGGGTGGAAAATTGCTATTAGGTAAAAAGGTTATTTTTAATGAATTGCAGAAAATGCATAGTCCGCTGCTTAAACCGTTTCCGAATTGTGACCTTCGAAAAATACGAAAAGATTTTAATAATATGTTTACAGATGCTGACTGTATAAATGCTGATTTAAATTATTATTGGATGCATACAGCAGGTACTTTAAGTTACATACTTAATAACAACGAAAAGGAGATTGTGTTTGATCAAATAAAGTGGCTAAAGAAATCGTTTTTTGAATGGTTTCCGCAATATCACTTTCTAGAAATAGAAATTGTGAAGTATCCCATTTTGTATAGAGATTTCATGAATTTTGAGAAGACCAGGAAACTACTACTATATTACCTTACTGAATAAAAATAAAAACGTACAAGTTATGCTGCTTGTGCGTTTTTTTGTTCATAAAAAATACAATTTTAATACCTTGTTTATATAGGGATTCTAATACGAAGAAAGAAGTACATATAGAATGATGTAAAGGAGGGAGAGGTGTTTAGATACCGTTTTCCTTTAATTCATTATCCAATTCGAATATAGTTAGTTATTTATGATAAAATATTTCGAGTGAAATCAAGTACTTATTATATCCAGTATTAAATAAGTTAAGCCAGGAGGAACAACAGTAACATGGAAAACGTATCAAATATAGATAAATCGGAATCAATAAAATCTTTACAATCGACTATTCGTAAACTTGAAAATGCTTTTTCACAGATGACTCAAAAAGGAGCAAATACTACCTTAGTGAAAAAAAGGCTTAAAGCCGTTTGTATAGGGCTAGCAGTGTTAGAGAACGTGTGGAATCAAGAAAGTCATCGGTATAGCCAAGAAGAGTTAGCAGAAGCTCGTAATATCCTTGCTGGTTTGCTTCCATCAATTGAGAGAGCCTATGATAAGTCTAAGGCTGGTAGTCCTCAAAGAACACTTTTAGAAAGAAGAATAAAAGCGTTGGAACTTTCTATTCAGGCAATTGATAAACCTTCTAAATAAATAACTCATCTAAATACATAACATACTAATCCTAAATTTTATAAAAGCAATCTAGTGAAAAGAAAGAAATACAAAGGAGGCAGATGGGTGACTTCAATAATTAGTCCTAAGTTAGAGGAGCTTAATAATCAATTAAAAAAAGGAAACGAGAAAGCAATTTATACTTTTTTGCATGAAATAAAGTCAAATAATACGCCACTAATAGAACAATGTCCTGTAGAAAATCAGTATAAGCTTATAACGTATATATGGTTAGGGGATCAAACAACTGAAAACGTTTATGTATTCGGTAGTTTTCCTGGTTGGGATCTGTCTGTAAATCAACTACAACGGTTGTTACAGACAGATATTTGGTATGTAACGTTTAGGACGGATGAGAGTTTTATTTCAACGTACTATTTTTCAGTAAACGATTTTTTCGAAAATGATTGGATAAAGCGCAGTGAAAAGTACCAACTAGATCGATTTAATAAAAATACATTTGGAGAAGATGCCAATAAAGCGTCTGTGTTAAACATAGGAATGGAAGTACAGTATAGCAGTCGTTTTCCTTCAGATCATTATCCATCTGGAAAAATTGAAACATATTCTTTTCATAGTACGATTTTAAATGACACACGTAAAATTTATATTTATACGCCTCATGACTATTCTCACACTTCACATCTTCAAGAACTTCTCATTGTGTTTGATGGGAATTCATTCATTAATAACCTTTCAATCGCAAGAACACTCAATTATTTAATATACGAAAAAGAAATCCCATCTTGTATTGCTGTTGCAATAGAACCCGTTGATCGACTAGAAGAGCTAACTTATAACGATAAAATGAATACATTTTTAACGGAGGAACTACTTCCATGGATTCAAGCTAGGTATCACGTATATCAAGAAAAGAATCATACAACAATTGCTGGTTTCAGTCTTGGTGGCTTAGCAGCTTTTTATGCAGCGCTTCAAAATCCACATGTTTTCGGAAACGTGTTGTCAATGTCTGGATCCGTGCATTGGAAAAAGGATGGTTATGAAAATCAAATTCCTTGGATTGAAAATCAAATTTCATCTATAGATTCTAATACGAGTCAACCTCATTTTTACATAGCAGCAGGAGAACTCGAAAACAAACCTCTTTTAACGGCTAATAGACGCCTGTATAAAGCTTTAAAAGAAAAAGGATACCAAATTACTTATGAAGAGTTTCAAGGCGGTCATGACGGTGTTTGGTGGCGAGAAAAGTTATTTGATGGGTTGAAAGCATTAAAACATACAAAAACCACACTATAAAATAAAAAGGAGAGAGAATCTATGAATCAAGATGAGCTAGATAAAAAACTTAAAAAACAAGAAATTTTAGTTAAAGATGAAAAAGTTTGGTCGTTCACGTATGAGGATCATATTAGCTCTATCGTTAAACAGGCAGAAAAGACAGGAGCGTTTAATGATTTACCTGGGAAAGGGAAACCTCTTAATCTTGATAAAGATCTTTCGTATAATCCTGACAAGCAACTTTATAGAACTTTGAAAAATAATCATGTTTTGCCTAGGTGGATTGAACTTTCAAAGGAAATAGATCATCTAAAAGAAAATTTAAAAGAACTAACGGATAATGTAGAAGCAGCTATGTTAATTACAACTATTAATAAAAAGGTCTCAGAACATAATTTACTTTGTCCGCCAAGTGCGCAAAAAATGAGGGTTAAAACGGATATTTAACGATTTTCAATGAAGTTATCTGTTGCTATATAATTAAGTAAGGCATTTTCAATTCATTATTAAGGGGAGGCAAATGTAATGAAGAATACGTATCAACTTCAAATTCCGAAAGAACTAGAGCAGTATCGTAGTATTTTAGAAGAAAGTGTGAAACCTTATATTAAAGCGTCTGGAACATTAGCAGAGACAACGCTTTTTGAGAGTAAATTTGGTGGTTATCCGTATTTACCTATAGATCAAGAGCATCCTAAAGATTCAAATGGACAACCTATGATGTTACTTGCGCAGCTAAACTTTGAAGAAATGCCGCATGTTGAATATATGCCTCAAAAGGGTATGCTACAGTTTTTCGTAAGTGCTGAAGATGAGCTTTACGGAGCAGATTTTGATCATCCAACAATCCAAAAAGACTTTCGAATTATTTATCATTCTACAATTATAGAAGATTTAAATAAGGTTATTACTGATTTTAGTTATTTAAACACTTCAGAATTAGAGGACTTTATCATACCTGAAGCAGCGAAATTAAAGTTTGAATTGGGTTATCAGCCCGTAACATCAAGGGATTATCGATTTGAAAAGATGTTTAGTGAGGAAATTGATTGGGAAGAAATTGTTGATGAAAAAAATAATACAGAATTAGGCGAACTGTATGATGATTTATGTAAAGATCAAGGGCATAAAATTGGTGGTTATCCATTTTTCACACAGACAGATCCAAGGGAATGGGAAGAAAAATACCAGCAACATGATATATTATTGCTGCAAATCGATACAGATGATTCATTAAATATTATGTGGGGAGATTCTGGTGTTGCTAATTTCTTTATAAAGAAAGACGATTTATTAAATCTAGATTTTTCCAATGTTATTTACAATTGGGATTGTTACTAAAAATAGATAAATGGATTACTAGCTAGCAAAAGAAATCTTCCTGAAGGTGAGGAGGATTTTTTTACGTTAAAAATAAACGTTATGTTAACTAGAATGAAGAATACAATGAAAGTCAAGCGTAAATAAAAGAAATAACAACAAAAATATAAAATAATAAAACATATGTAATTAGCAATAAATCTATAAAGCAAAACATAAAATGAAATTTATCATTTGTATAGAAAAATTTATTTCGCATAAAAAAATTCCGTGCGAATCAAAATTATTTTTGACTCGTTAAACGATAATTAATCGATTAAGATTTGTTGTGATTAATTTATAGCAAAATAAACGATAAAAACTGTAGAAATTCATTTAGATAAGATTTTATGTGAATCTCATTAAAAATCCCTGTTTCGTCTCATTAAGTATAGTTTACTTGGTTTTTGATACAGATAAACACTTACTCTATACAACTTCGTATAATATATATTATGTTAACTAGTAAAAAGTAATAAACTTATTATATGTTAGTTATGGTTGTTAGGCTCCCCTTTTTAATTGGGTTCATAATGTGTTGTAGATTGTGTGGTTATTTGTTTTTTAAGTTATTTATGTTGTGTTATTGATAAGAATGTTTCCGTGTATAATTTATATTTTAGTTAATAAAAAACGCAATTCGTTCACTTTAAACGAATTGCGTTGATATGATTAAGAATAAGTTTTTAAAATTAGTTTGCTACAGCAATTGCTTCGATTTCGATTAATAATTTATTGTTAATCAATTTGTTAACTTCTACAGCTGAACTTGCTGGTGGATTGTTTGTGTTGATGTATTGATCTCGAATATCTCTAACAATGGCCATTTGAGAAATGTCTGTTAAGAAAAATGTTAATTTTACTACATCATTAAAATTTAAGTCTGAAGCTTCTAATGCGCTTTTAATATTTTCAAATACTTGGCGCGTTTGTGTAGCTAAATCATCAATGCCAACTATTTGACCATCAGCATTAATCGCTACTTGTCCAGATATGTAAATGGTTCGTTTAGCGTTACTAACTTCAACTACATGTGAGTATCCAAAAGTTGCTGGCATTGTTTCTGGATTATATTTAAACCGGTTATAATTCTTGTTTTTAGAAATCTTCTTGGTTCTTGATTTATATAATTACGATTTGGAAACATTTTCGTTTCGCTCTTCTGTCGTTAATCCTGAAGCCATACCATAATCGCGTTCTATAAAATTATCCATTTCAATAAGATCTACTGGTATTAACATGTATGTATTTATGATTTCAGCTGTGTGCTTTGCTCTTGATAAAGGACTAGAAATAATAATGTCCCATTGTTTTTCACGTAAATACAAACCGCATTTTTCAGCTTGTTGTATACCATTTTTATTTAGCTTAATGTTCTCACGATCTTGGAGCTTTCCAATAGTATTCCACTCAGTTTCCCCGTTCCTAACTAAGCATATAACAGTCATACACGTATCCTCCTGCTACAATATGAAGTTAAATTCTAACATGCAGTTTAAAGAATTATATATGTTTGATTTCCTCGAGAACTGCTTCTAATTACGTCTTGTTTTATTAATTCATTAGTTACTTTTGTATAGAAAAAGTGATACCACCATATAAAAAATTCTTCATAGGTTATTTCCATTGAGTATCTGCTGCTTACATAATATTCTTTAAGAGGTTGATCATTTTCCTTTAACAATAAGATTAATTCTTCACTAATTGTGTTAGCGATTCCGCAAAATATTCTTCAAGTATTTCCTTATTCGCAGTTATTAAATTCAAAGTTGTATATCGTGTGTTTCTATAAAGGCCAATTTGAACTTCTCCTAAATCTAAATACGTATTACCATACATTCCAAAGGACTCTTTGTCTGTTTGTTCTTGTTCTAGAATCGCATAATAATATCTTTTATTGTTTCTCAAAGGCCATTCTGTTTCTAAATAGTTTTCTTCAATGTTAATTATTTGTCCAAAATCTAATAACACAACCACTATATAGTAAAAGACTATACGATTCTTTAGATAAATGATTAAATGTCTCGATTCTTTTAGACATAGCATCAATTTGATTAGAATACTTTTCAATTATGTTAAGTGCAGTTTTAATTAGAGGCTCACATAGGTTATACAGTTTTTCTCCTTCATTAGCTGTTATAACCATACATGTTGGATAGTAACTCCCTTCTGTCTCATTCAATAAACCTTCTAGTTCTAATGCGTGCATTTGTTTTTCGAATTCCTCGTTAGTCCAATTTAGCTTCGTTTTTATAGTATTTGATTCTATGCCCAGATGGAGCATTACAAGTAAATATTGAAGGTTTGTTCCGCTTATTTTTAGAGTTGGATAATTGTCACCTGATGAAATCATTTTTGTCTCATAAGTTGTTTTAAGTATTTTCTCCGGAGAATAATTAGCATGCATTTTAAAATCCCTTCTTTTTTAGTAATTTCATTGTAAAATCTATGTATTTACTATGTTCTATAAATAAAAATAAGTATCCTTTAATGATTTCAAATAAAAAACCTTAGTATAGCTATGTTAATACCTATACTAAGGTTATCTAGAATTTTATATTGTATTATTGCTATTTGTATATATCAAATTAATTTGTTCATATTCTTTTTTAAATTGATTATCATTTTTTATCCAACGTTTAAATGTTAATTCATTAATATTTATATTTGAACATGCGGTAGTAATACATTTGTTTTTCTCATAATCTTTAAGGAAGTTTTCTTTTCTTTGCATAACTGCAGCTTGAGTTCTTTTTAATTTTCGATCTTGTAATTGTTCTAAACTTACATGTTCTTTATGAAATGTTTCATATTTTCTATGCAAATATATATCTTTGTCTTTATAAATCCAATTTGCAAAAAGCTGAATTGATTTTCTCCCAGTTAGCATGACACGATAATGTGTATTTTGATTTAAAAGGTTAGAATTTAAGTTGTAATTTTGCAGAACTTGGTTTAGAGAGTTCATAAAATTATATGATCCTCCTACAAAACTTACTGTATATGCTTCATAATTGACATAACCATCTCCGTCAAAATACCCTCGAATAAAATGATGCAGATATTCATCTGGTACGAATGGAAATTCTACAGTAAATGATTTACAAGGCTTGATTCCGTGAATATTCATAAGATCTTTTTTAATTGTTTTACTATTGAGGTTTAACATATATACGCCTGTTTTTTTGTTTTGATAAAGCGGCTGGTTTGTGTTTAATTCTTTTTTTATATCGTTTAGAATGTCACTTTCTTTTTGCGAGATACTGACACATTGATTTTCTTTTGGTATAACACCGTCTGCTGTTATAAATCCTAAAATATAAGCCATGTTATTTGACCAAGTTTTAAAATAATCTTCTATTAAATCATACTTTCTCTTCCAACTACCTATAGCTCGTCTGGGCACGTTTTTTTCTTTTAAAACCATACGAATATATCCAGCAGACACATTGGCAAGTACAGCTATTTCTGAGGTGCTCTTCCCTTTTGTATAAAGCTGAATCATTTCAGATTTTGATAGTTTACATTTTGACTTCTTTTTTCTTTCTTCAAGCATTTATAGACTCTCCTTCCTTTGGATAATTAGTTACCTACCTGCTTCTATAACATATAACGAAACGTACGTTCTTTGTTGTTTATGAGAAAGAATTTACTTAAACAAAACAATTTACAAATACATAATATTAGTTTTAGCTGCTGCTAAATGAATTCTATTTTTTATATGTAAATAATAAATTTGAAGAATTTATGAAATGTACTGCATTTAAGATGAAAGGTAAAATGATTTCGTTTAAACTACAATTAGCTACAATAACAACATACGTATATTGTTAAACGTAAAAAGGAGAACTAATGAAAAAGAAATATATGAATCAAATTCCGACTGATGTAAGTTTTAATCCGAAAGATATTATCGGTTTAATGACTGATTACTTTAAAATGAAAACAAAGCTACGTCCTATAAAAGACTTACCTATCGTTTTACCGAATAAAGATAATGGGTCTTTAGAGAATGTTACATGGTTTGGTCACTCTGCTTCTCTTTTGAAAATAGAAGGTAAAAAGCTGTTGTTAGATCCTATGTTTGGCGATGCCTCTTCCCCGTTCCCTGTTTTTAATAGTAAACGTTATAGTGGTGCTTTTTCTTTAGAACGTGAAGATTTCAAGGAAATTGATGCGATTATCATTTCTCATAATCACTATGATCATTTAAATTACAAAAGTATTATGCGGTTAAAAGATCGTGCGAAGCATTTTTATGTCCCGATTGGAGTTGCGCGTTATCTTATTAAATGGGGTGTTTCACCTAGTAAAATTAGTGAACATAATTGGTGGGATGAAATTACGTTTGATAATATTAAGTTAGTTTGCGCTCCTGCAAGGCATTTCTCTGGACGAAGTATGACAGATAAAGATCGTTCTTTATGGTGTTCATGGCTTATTATTGGTCAAGAAACGAAAGTTTTCTTTAGCGGTGATAGTGGCTATGCTCCGCACTTTAAGGAGATTGGTAATAAATATGGTCCATTCGATCTTACTTTAATGGAATGCGGGCAGTACGATACGAGATGGTCTGCAATTCATATGTTGCCAGAAGAAACAGTACAAGCTCATATTGACGTTAAAGGAGAATTGCTCGTTCCTATTCATTGGGGTGCTTTTACGTTAGCATTACATGAATGGAGTGATCCTATTGAACGTGTTACGAAAGAAGCAAATCGTTTAGGGGTTAATATTTCAACGCCACAAATCGGTGAAGCTATTGCGTTACAATCTAGAGAATATCCTACGTCAGCTTGGTGGCGAGAAGTGTGATTATAATAAAAAGCGAACCGATTTAATATTGATGGTTCGCTTTTTATTCATTTATGACTGATCTATTAAAATTCTCTGTTTTATCTACTGGAATTGCGGTTTTCATCTTTTCTGTTGTCCAATATCCTGTAGGGTCTTCTATATCGTTTGAATCTTGAATAGCAGATGGGATACCGGGGGCTTTTTTTAGTTGAGTAAGAGTATCTTTTTCGCTAGAGGTTGCCAATGCTAAGTAAATAATTAAGGGTATTATAATAGTAATACTAGTTATATATATCCAAAATAAGTGATTTCCTTTTTTCATGAGCTCCTCCTTCTATTACATACTAATCTCCCCTAATTACTACTTTACTATGCTGGTCTGCTTAGCTAATTCTTTATTCTTATACTCTACTAATTTATGATTTGATAAAACGCAAGAGTGCTCTAATATTAATTCATTATAAAGTACTTCAGTTAAAAATTTAGGTATCATCTCTCCTACGCCGTAATTATAGTCACTTAGAATCCAAGATACCTCTTTCCAATCTAGAATTCCTTCTGAGACTTTTTTTGGAGTGTGATATGTAAATTCATTAAGTAGCTTTACTAAATAGACATACATGCCACCAGAATATGAGGAATCCTCCCATTTAATAATGCCTTTAAATTGAATTTGATTTTGTTCAACATCTATATTTGTTTCTTCTTTTATTTCACGAATTGCATTTTCTAACGGTGTTTCTCCTTTTTCTATCTTCCCTCCTACACCATTCCATAATCCTTTTACAGGATCATATTCTCTATTTAGCATAAGTATTTCTTCATTTCTTTATATAAAACATAAAGTGTGCTTGTACATAATTTAATTCCTTCCTTTGTTCTCAATAAGTTCTAACAGGTGATATTAAATATACTGCTGCAGATTGTTCACCTGCTTCAATTAATATCGGTCTCATGGAACCGCCAAAACTTAAAGTAACTCTATCTTCTTTTATTGCTTTTAAAGTATCGACCATATATCGTCCGTCGAAAGATATATTTAATTGCTTTTCACCGTGAATCGCATCTATTTGTTGTGTCTCGGATATTTTACCAATTTGAGAAGCGTTGGAAGAAATTTGTATTGTGCATTCGTCGATGATTTCTAAGTTAACGTTGTTGTTTGCCCATTCACTAGCCAATAAACTTGACCGATCTACACCTTGTAAAATCTTTTTTCTATCTATATTAATAATAGTTTGGGATTCATTTGGAATTAGGCCGGATATATTAGGATATTTCCCTTCAATTAGCCTTGAATACAACGTAATTGTACCGAATTTAAAAATAATGTGACTCTCTGAAAGATATATGTATACTAAATTTGAATTACTGTTCATTAATTTTAGTAGTTCACTAATAGTGGAACTTGGTACAATGCAATTTAATTTCGCATGTGAAGAAATGGGTATTTCACGTAAAGCCAGTCTGTGCGAATCAGTAGCAGCACAAATTAATTTGTTATGATCAATAACGAAATGTATGCCAGTAAGAACTCGTCTAGATTCATTTTTAGCAGTTGCAAAGACAGTTTGTTTAAAGACTTCAATTAATTGTTCCGTCTCTACTTGTATTTCTGTATGTGCGTCTAAAAATGGTACATTAGGAAATTCATTTGCCGAGATTCCATTTAAGTTTAAAGTAATTTCATCAGATTGAATTGTAATCAACTGCTCATTCATGCTTTTTATTAAAATATCACTTGGCATTTTCTTAATAATTTCAATGAAATATTTTGCTGGTACAACAATACTCCCTGCTTTTAAAATAGTTGTAATTTGTTCGTCTTCAATTGAAATAGGTATAAATTTTTCAATGAAAATATTCGAATTACTTGCGATTAAAGTAATTCCAGATTGATCTGCTGTTATCTTTATTCCGGATAATATAGGAATTAAAGTTTTTGTTGAGATAGCTTTACTTACTTCTGAAAGAGCTTGTGTAAATTGTTTGTGATTAACGATAAACTCCATTTTTCCCCCGCCTTAAATGAAATACTATCTTTATGAAGATTGATGAATAATAGTTCCATTAAAAATATAAGGAACTGTTTCTTTCTTTTGTAAAAGGCTTTTTAAGTGTTCTGGTATACGTAAATAAGGTTCTGCTGAATCTAATTCCATCCAGGTAATCTCCTCAATCTCTTTTGGCCGTGATATACAGATTTCCCCTCCGGTTATTTCTCCTAAAAAATTAAAGAAGATTGCATGATGTCCTCTCTCCTCAAAAAAGGCTTCACTAATGGAACAAACCCCTTTTACAGATATGTCTAGCCCTGTTTCTTCTTTCACTTCACGAATTGCTGCCTCTTCTAACGTTTCCCCGAATTTAACTGCTCCACCTGGTAAAGTGTAATAAGAACCATTTTCCCCTTTGTTTTTAACCATTAATAGCTTTTCATGAGTTTCATCATATAGAAGTGCGTATGTAACATTTACTTTTTTCATATGTAACCCCCTTGAATGGTAAAAATTTTCTGTCTTTATTTCATTCTATCATTAAATTGTTTGGATTCATAAAAAGTAATTTGAATAAATAACTAATACGAAACGATATCGTGTTCATAGACACACAAAAGAAAAGAGCATATTTTGAAAAAGATTAATCATAATACACTCTTTAATGATTCATTTATAACCTTTTTTCTAAATAGTAATGATTATGCCCTTTAGGATGATCTTCACTTACCCCTATCACTTTATACCCATGTTTCTTATAAAAATTAGGGGCTTGGAAACTAAAAGTATCTAATTTGATTAGCCTACATTCTTTTTTAATTGCAAATTCTTCAATAAGATTCATTAAATTGCTTCCGTAACCTTCGTGCCTGTATTCTTCTGAAACCCATAGGAAGTCAACATGTACATGGTACCAAAATGTGATTGCCGTTATCCCTCCTACTATGTCTTCTTTTTCATTTTTCACTATAAAACTAATCTTTTCTGAAGGTGTTTTTTCTTCATTTGAAAGTTGTTTTTGGTTATATTCAATTACTTTTTCTCTTATGTAATCACTATCTTCTTGTACCCATTGCTTTACTATTTGTATTTTAACTATCACGCCCCTTTACATTATTTGTTCAATTTAATAATCGGAATGTCCTATCTTCTTTAATGTTAGATTATGAAATAAGTACAGGGAAAAAATTAGATTTTTTGAATGTTATCCATTGTTTATACATTTTTTTGTAAAGCAAAAGAGCCCTAGTATAAGGACTCTTTCTTAGCATTAAGCTATTTTTCGATTTAACGATTTGATTTCCTTCTTCTTTTCTGCATTTGGAGGGCGGATTACTATAGAGATAACGAAAGATATAACACATAGAACACCGATTGTAATGAAGGTTGGCTGAAATCCGCCAAGTAGTGCTCCAATGAATGATCCTGCAAGTGCACCAAATCCGAAACCTTGGTAAACAATCCCATAGTTTGTACTATGGTTTTTTAATCCGAAGAAGTCTCCCACAATTGCTGGGAAGATAGTGATGTTACCACCAAAGCAAAAGGCAACACTTGCTACACAAGCAAAATAAATCCCGTAATTTAGTGGAATAAAACTTAAAGTGAAGACGGACAATCCAATAATAATAAATGTAGCAGAGACGATTTTTAATCGACCTATTTTATCTGATAACGTTCCAAGAATAATTCTACCTATTGTATTAAAGATTGCGATCATTGCGACGGCATTAGCGGCAGTCGCTGCACTAAGACCAACGAGCTGCACCCCGATGTCTTTTACCATACCGATTAAATACAGTCCGCCCATACATGATGTGAATAACATGAAAAATAAGAGATATACTTGTTTTGTTTTCATCATTTCACGCGGCGTATAATCATTGTGTAACGTTTCAGTTGCAGTGTTACTTACAATTGCTTCACGTAAGAAGAATGATCCTATCAACACTAATAGTAAGACGATAATACCCCAATATAAAAATGCTTGTGATACTCCAAGACTGTTGATAAGATTTCCGTTTATATATCTAAAGATTAAGCTGCCCATTCCATATGCCGAAACAGATATACCAGAAATAAGTCCTTTACGGTTTGGAAACCATTTAATTAAATTAGATAGTGATGTAATATATGCTGTTCCATCAGCGTATCCAACGACAACACCGGCTAATAGATAAAGTAATGGTAATGAGGAAACTTGTGAACTAAGTATTAAACCGAGTCCTAAAACAATTCCTGCAGTAGCGATAAGTTTACGAAGTCCAAATTTTTGTTGTAGCTTTCCTGCAAATAGAGTTGAGAATGATAAAGAAAAACTCGTAATTGAAAACGTGATCGCGACTGAATTGAGGTTCCATCCAAACTTACTTACAAGGGGTTGATTAAATAAACTCCATGTGTAAATTGTTCCTAGGCCAATTTGAACAATGATTGTGCCTAGAACAATTAGCAATGGATTTATAGATGTTTGTTTCATGCTAACTGTCCCCTTCTTTTATCATGACATGAATTTTCACAGTTAGTATATCCATGATAAATTGCAAGATACTGTAAGGAAAATGGAAATTGAGTTAGCTTACACAAAAAGACACTTCATCAAGAAGTGCCTTTTTGTAGGTTATATACAGCATTTAAAGAAAGCTTTGTTAAGATAAGACATTTTCGAATGCTTATGTATATATGTTATCAAATAATTTGCTGAAAGTGATGAGACTTAAGACGTATTTTTCTTTCATAAATAAGTCGGAGAGAAAATTAATATTCAATTTCCTCAAAGTCTTTCGGCTGCGGTACAGTTTGCATATTAGCTGCATCTTTCGGATCGCTATAAATCGCGTTTTGTTCTGTGTTTACATCCTTTATATTTTGCTTTTTATTTTTAGTCACTTCTTTTTTCATTAAAGTTCACTCCTTTTTATTATAGGAGTAGTTATACCCTAACCATAGTATTTTTACTGCTACTAAATGTATCAGCGACTAAATTGCTAAATTCACGTAAATAATATAAATAATTATCCCCACCATAGTTGTATCTTTTATTGTACATTTTAGCAACGACGACATTATATTCTGGAATGACTAATATCGTTGGTCCTGTAATTCCTAATATTTGATAGGAACCTTTAGGAACTCGCTCACCAAGTTCGCTAAATAAAGCAGGTTCATTTTGAACGAACCAAAACAACCCGTTTTGAGGTAGTTCTTTATTTGTATACTCTG
Organism: Bacillus sp. SIMBA_074; assembly: GCF_046534555.1. NCBI lineage: Bacteria > Bacillati > Bacillota > Bacilli > Caryophanales > Bacillaceae > Bacillus > Bacillus sp. SIMBA_074. The sequence continues at coordinate 24,015 of NZ_JAWRYM010000005.1, read as the reverse complement.
GACTTTGTAAGCTCGTAGCAAGTGCTATAACTTCTTTTGGCACAATTTGTTTACCATTTAAGAACCCGTTATTTAAATGCAGGTTCCCCCAGTATGCAAATTCTCTCGTAGAGACAAAAAGATTTTTCTCGGAGCCGTCATCTACTGCACCAACACTATTTATTGCATCTTCATCTGGATTTACAACAACCTTAACTAAATTATCATCTTGTTTTATTCTCCATCCAGTTTCCTTGAAATCAGCAGGTATGAATACACGCTCCTTTAATAGTTCAGGAAAACTTTTGTTATACAAGTGATCAATAAGCTGCGTCACCATTCTTACATTAATATCTCTGTACGCCCAAGCTTGTCCCGGCTCAAATTCACGAAAAGCTGTCCCATCATCGGTTTCATTTAAACCGTGTGAATGAGTTACTAGATGTCTTATCGTTGTCTTACCGAGTAATGAAGGATCATGTTTTTCAAAATAATTTACTGCCTCGTCATCAAGAGATTTTATTTTCCCCTCATAAACAGCATAAGCTACCATTAATCCTAAATAGCTTTTTCTTGCGGAAGCGACATTGAACTGTGAAGATATGGTTACTTTTTTACTAGTAGGAGTATTTGAATGCGTTCCACTATAATGCTCTAGCACAATCTTATTATCTTTAATAATACAAAGTGCTGCCGTAGAACTTTGATTTGTCTCTTTAATGTTTTCTACCCATGAAATTAATTTTTCATATTTGTACAAATAAATATCCCCCTAAAACATATAAAAATAACAGCATGAAAGAAAAGTTTCAATACATTATAACTTTGCATCTGCACTTTTCTTTCATGTGAAATATTATAGATCTATAATACTTAAATAAACCACCAGTTCCAGCAATTAGAACAGCTGAAACAACCAACACAGCCTACACAGCCTACACAACCGCCGCAACGTCCGCCGCCACAACCACCACAGCGACCACCACAACCGCCACAACGTCCGCCACCACCGCATCCGCCACAACGACGTGCATCGTCTTGAATGTAGTAATATGGATATTGATTTTGTTGCTGATCCCAATACACAACATTACCAGGTTGATAAGCATTAAGGTTTAACGCTTGTAGTTCTTGTTGAAATTCATTCATTATGAAACCCTCCATTTACAAATGTAAATTCCGTCCAAATTTTCGAGTTTATTTACTTTTAAAAATAAAGTAGAAATAAGGCTATAGACTAAATGCGTACATCAACAAAATATGACTTTACACTAGGTGATGTACCTTGTTTATGAGCCTATTTTCTTTATATTCTTTTAGTGAACGGAATTAATATAAATAGAGACAATTAAAAGTTGCTAATCCAGCAAGTTAATAGTTCATCACTTAATTTTCTTTCTAGTAATTCTTTTACTGAAGGTGTCGGCATTATTGTATAGGAATTTATATTTTCTTTATTAAAATCAATCCAGTGAAATGCTAAATGGGACTCTTTAGATATTGGAGTGAAATCGGATTTTAACTCATTTGAATCTATTTCAAAAATGTGGTTAATTTCATAGTGGAGGGTTTCTTTGGCTTGCCATTGATTTTCTATGACGCCTAAAAATTGTTTTATACTGCAAGTTACTCCGAGTTCTTCTCGTAACTCTCTTATTAGTGCATTCTCTGCTGATTCCCCAATTTCAACATGGCCACCGGGTAAAAAATAGTGATGTCCTATGTATTCAGCAACTAGTAATTTTTCATCTTTTATCATGATAGCTCGTACAATATGATGGAATTTACTTTTCATTTTGTATTCCTCCTAATCATTCACTTTATACTTGCTCGGAAATTTTCATTTAAAAGCGGGATAATATAAATCATAGGTGTTTCATATGGGTGAATTTCATTGATAATTGCAAGAGTACCTTTTACAAGTTCTCGTTTATACGTTAATTAAAACTAATAATTTTGATAAATGATTCTAAAAAAGAGTATGTTTATGAAGAAAATTATCAAAACATACTCTTAATATTTTTAGTTGATTCATTCTTTTACAATAAGGTTTGATTAGCCCTATTCTTTGCGGCCTCAAAATCGAAGCCGTAGCTAAAGTATGCAATCACTACTATTCTCTAAGCAAATCTATTCTCTACTTCAAATTTACCTGCCTGTACAAATTTTAGACTCTTAACGAACAACGAAAGCCTCTTGCGGCATAGTAAGATTCTGCCCCATTGTGATACACAAAGACGTGTCCAAAGCGATAATCGCAAAAAAGGGCACCGCCAAGTTCTCTAATATCAGAAGGTGTTTGCACCCAACTCGACGTCTTCATATCGAAATTTTCAAGATTATGTAATGTACGATATTCTTCTTCCGTTAATAGTTCAATACCCATGGCAGTTGCCATATCAATAGCGTTATTTTCTGGTTTATGTTTCTTTCTTGATTCTAGTGCTTCAAGATCGTAACAAACACTTCTACGACCTTTAGGACTTTCTGCTGAACAATCATAAAAAATATATTCGCCTTTTTCTTTATCAAAATCAACAACATCAGGTTCGCCACCAGTTCGTTCCATTTCGTTGAGCGACCACAACTTTTCAGTATTAGCATCCAGCCTTTCTTGAACATTAGCCCATTCTAAACCTTTATGACGGTTCATATTATTATCAAAACGATCTTTCAATGTTTGTAGTAATTCTTCACGTTGCTCTAGTGACAACTCTTTTTTATTGCTTTCTTTCATATTAGTTCCTCCATTGATGTTTTTATTAATGATAGTTTAAGTATATATAAATACTGTTTTATAATAAAATGTTTAAATAATTGCGTGAATTGAGTTTGCGATAATTTATATGAATTAGTACAACCAATTCTCCGCATCTCCGCAATATGACCCTTTAACGGAACAACTTATTGTTTCAAAACAGTACATCTTTATTTCAACAACAATAAGCGATATACTTCCTCACCGTCATATACATTTCCTAATGGTTTAAAATCATAACATTCATATAGTTTCTTTGCAGAAATATTATCTTTATGGACAGTTAATCTAATTTCCTCACACTCTTTAAAGTTATTTTTTATTAAGTTAATGATTTCCTGTAATGCTGCTTTTCCATATCCTTTTCCTTGCTCTTTTTCATCAATGATAAATCCGTTAATCCAATACATATCTGTTGACTCTCGTACAAAAGCATGCATAATAAAACCAACTATAAGGTCACCATCATATATAGCGAATGGAATATATTCGACATTTTCACCATCTGGTTTTATGTATACTTTAGCAAGTGATACTGCCACTGCCGGAACAAAGTGTATTTGGTTTTCTTTAACTTGTAACTTTAATGCGTCTTCCCAATTTTCTCTCGTAACAATTTTTAATTGGACGTTCACTATTTTAAGCTCCTTTAAAAAGAGAATTTATCTTTTATATTCAACGGAGTGAAATGATTCCCTTTTTCGACATCAACTTATAACATGATTTTCATAAAATCCTGAATAAATTTTTCCTCATCTAATTGTAACGCTATACGCGCCCCTTCAGATTTAGAGTGTGGGCGAAAGTCAGCAAAAGTTTGTCCCTTCGTTTCGCCACATATGTCTACAGTCACTTTTCGAGATGTATAATTTAAAAATGTAGGATTCACTAAACCGCTTATAGCAAGTACATCGTGTAATAATGGCCCTTCAATAGATGGATTGAGTTTTTGGTATGCTGATAAATAATAATCGTACAGGGGTTTCATAATCGACTTAAATGGATTTTGTGTATTAACTAAAATGTAAGTAAATACACTTGGGGTTAAAACCGTTTTATTTGTTACATTTAAAGGGAATAACGTTATATTTTTCGCTTGCTGAAATACAATTTGACTTGCTATAGGATCTCCGTACACGTTTGCCTCTGCTAATGGAGTAACATTCCCTGCTTCTAAAAAGACACCACCCATAAGATAAATTCCTTTTATATTTAACATCAAGTCGTTCCATAAATTAAAAGCAATCGCTAACGAGGTAGATCTTCCTACATCGACAATTGTTAAATCTTCTCCATACTTTACAAGAATCGCAGCAATACTACCAAAATTGTATATAGGAATAGATAACACACTTTCCGGTACATGGATGGGCCCTAATCCTTCTGGTCCATGAATTTCAGGGTAATACGTTGTAATTTCATTTGTAAGTGGGCCTGTTGCACCGCTAATTACAGGAATATCTTGTCTGTTTGCTAACTGTAAAATATATGCGGCATTATGAGCGGCATGTATATGTTCAACATTTCCATATCCAGTTACGATACCAACGATTTCAATTTCAGGATGCAGTAAGCCATACATAATTGCAAACGAATCATCAATACCTGGGTCTCCAAAAAATAAAACCTTCTCCAAGAAATGCACTCCTTTCACAGGTAAGATAATTATGTATATGTGGAAATAATTTAAATCTATACAGTTCTAAGCAAATATTAATGGTGAGTAATGTATTGATAAAAAAGAACTAGCATTATGCTAGTTCTTTTGCAGATAAATAATCTACCAGTTTAATTAAATCTCGTACAAATATTGGACTAGCTGATTTTAATATAGATTTTTTCACTATATTTATAGAATTGAAGGTCTTTTATTAATCCGAAATTTTGCATTTAAATTGCAAATACTCGCAGGGATGTCTTACCATACTTTTTCACTCTCAATTTGCTTATAATCATCTTTATTAAATGTTAAATGAGCAATCACAACTCCAAGTATAGTAATTCCCCCTCCAATTATCGAAACAAAGGTTGGCACCTCACCTAACCATATCCAAGCGATAAAACATGCAGTTACTGGTGTTAAATATAGAGAACTTGTTGCCTCAGAAGCACTGGCATGGGATGTAATATATGCTAATGCAATATACGGCAGTACTGTCGGGAACAAACCTAAATATATAACACTCAAAGTAACTTCTATAGGAGCTGCTACAATTTCTTCATAAATCCCTGGCAAAAAAATAAGCATAAATACAGTACCAGACCAAATTGTATATATTGTAAATGGCAAGAAACCGTACTTTTTTAAGTATGGCCTTTGAAAAACAAAAAATAGACTTTCTGAAATTGCCGCCAATAATATTAGTAATCCCCCACTATTCAATTGAATGGAATCTCCTTGACTTAACGATAAAAAAGCAATTCCTACAAAACTAATTACACCACCGATCCAACCATTTAATTTCATTTTTTCATTCAAAAAAATAGAAGCAAGAATTGCCGTTAATATAGGTGTTACTGATACAATTAAACTAGCAGGTCCAGCATTCACACTCTTTTCACCGTAGTTCAGTGCAATATGATAAATTGTAAATCCAAGAGCACCAAATATAAAAATTACTGGAATATCTTTCAAATCAGGTAAACGTAATTTGTATATAAGTGAAAACAGAAAAAGAATCAAAGAAGCGATTAATAATCGTAGCAAAGTAAGGTGTTCAGGGGTGTAAGCTTCAAGCCCCATCCGAATTCCTGGAAAAGCTGTTCCCCATATAAGAATCGTAAAAGCGTGAGCACATACAATACGAAAATCCCATTTTTTATTATGCATATTTTCTCTCCCTCTCCAATAAACCAGCCATTTTCTAATTACCAATTATTTCTTTTCATCATATTTAATAGTTGATACAATGTCTTCAACCAGTTAATCCTCGAAAAAACCAACCACTTTGCATTTTTAAAATGAATGAGGGAGTTTTTAATATGTCTACTGATAAAAAACTGCCTAAATATCGGCAGATAATAGACTATATGAAAGAAAAAATTGAATACGGAGAATGGCCGATTGGAAGTAAGGTTCCTAGCCAGCGGCAGTTAGCGAAATTATTTCATGTAAATCGTAGTACTGTAATAACTGCACTAGAAGAACTTATGGCAGATGGCTTAATTCAAGGGCAAATCGGGTCAGGAACAATTGTAACGAATAATACATGGTCATTATTAGCCACCAATCCCCCGCCCGATTGGAGTGAATATGTAAAGGCTGGTATTCATAAACCAAGCAAGTTAATGGTACGAGAAATAAATGAAGCAGAAGCAAATAAAAAATTGATTCATCTTAGTAAGGGAGAACTTGCACCTCATCTTTTCCCGTTAGAAACTATGCAATTCATTATGCGTAACGTATGTGAGGAACTAGATTATTTCGGATATGAAGAACAAAAAGGATATCTCCCTTTACGTGAAGCAATAAGTAATTATGTAAAATCATTTGGAATAAATACATCACCAAGCTCTATATTAATAGTCTCTGGTGCATTACAGGCATTACAATTAATATCAATCGGTCTTTTACATAGAGAGTCAACTGTTTTACTTGAACGACCTTCTTACTTATATTCTCTTCACGTATTTCAATCGGCTAATATTCACCTTTCTGGAATACAGATGGATCAACATGGAATTATCCCTAATGATTTGTTAAGAAGAATTAATTATAGTCAAAAGAAAAATATTTTATATTCGATTCCTTGTTTTCAAAATCCGACGGGTGTATTAATGTCCAAGGATCGACGAAAAGAAATACTAAGAATATGCGAAAAAGAACAATTGCCTATCATTGAAGATGATATTTACCGTGAGTTATGGATGGATGAACTACCGCCCCCTCCTTTAAAGTCGATGGATAAATATGGACATGTTTTATATATCGGTAGTCTATCTAAAACACTTAGCCCAGGACTTAGGATTGGTTGGATTATCGGACCAGAGCCTGTTATTGAGAGATTATCAGACATAAAAATGCAAACTGACTATGGGTCAAGTTCTTTATCTCAAAGAGTTGCGACGGAATGGTTAAGTAAAGCTTTTTATGAGGAGCACGTAGCGAATGTAAGGATTCACCTAAAAGAGCGGAGACGAATAATGATACAAGCCTTAAATAAGTATTGTGCAGATATTGCCACGTGGGATATTCCTAGCGGCGGATTTTTTATATGGCTAAGAGTGATACCTAACATTCCGATGAAAAAACTGTTTTCAGAAGCATTATCAAATGGAATTCTTTTAAATCCGGGACGTATTTATGAGGAAGAATCAGATCAGTTTATACGTTTATCTTATGGGTATTCTTCCCCTGAACAAATTACTCAAGGTATTATTATATTAAGTAATTTGATTCGTAAGTTAATGGCATAATAAAAAGATCCTCTTTGTATAAAGAGGGTCTTTTGTGTACCTTTTCTACCATAATCTCATTTCCTGTCCTAATAAAATAAGTTCTTTATAGGGATCACCATCAATTTTTAATACTTGCGCAAAAGCCGGTTCTGTTTTTACGCCTTGTTCTTTTAATTCAATTACTTCTTCTCTAATGTGTGGGTGCTGCATTAATAGCATGTGCTCCACTATCATATGTTTATATGCATTTTGGTTACGTACTGGCCGCGGTTGAGCAAATAATTCAAATTCAAAACCTTCAAATTGAAAATTCACCTTTATTGTTAAGATATTTTTAATGATTTTCTTTTTCATTTCAAATCCTTCGTATGAGCCATACAATGATCTAATTTCCTGTTCAAAAAAATCATAATTATGTACTTCCATTACAATGTCTAAGTCAGAATGAAGGGTATCAACTCTAATAGGGATTGTCCCGCAAAGTACAGGGCTATATAAAGCTAAATCCTCCATTATGTTTAGTTTATTAATAACTTCGTAAACTTTTTGTTGCTTATCATTCCCAGATTGTAAATATGTAATAGATGTAAACATAGAAGTCTCTCCTTCATTTAACGTAATACTCATCTCACTAAATTTGAGAAAAAATTTAATCATTTCATTTTGTTCTAGGAGTACCTTTATTTCAATATATTAAGGCGAACTAACTATATTTTTCAACTTTTCTCCTATACTGCAATACTATAAAAATAAAAAAGGAGGAACTTTTATGAGCATTTTCAACATTCTTTTGACCATACACATATTATTTGGAACCATATGTTTAATTACTGGTATTGTAGCGATGGTTGCTCAAAAAAAGAAAGGAAAACATACGGAATGGGGCGAAATATATCATGCATCTTATGTTGTCATAACCCTGACGGCAATTATATTGGCCATTATAAAGTGGGATGAAATCGCATATTTATTTTATGTAGCAATTTTCTCTTATTCATTTGCGATTTATGGCTACCTTGCAAGAAAAAAGCGTTGGAAAAATTGGATTCGCCACCATATTAGAGGTATGTTAGGCTCCTATATCGGTGCCGTAACCGCACTTTTAGTAAACGTCGGAATTCATATTCCAATTATTAATGTACTGCCACCTATATGGTTTTGGTTTTTACCTACCTTAATTGGCATTCCTCTCGTAGCCAGTGTATCAAAAAAATATAAAAAACAGAGGAAAAATTAGTTGCATTTTGATTAATTTCTGAGTAATCTTATGAAAAATTATGCTTAATACAGCAAATAGTATGATTATTTCGATTCCATATAACCTATGATATAATAGGTTACCATCTAAATTAAATATAGGAGGATTTTAATGATACTATCACAAGATAAAAACATTAAACTAGTGATACATGCAATTACTTTATTATCTTTCTTGGCCTTTTTCCTCTTTGGTAATACACTTTTCTTTATACCGCTCATACTTTATTTCGTTTTCAAATCACAAAGTATAAAAGAGATGAATCTAGAATCAGCCCTTTTCCAATTTGGAGTATGGCTCGCTGTATTTCTTTGGAACTTCGTAATAATCCGTACGATCATGCTTTCCTTATTACACATTGACTTGAGTACAAATTCCTTATTTGTTATTTTTGGAACAATTCCATTATATACAATACTTTTAGCCGCCGTAATTTTAGGACCACTTAAAGGGATTTTATATGAATTACAAAATAAAGAATTTCATTATCCTATTGTTTCACGATGGGTGCATAGAACTAAATAAAAAGAATCCAATATTTTTATTGGATTCTTTTTATTTTCTCTTTTGCATAGTTATTTAAACTTCGGCTCAATGTATTCAATTATGTTACCATCAGGAAAACAGCCGTACATCATTTCCTATCGGGTAATTCTTTTTATTTATGATTTTTCAAATCCAATATTGAATGTAAACGATCCGGATAATTAGTAAACATGCCGTCTACACCCCATACTAGTAACTTTTTCATATCTTTTTCATTATCTACTGTAAATGGATGAACTTCTAATCCATAATTCTTTATTTTTTTTACGTAGGCTGCATCAATATATTTGTAATTCATACCAAGACCTATGCAGTATGTTTTATACTTTTCTATTTCTGATTCTGTTAATTGAACTGCTTTTTTATATGATAATAATTGTACTAGCGGTATATTAGCATTTAAACTATGAATCTTTCGCAGACTTTCTTCACTGAATGATTGAATAATAACTTTATCATTTATTTGGTAGTGATTAATAAATGATAATAGTTTTTCTTCCATTCCAGGATATTCATCTGGTGATTTTGTTTCGATATAATAGTTAGGATTATGTCCAAACGTTTCAATAATTTCTTCTAGTGTTGGAACTGTAGCATCTTCAAATTCTTTCTTTGCTAAATTGGAATGCTTTTTATTGAAAAAAGATCCTGCATTTAGTTTCTTTATTTCTTCTAATGTATGTTCTTTAACTAATCCCACACCGTTTGTTGTACGGTTTAATGTTTCATCATGCATAGCTATTAAATGCCCATCTTTTGTCATTTGGAGATCTATTTCTATATAGTCACCTTTTAATTGTTGTCCTAATGTATAAGCCACTATTGTATGTTCTGGTGCATATGCAGAAGCACCTCTATGCGCAATGTTTTTTATATGATTTGATTGATTAGTAGCTTTTATATAATTATGTTCATTTACTTGTTGAAAAACAAAGATGCTTATTACTGTGAAGAAACAAATGATTGTAATTATAGATGTTTTTTTCATAACGATATGTTAACTCCTATATTTAAAACAATTTGACTTGGATGATTTACTCAAATAAATGCCGATTTTCAAAAACAGTCATTTGTCCTACAACTTGAAAGCCGGATTTTTTATAAATATTTATTCCATCAGGTGAAGCTTGTAATACACAATACGTATTTTTTAGTTGTTTAGCTTCTTGCAGCAAGAAATTAAACATAGTAGAGCCGAATCCTTGTCCTCTCATTTCTTCCTTAGTCGCTATATCATAAATACCGACACTATCTTTCGTACATACTAAAGAGCCAACAGATACTACCTCACCTTTATAAAGACCTAAGTATAGTTTCATGTTATCGCTATTCCATAAATTTAAAGAAGAAATTTGATTATAGTATGCTTGAACGTGAGTAGCTTCTGCTGATGTACCGAATAAAGCTGCTAACGTTTCACCAAATTGTTGTATTTGTTCTGGCGATGTTGCGTTTTGTATTGTAAAACCTACTGGTATGTCTATTGTAGGAAGAATTGTTTGTAAATCTGCAACCATTGCAATATTATTTTCTGCTTCTTTTAATCTAAGTTTTAGTAAATCGTTCTTAAGTGTATTCTCTCGCTTTGCATCCCAACACCAAACACTCATGGGGAACCCTTTTTGATTAAAGTGTTCTATCTCCGCACATAATTCTTCGTTTCCTTCCGTTAAGTTGTTGTTTAATAAAGTAATAATATTAAATGTATCTGTAGGTAAACCACAGTTAACGGCAATATAATCCTTCGTTTTCTTTAAACTCATCCCTCGCACATGACGAGCAACATATGAAGTTTTGTATATAAAATTATCTATAAGTAACTTTTGATAATTCATCAATTATGCTCCTTTTAAAAAATAGTAATTAAATAACACCTATATTAAATATAACATATAAGAAATTTCACTTAATCAATGAAATCCCTCTTTTTAACCCCTTTATATCACACAATGTAGCATAATAAGAATTAAAAATGATATAATATTGTCGGAATGAAAAAAGTGGTATATAATAAATATTAACATTACTAGTAATTATTTTAGGTATTCCTAGAATAAAGGAGCGATACATATGAAAATTACTATTTATTTCGGAAGTCATGAAGATCAAGATGTTCGTACTATGGACTGTCATTTAGATGTAGAGGATACAGAAGAGATTGTATCTGTATCTTAATATAAATAATGGGATGAAACCTCTTCCCTGCAATGTTTAAGGCACCTTTTACAGGTGTCTTTTTTGTTGTTTTTTCGTCAAAAACCCTTTACTTTAGTGCGTTTTAATAGTAAAATATAAATATACGAACAAACGTTCTTTTTATTTTAATCGTACATGAAGGGATGATTTTATCAATGGCTCCAGCGAAGCGCAGAGGAAGAAAAAAGCAAACACCTATTATTTCAAATACAGGCTTTATCGGCTCTGTCTTTATTGATACATTGGAGTTACAAAAGAAATCCTATTATTTCGCTCGTAAAAAACTTCAAATTGTACATCACGTACTAGATGGTCTATCTGGAGCAACGAGTGCATTATTTAAAGAACATAATATCGCTGCATACATGTCATGTGTGTATTTACATAAACAAAAGAAAATCGGCTTCGTTCTTTCAACAAAACCATTTGAACAAAGTGATGGCGTTGCTTACTTTATAAATTATTTAATTGAAAAGAATTTTTACGGTGACGAGGAAGTAGAATATCAAGAAGTGTTTAATACAGGTTTTATTGGTGTAGTATTCGCGGATTTATCTAGTATAGATCGCTTTAATTTTGAGTTTGAAATGGGTATGTTAACGAAATTAATGAAAGATATGATTATTCCGGTTAAAGAGCTCTTTTTACGCCACAATGTACCAGCATACATCTCTACTTCTCATTTAGAGGAACAAAACAAATTAGGTTTCGTTCTATCTGTAAAGCCGTACGATGAACGCGCTGAAGCAGATTTATACTTTGAAACATACTTAAAAGAACGAGGATTATTTATTGGTGATGAAGAGGATGATATTGATAAGATTGTTATTAGAAAGACGGCTGAATTACGATAGTTTTCCAGTACAACTCACATTAATAAATTGTTCAGTATTTAATTTAAACTTAATACCTTCCTATTGCCAATAGGAAGGTATTAATAATTTATTAGCCCTTATGCTTTTCATACATCTCTATTTTTTTATTTAGTAAATCTTTACCCCAGACTTGCATTGCTTCTAATACAGGTATAAACTTTTTCCCCTGCTCTGTTAAAGAATATTCTACCTTTGGTGGAACAACTTTATAAACTTCTCTGTGTACTAGCTCGTCCTCTTCAAGCTCTCTTAATTGTCTAGTTAAGATTCCTTTTGAGATACCAGGTAACATCCTCAATAATTCATTAAACCTAATAATTTCATTTTTGCTTAAATGCCACAAAATCACGATTTTCCATCTTCCTGCAATTGCATTTTGGGTAACTGTTAATGGACAAATTTCTTGCTGTGTTTCTACAGAAACCGATTCATCTTGATAACTAAAACGTGCCATAATAAAATCTCCTTTTTCTCTAAGTACTATTTTTATGACTATGTTATTAAATTGTGCCTACTTACATAAATCCTTCTTAAGAAATAGTATATGTAATGTATACAAAAATCAAAAATAACGCTGTATGTAACGGAGGAGATTGTATGAAAGTTTTAGTAACGGGTGCAAACGGAAATTTAGGTTCTAAAATTGTTGAGTATTTACTTACCAGATTATCAATTGAAGAAATAATTGTTGGGGTACGTGATGACAAGTCTGAAAAAGCACTTAGCTATAAGGAACAAGGCTTAGAAGTACGTGTAACGGATTTTGAAAATCAAGAAACCTTGTTTTCAGCATTCAAAGATGTTGATCGTTTATTCATCATGTCAACATTTGGTGACTTTGATACAGTTATACGTCAGCATACAAATGCAGTAGAAGCTGCCAAAGCAACAGGTGTAAAACAAATTATTTATCCAAGTGTTACAAGAGCAGAAAGTTATGAACTTTCTGGTGAAAATTTAAAACAACAGCAATTTGTTGATACATTAAGTGAAGTATTAGGAAAAGAAATTCCTTTATTAGAAGTAGATGACTCTTCTTATGAAGAAATGTTAAAAGGTGCTGGAGTACCTGAAGCCTACCTTCCAATGTTAGTAATGACTCAAAAAGGGATTCGTGAAGGAGGATTAGAATCAACACATACCCATTTGAATTTCTTATTAGAACATCAGGCTACACGATTAAAGCAAGCATTAACACATTTATTAGTAAATACAAAATAGATAAATCAAATTCCACAGCCGAAATCAAATAATAAATTTTGTATTTAAAAAAGTGCCAGTCCACATTAGGACTGGCACTTTTTTTATTACTGCCTTTACTTCGACCACCTATCACTTTAGTTAAAGAAGGATTTTTAAACAACATTATTATTTTTCAAAGGACTTTATTGCAAAATAAACATCTTTTTTGTTACTTAACAAGTTCACTTAGCTACGCAAAACACTATAATCTTTTGAATGAATTTCTAAATTTAATTTATTTGAGTAAGCCTTATTCAAAATAAGAAATACTATCCCTCCTGTAATTGGAAGCGTGTAAGCAGGGATATAATTTAATAATAATCCTGATAATGCCAATGCTATTGGCTGCATCATTTTACCTATACTTAATCCAATACTGAGCACTCTTCCCCTATATTCGTCGGGAACCTCTTTTTGCATGAAATACATTAAAGGAATATCAATTAGCGCCATCATTAGCCCTAAAAAGAACAAAATAATACAATACATAGTAACGTATACAAAATTATCTACTTCAATACTTTTGAATAAAACAGGAATTCCTGAAACTATCATAAAAATTGCCAACATAATACTTGTTTTTTTCAAAAGATGGGAATACGAAAAACGATCAGTTATTTTTTTTACTAATATTGCACCAACAATCATTCCTATTGGAAAAGTCCCTTGAATCATACCAAATTGCTTTGAATTCAGATTAAGAACTGTATTTATTATGTATGGTAATGGAACGATTATAGAAAATCCTAAGAAGAAATTAAGTGCAACTAAAATACTAAACGTATTCTTTAAACTTTCCTTCTCAATTAAATAAGAAAATCCCTCCTTTATATCTTTAAGAAAATCAATTTTTCTTATTGAACATTCCTCATTGATGTTGTGCTCGAACAATTTAAAGTGAATAAACAATATGGATATGCCCGAAAGAATAAATGAAATACCGTTTATAATTATAAAAGTTTTAATATCTAATACAGCAAAAACGATACCACCTAACATAGGACCGAGAATCAAAGATACAGAATCAATAATTTTACTTATAGAATTAATACTCATTAACTTCTCACTTGAGACGATATTGGGTTTTGCGGATTCTAACCCTATTCCAAAAAATGTTGTAAATACCGTTATAAGAAAGGTAGTAGCATAAATGATGAATAAGTTTAATCCATAATTGCTGCTTACTATATAAGTAACAATTAATAAACTTCCACTTAGTAAATCCATGCAAACGACCAGTTTCTTTTTATCAACTTTATCTGCAATTACACCGGCAAATGGATTCATAACAATCATTGGAATCGTTCCTAAAATGAGCGTAATCGCGAAATTTAACGCTGATCCAGTTATTTGTAAAACATACAATCCTAATGCGAAACTATAAATAGAACTACCAAATGTTGATACTGTTTTCCCAATTGCATAGAAACAAATATTTCTAAATTCGTGTTTGCTTTTTTTATTTTCTAAATGTAATCGTAAACTCCCCATAACTTTTCCCCCTACTTAACTTTGTATTACGTACATTGTAAGTTCTTGGGCCAACCCAATAGCAATATGTACAATTTGAAAATTTTTAAGGGGAAATAAATAAAAGATGGGGTTAACCCCATCTTTTTCCGAAAAATGAATATGTATAAATTTCTTCTCCTTGAACAAAGAAATCCTCGTATTTGCCGCCCCGTTCCAAATAATTTGAAGTTCTTTCATCAATGGATTGAAACTTTAGATTTTGGATTTCTTTCGTTACTTTTGAAAGTGTAAAATTTTCTCGAAACCTAGTTTCAATTTGGCTGTTTATGCTAAAATTTTTAAATAAAATAAATAAACTTAATAAATAACAATCAGGTTTTAAAAGAGGATTTAATTTGTGGAGTAAAAAATTCTCATGTTCAAAACTATAATTACTTGTACCTGATTGATCAATTACAATATCAGTAGAATAATTTTGAATAGGTATGTTTAAAAAATCGGCACAGATAAATATAATGTTTCTTTTAGGGTTTCTTTTTTCAATTACATCTTTTAAAAATATAAGTTTATTCAAATCTCGATCAACAGCAATATATAGGCAATTTTCTGGTAGTTCTTCATAAATATTTCGTAAAAAGAACCCAATACCAGACCCTAAATCAAGTAGTATTTTTTCATTTAAATCTAGCTGCATTAGTTTCTTTTTCGCCCATTCTCCTTCTCTATGCACATTTTCCAAATATGCAGTATCAGTTTCATGAATATAATCTGAAATAGAACTTTCAAGTGAAGATCGCTCATATGCTTTAAATAAATTGCCAGCTGTTAGAATACCTGAAGTAATAATGTATTCTTCCCCACAGTTACAAATTAACTTTCCCTCTGTAATTTGATTGCAATTAATAATTCCATTTTGAAGAATTAGGTTTTTGCTACACTTAGAACATGTAAGTAAATGAAGTACGCTTAAATCTATCCCAATAATAGAATTCGGAGTTTCATTTGTTAGCGATAAATCATTTAACACTTCTTTTAATTTATCCCTTCTCTCCTCTAAAATTTGTATTTCTTGTTCAAACATTTCGTATTTCGATTTAAATAAAGATTGGTAAAGAGTATCTTTTTCGTAATTCATAGATTTCGCTAAATTTTGATAAAGAAAAAGTTCTTTAATTTCATTCAAACTAAAACCTAGCCATTTGTACTCTAATATAAGCTCTATATCTTTTTGACAATACTCATCAAAAAAATAATGGCTACCCTTCTTTTCAGGAATAATTAGTCCGAGATCCATATAATGTCTAATTGTATCTATGCTTATATTATTTTTTTCTCCAAACTTTCCGATTTTCATAATATCACTACCATTATAATATTTGTTTATACATACTTCTTTTTTTTAGTAGAAAATCCTTTTATCTATACATTATTATTTGTGATACGGGAATGATGTAATGAAGCTTTTATATAATAAAAAAACCCGCGAATTATTCACGGGTTTTCCTCTTAATAACTAATTGCTATTGTTCCTTCACCTGCATGAACAGCAAATGAAATCGGCAATGGATAAAGCTTGAAATCCATTTCAGGGAATGCTTGTTTAATATCTAAAATCCATTCTTCAGCTCCATCTTTATCGTTAGCATAGAACATATGAAGTACTTTTGGTAATTCTTTTTCAAGCTCATTTTTAATGTATTCTCTACATTTTTGGATTTTACGCACTTTCTTTTCAAGTAAAAGTTCTCCGCCTTTTACTTCTAAGATTAAGTTGACACTTAATAAACTTCCAAGTAAAAATTGAACTCCCTTTACTCGACCACTTGCATATAAACCTTTTAAGCTTTTTGGAAATACATAAAAAGGCCTTCTTTTTTCATCTACTAATGTTTTATGTATATCTTGTAAAGTCATACCATCATTGTATAACGTTTTAGCTTTTCTCAAAAGTTCATCCATTGGATAACTTGTCGTTTCACTATCTAATACAGTTAAAGGGAAACCTGCCATATCAGCAGCTAGCTTCATATTTTGATAGGTCCCACTTACTTTTCCGCTAATAGCAACTGCAAAGCCTTCTTCATATTCTTCTTTGCATTTAGTAAATAATTCTACCATTTCCCCTATGTTAGGTTGCGAAGTAGTAACTGTTCTTCCATCATTTAACGCTTCATAAAGACGTTTATGAACTCCTTCTTCACAATCCTTATAAGACACTCCATCAATAATAACTTCAATTGGGATAACAAAGTTATCACCATCTGTTGTAAAACTCGCAGTTGTACTATCAGTAAACCAAGCAACACGCTTCATGTTGTTCCTCCCTTATTCTGTTCCTCTTTTCTGACTTTTCTATATATTTATCTTACGAAAAGAGAATATCCCCTGTAATAGTAACAGGACTTTATTATTTTGGCTATAGTAGATGTATAATAAATGTGAATGTTTTTTGTCTATTTATCAAAAAAAAAGAAAACCACAAAATTTTCCGGCCTTCTTTTAACATTACATTACTTAAATGTTTCGTTATCTAAAATTACAACATAATCATTCGTCAATCGGCCAGCTTCTTTCGTATAATTCACAAGCCTTTGTATGTTATCACAGCTAAGTTTTGCTCCCCATACGAGTAATGGTACGCCGATAAAGTCGATGTGGAACCTTCTAGAAAACAGACCACCGAAAGTCATTGGTAAAGGAACTGTTGGTGATGTATTAGAAAAAATAATCTTTTCATGGCTTTGATAATGTTTTTGCAGAATCTCTCCTAAATGCTTCATCGCAGGTACAACGATTTTGGATGCCCCGCACCCAATTGTATATACAGGATTCCCATATTCATCTTGTCCATGAAAAATAATCTTTCCCATATCTTCTGTTTTCAATTTATTAAAGTAATCTACATTTAATATTTCTTCTTTCGTTAACTTACGATCTGTTGGTAATTTATTTAAATGATAAGCTGCAGCGAGTGCAGTTGAATGCGTTCCACCGAAATCTGTGTAAATGAATATCATATTATCATCCCTTTTTGTAAAAGTTCAATATTATTTAGTATTACCGTTCACAGCGTTGTTAAACAAGGGACGAATGTATTTACGCTTTTTGTGTTAATTCATTATATTTTTTCCAAATATAATAGCGTCTACTAATTACGGTACCTAATGTGATACATAAAAAGGCATTCGTTACAACCATTAATGTGTGGTGAGTACTGCCAGGAAACATACTTTGCTTAATCACGATTTTCACACCTAAAATAACAAGGAGAATAATTGTACTTAACCAATTTCCTTTTCGTAATACATGACCCGTTTCACTATCTAACCGAAATGTTAAAGCTTTCCCCCTAATAATTCCAAGTGCCAATCCAATTCCAAACATTGCAACGAATAGCAGTACGTGCAATATATTTAATTGTCCCATATGAATAATGGACTGGATTGTTACAAAGTACAGCAAAGCCGGGATGAGCCAAATACGATTAATATTCACTTTGTATTCCTTACCTTGCATTAATACAATTATAAGAATAACAAGTAGAATAACAAATAGAATATCCATTTAGAGTCCTCCTATATACTTGTTTACCTTTGAAAATTATATTCGTCTCTGTTTGAAATACGATAGCTACTTTAATTTGTATAATATGGAATGTGATTTCCCATCAGCCTTAAGCATTATTTATAAAAGTAAAAAGACGTACTTTTTACTCGTACGTCTCCTACTACTTGTTCTTCATGTATAGTAACTAGTTCAATTGCGGGATTTTCATATTTTTCTTTCCCTTTAAGTACATTGTCATAATATGCTGTATCTAAAAAAGATAACACACGGCAACGTACCTAGCCTATTTCGTTTTCTTTTTTATATGCTCTAATTTTTATATCCATGTAATTAAAAAGCTCCTTCTATTTCCACCATTAGTTTTTCAGGTCCTGCCCCTTTATTTGATGGAATAACTAATGTAATTCCTAATTCCGGGTATACGGCCGAGCGAAAACTCACGCCTGGATCATATCCCATTACATGATATTTAAAAATATTTTCTTGTCTTTTCTCAATCCATATTCCATAGCCGTAAGACTGGCTATTATTCACCAAAATATGAGGAGTTAAAAGTAACTTCGTATATTCGCGGCTTAATATTTCGTTGTTAAATAGAGCTTCCCAAAATTTCACCATGTCTGGTGCAGTAATGTAAGCACCGCCATCAGAACCTCCTTTTATGGGTATAGAGTATGCATTTGTTCTCCATTTTTGACTATTTACATCCTTTATATATCCGAGAGCTGTATGTTTTGGTAAATTATCTAAAGAGAAATAGCCTGAATCATTCATACCAACTGGAACAAATATGTTTCTTTCTATATATTCCGTAAATTCAAGTCCTGTCTGCTGTTCTATAATTAATCCAAGTATAATAAAACCTGCATTATTATAGTAAAACTTACTTCCTGGTGTAAACATCATATTACTGTTTTGGAATAATGGTAAAAAGTCTTTTAAACTTTTTAAAAGATACATAGGAGTTTGTTTCCAAAGGTCTTCAAAGTTATCCATGATACTTTCATCAAAATAATCTGGAATACCCGAACTATGCGTTAAAAGTTGATGTACTGTAATATCTTCATTAAAGTTTGGGAATTTAATACGTAGACAATCTTTTAACTTTGTATGAAAAGTAATTACACCTCTTTCAACAAGTTGACAGATACTGATAGCAGTAAATAATTTGCATCCTGAGGCAATTCCAAATCTTGTTTGTAGTGTATTGTTTATACATTCACTTCGGTTAGCATATCCAAATGAATTTTCATAAATAATATCATCATCTTTTTTTATTAAGACTACCCCAGAAAAATCTATATTCCGATGTATTTCTTTTACAATTTTCTCTATTTGATCTTTTGTTTTTATCATAATAACCACCCTTGTTTATTGGTATTGTTCTTTCCCCTTATTACTTTTCCATATATAGGGGAAAGAAACCTCCTATTCAACCCCCTAATTTTCAAATAAAAACCAAGGGAACTATTTCGAATTTATTGATTCAGCGGAATATACCTTAGACCGCGATGGTAATAAAGTAAACACGCACAATATGATAGTAATAAGTAGCATTACCAATACTCCTACAATGACTACAAGTTGTATAGAAGTGAATTGAGTTGCAACGCCGAACAGAATCGTTATAAAAATTGTAAAAACAGCTATAACGAGCCCGTATATACTCCCGATTCGTCCCATCATATGAACCGGAACGTTAGTTTGATAAAATGTGTAAAATCCCGTATTTGCATATGCCATAGAGAAAGATAAAACAAAGAATCCGATAGCAGCTATTAAAAACTCACTTGAAAAAGCATAAATCAAATATCCGATTGCAATGAATAATGATCCTATCCCAATTAGAAATGAAGGTGCTAATTTTTTTGATAAAATTGTATTTGTTATGGCTCCTAAAATAAAACCCGCTCCAGCGATACTAACTAGGAAGCCATACTCACTATCTGTTAACAATAAAACTTCTTTTGCAAACGATAGTTCAAGTGAATCTATAGCGGTAGCTAAAACCATCATTCCTTGGAATAGGAAATAAACACATACTATATACACAGATTTTTTGCTGAAATTTAAAACTATGTTCCAATCTTTTTTTAGTACAGTTAGAGATAACTTATCACTTGATGTATTAGAATCGTATTTTTTATCAAGATCAGTTAAAAGTAATGTAATTAACCCTGATAACAGAAATGCTATAGCATTCATATATATAGCAAACTCTGGTGTACCAGTTATTAATAATATCCCCGCCACTGCTGGACCAATTAAAAATGCACCAGATCCTATTAAACTACGTAGTGAGTTGAAACGTTGTCTTTGCTCTACTGGAATTAATTTCGTCATATATGTCATAGCAGTTGGTTCATAAATCGCACTGGCCATGCTTATAAAAAATACTAAGAGATAGACAATCCAAAGGGATGGAACCAAGGGTAAAATAGCGATAAATACTGCTCGATATATATCGAGGTGAATCATTAACTTTCGTTTATTTAAACGATCTATCATACTTCCTGACCAAGCGTTTGTAAATAAAGTGGCTAATGGTTTTATCACATATAAAGTAGCGACAGCTAAGGCTGAGCCACCCATATTATAGACAAGTACATTCAGTGCGATTAAATAAATCCATGCACCTAAATTCGCAATACCAACTCCGGACAATAGTAATAAAGGATATTTCCAATCTTCAAGTAATTTTTTCACTTTAGGCACCCGCTTTCTAAATTGTTTTAAAACAATAAAAAAATCCCACCCCCAAGACTTTTAGTCTTAGGGACGAGATTTATCATCGCGGTGCCACCCTAGTTTGTTAATATGTCGCCATATTAACCTTATCAGGTACTGCACTATTTTCATGCTTATACCTTATCTCTATAACGGGAGCTCCCGTCACACCATCCACTTTTAAAAGGTTCCGATGTGCTGCTCAGAGGCTTGGTTCAATAAAGAATTTTTGCTCCTTTTCAGCTAAATAGAGCTCTCTGTGAAAAATTCATTTTATTTACTCTTCTCTTCACTGCATTTGGTTTTTTCCATATTATCACATAGGTTTTATATTGTAAATAATTAAAAAGAATAATCAGTTTTTTTAAAAGTGAGCATCCTTTATAATTTTGTAACTTGATTTTTTATTTATTAAAAAATACGGTGCGTGAAATTGCTTGTAACTCTAACAAAAAGAGCCTATTATACTATAGACTCTTACAAAATTCGATATTAATTTGTACTCGCTTCTGCTAATGGTTCTAGAGGCGGTTCCAAATCTAGTTTTAAAGTATCACCCTCTTGTAAATCTTGTCCTTTTTCAATACTTTGACTAGTTACATAGCCCATACCTGAAGTTTTTAAATCTAATTTTAATAGCTTGGAGAAATACATAACATCACGCATTGACCAACCTTTTAGGTTAGGCATTTTCACATTACTTCCTACTAGAAGTATGCGATCTCCTTCACTCATTACTTCGCCAGTCTCTGGATATTGTTTTATTATCTTTCCTTCTCCTAATAATACCGGCTGAAGTTTCTCTTTTTCTGCAATATTTTTTACAGTATCCATTGTTTGATTTACATAATTTTGTACTTTTATTTCAGATTGCTTTGTTGCATCTGCCATTTTCTTTTCTGTATATGGTTTCACTTTTAAATATTCTAGACTATTTTTCATAACTGGTTTAAAAATTTCAGCAAGAGGCTGAGCACCGTATTCATTCCCCTTTAATTTAGGTTGCTTAATGGCTAAATATACGACTAATTGCGGATCATCAATTGGAGCCATTCCTAAGAATGAAAAAATATAATTATCTTTCCCTTCCATATATCTTCCATTTTCAGGATTCGGAATTTGCGCTGTCCCTGTTTTACCACCAATCGGATAACCATCAATTTTATACATCGTTCCCGTTCCTTTTGATGAAGTAATAACTCGCTCCATTAAGTTCCTTACCTCTTCTGCAGTTTCTTTTTTAATCGGATTCCCTATTTCTTTAGGTTGATTTTCCATAATAACTTGTTTATTTGTTGGATTTACAACCTTATCAACAATATAAGGTTGCATCATTTCCCCGTCATTTGCTATAGCTGTGGCCGCTTGTACGATTTGAATAGGGGTTACAGTAGAGCCTTGACCGAAAGAAGTAGTAACTTGTTGGATTTGAGTATTTAGCAATAATGTATTTTTACTTTCTCCAGGCAAATCTATACCTGTTTTTTGATTGAAACCAAATTTATTCATATATTGCTTGAATTTATTTGGTTTCAGTAACTGATCTTCTAAAATAGAAAAAGCAACGTTCGATGACCGTTCAAACCCTTCATCAAATGTAATTGAACCCCATCCATAGCCGCCATTATGATCTTTAATCTCTGCTGAACCAACTGCGTATTTTCCTGATTGGAAATATTCTTTCCCGTTATATACACCTTCATTAATTGCAGCAGCTAATGTAAAAACTTTCATTGTAGACCCTGGTTCGAATGCATTCGCAATTGGATCGTTTAAAAAATATTCAATGTCTCCCTTGTTAGGATTATAACTAGGCTTACTAGACATTGCTAAAATCTTACCTGTTTTTGGATCTGCAATAATTCCTACTAACATAGAAGGGGCATAGTGTTGCTCCGCTTTGTTCATTGCATCTTCTAAAAAACTATTAATTTGTTTATCAAGCGTAAGGTATACGTTATTTCCATTTTTAGCAGGTTCTATTTTTCCTATATCATTTGTAAGTGGGATACCATTTCGTGAACCTACATATTTTACATTTCCGTTTGTAGAGCGTAAATATTTATCCAAACTTTCTTCAAGCCCAAACTTGCCCTCCGCATTACCTTTATCATCTGGTCTTGCAAAACCAAGTATATACGAGGCGAAGTCTTCATTTGGGTATACTCTGGCTTTTTCTGTTGTAAACGATACACCTGGTATTTTCAAATTTTTAAGTTCTTCCTTCGCTTCTCTAGATAAGTTACGTCCAATTTTACCAATTTCAACTTGCGTACGTCCTTCATGAAAATTTTTCATGATCTCCTCTTTATCAACTTCAAGCGCATCTGCTAAACGTTGTGCAGTATCTTCTTTATCTTTTAATTTATCTTTTCCTTTTAAGTTTACAACGATGCGATATGTCGTTGAGTCTTGGACTAATACTTTACCGTTTTGATCATAAATTGTCCCGCGATTTGCCTCTAAAACTCCATTTTTGTTTTGTTGTTCCTTCGCAAGATCCTTTACATTAACATTATGCACGACTCCTACTGCTTGAATATAAAATATACGTAAAAGCATAGTAAGAAACAAAACAATAAAAGCAATCATCATATATCGTGCGCCTTTATTCGTTTGAAGTTTATGCATACTAATCTCCTTTCCTTTACAATGCATTAATGCGAAGATGCGCTACTAAATATGTTCTTTAATATAGTAGATACTATATTTTTCGAAGTTTTTTTACTAATTCCTCTATAACAATAAGAAAACCAGTTCTGTTGCTATTTGTTTTTTATTAATTCTATGTTTTTTAACATAAAATACGGTAAGTGAAATTTAAGAATTTTCAAATAAAAAGAACCTACTTTTTAATCTGTACCCTTTGTAAAGGACATTTTGAAAAAAGTTAGGCAACATCAAGGAGATGATTTCTGTATCCAACAGGAGTCATCTTTTTTAAATTCCATTGATATCTATAGTGATTATAGTACGTCATATATTTCTTAATCTCT
>NZ_JAWRYM010000059.1:0-8472 GCF_046534555.1 Bacillus sp. SIMBA_074 | reverse complement strand
ATTTTCATATTTCAATGTCAACCAAGTTTTTTTATTTCTTTTGTCGCTTTCTGCGTTGTTGCTATCGGCGACTTGTTCTATACTACACCTCTATATCCTAATCGTCAATACCTTTTATCCTTTTTATTTTATAAATTCTAAAGGGTATTGAACCTTCTTCATTTATACTCCGTTCCTAGAGATTAATAAACTGGTTCAATCACTTTCATAATCGACAGTTTATACTTTCTTACTTACACCTTTCTAAAGAATGAATAGCAAGCCAAACAAATATATATTAAAGGTAGCACTTTTTATTTCAAGTACATTCCAGCTGCATTCACAATTATCTCCTACCACTTCTCTCTAGGAATTATAAATACACCATGCATTTACTAAAAATCTAATTAACTTAGGAGGCGTTATGAAATGCATGTTAATAAGAAGATCATTTATGTATCCCATGATGCCCATTTCCACGGAGCACAGCTGCTTTCTTTACATACTATTAAAGCTCTTAAAGAAAACTTTCATTACTCCGTCGCAATTATTTCTATTGGAACGGGCATTTTAATCCACGATTTTCAAAAGTATGGTCCTGTTTATTGCCTAGAGGAAGACTACCCAACAGAAAAAAGGGTCGAATTATTAATAAAGAAGTTACTATCACAAGACTATACCATCGCCATATGTAGTACCGTCATAAGTGGTGATATAGTTGCATTACTAGCTAAACACAATATAAAAGTTATTTCATTAATACATGAATTGCCGCATTTAATACAACAGTACTCTGCCGAGGGGAAAGCTAGAAACATTGCCCAGTTCGCTTACAAAATTGTCTTCCCTTCACAGTACGTGTATGAAAAATTCCGTACAATCACCCAATTAGATCATCAAAAATGTCACATCCTCCCTCAAGGCTTGTTTAACCACAATCCTTATAAGAACAATATTGCAAAAGCTAGAAGCGAATTACGAAAAAAACACAACCTGCCTCTAGATAGCAAAATCATTTTAGGAGTAGGTTTCGCTGATCATCGGAAAGGGATAGATTTATTCTCACTTATTGCTTACTCAGTAAGAAAGGTTCATACGAATATTCATTTTATCTGGGTCGGGAGAACAGATGTTCATTTCTTTAACACGCTATCCCCAAGATATACAGCACATTTCACATTAGTTGAGCCTACTCCAGATATCGGTTTATATAACGCCGGGGCTGATTTATATTTATTAACTTCAAGAGAAGATCCTTTTCCAAACGTTGTTTTAGAGGCATTAGATACAAAAGTCCCTGTTATAGGGTTTAAAAACGCTGGAGGTTTTGAAGATGTTGTTACGGAACAAACTGGCGCCTTAGTAGACTTTTTAAATTTACCGCAGGTGCTGGAAAGAATATATGAATTTATTGGAGATGAAGACTTACGATTACAAAAAGGGCGCTTTGGCCAAGAGCTTATTGAAAAAGATTTCAACTTTCTTCATTACATTTATCAACTGTTAAACCTACTTGATCATAATTACAAAAAAATAAGCGTAATCATACCGAACTATAATTACGAAAAATACTTATCTAACCGAGTTAAATCCATATTAAACCAAACCTATCCCCTTTACGAACTAATTTTCCTAGACGATGCCTCTACTGACAATAGCGTATCTATATTTGAACAGCTGCTCTCAAACGAAAATAAGCCCCACCTAAAAGTTCAGCAGATTATTAATGATAAAAACTCTGGTTCTGTATTTAAACAATGGATAAAAGGCATCTCTGCAGCAACCGGTGATTATATTTGGATTGCAGAGGCCGATGACTTATGTGATCAGACATTTTTAGAAGAAGTAATCCAAGGGTTTCATATAAATGGTGATGTTACCTTAAGCTACACACAATCAAAACAAATAGATGAACAAGGAAATATCCTAGCCAATCATTATTTAGATTACACAAATGATATTGATAAAGAAAAATGGAAAAGTTCTTATTTCCGAAAAGGGATAGATGAAATACAAGATACATTACTTATCAAAAACACCATACCTAATGTCTCAAGTGTAGTTTTTAAAAACATAGATATAAAAACAACAGAAAAACAATTAGAAAAGTTTAAAGTAGCTGGTGATTGGTTTTTCTATGTTTCTATTCTTAAAGAGGGGAACATTTATTTCAATCCAAAACCGCTAAACTATCATAGACGACATACAAATAGCGTAACGAGAACAGAAGATTCATATTCCCATTACAGTGAAGTTGTACAAATGCAGAATTTCATTAAAGAAACCTTTACTATCGACGACATTTCAAAAAAGAAAATGTACACATATAGAAAGTACCTTAAAGCATATTTGAAGATTTAATGATATATTTTCTTCGCCATCAGTATCTCTTGTAAAACGTTACTATCATTTAAGGGGGGTTACTCTTTGAAAGAATTTATAGAAGCAAATAAAGATTTGCTTTCTCAAATTGCACACAAATACAATGTAAATGCAAGTATCCATCCAGAGGATCATATCTTTCAATTCCTTGTCACTAATCCAGTCTTCCCATCTAAAAAAGAAGCGATAGATTATTATTTTCAAGATGGGAGAAAATCCGCAGAAACACTTTTAGATTTAATTACTTCCTTTTATCCCCCTATAGACACTCCAATTAAATTATTAGAATTCGCATCCGGATATGGCTGCGTAACACGTCATTTATTAAACCCACAAACGAACTTAAGTATAACTACCTGTGATATACATGAAGAGGCTATTACTTTTATTGAAAACACATTAAATACTTCTTCTATCTTATCTCACCCTGAACCTGAACAAGTAAAATTGGCCTCGTCTACGTATGATATCGTCTTTTGTCTATCCTTTTTTTCTCATATGCCTGATACAACTTGGTTTCGTTGGCTTCAAACATTGTATAATGCTGTTTCTCCTGAAGGCTTACTCATTTTCACAACTCATGGTTATCAAAGTAAAAAGTACTTCAGCTTTCCAGATTTAAATAAACAGGGTTATTGGTTTCTCCCTTCTAGTGAACAATTGGATTTAGATGTTCATCAATACGGGCAAACGATCGTTAGTCCCTCTTACGTATGTGACAAAATTAAATTATTACCCTATAACCCTGTCATCAAAAAATACACTGAAGGTTTTTGGTGGGAACATCAAGACCTTTGGGTAATAAAAAAAGAAATAAAATAATAAACCACGCTCTACTGATACAAAAGTAGGGCATGGCTTATTATTTTTTACTATATAAGAACTCTTCAATCCATAGCTTATTTAATCTAATTCCACTTTTGAAATCTATTTTCGGTTCCCAATTACATTCTCGTCTTACTCTATCTATATTTAAAATGATTTTTTGAACATTTTCTTGCCTTTGTTTATAGCAGGTAAAGTCCACTTTTCTTTCCGTTAATTTCTCCAATTCTACTATAATTCGTTTTAAAGAGAGACCCTTGCCGCTCCCTATGTTATACACACAAGATTTCAAACGATTTAATTGTGATAGTTGTATAGTGATTTCAACTAAATCATCGATATAAATATAATCTCGAATAATCTCTTGTGGATTCCCATATATATTAATCTTTTCATTACTGAGATGCTGATACAAAAAACAATTTATTGCCCCAACTTTCTTTAAAGGATTTTGATATTTTCCATATGGATTAGAATATCTACATACAACATAGTCAATTCCGTATTTTTTCTTATAAAAGTACAAGTAATTTTCAAGCGATACTTTTGTTATTCCATAAGGAGAAAGTGGTTTTAATGGATGTTCCTCATCAATAGGTAAATATTCCGGTTCACCATAAACCGTGCCTCCAGAAGATGCTAATACAATTTTTTTAACAGGAAAATTTTTAACACTTTCCATGAAGTTAAGAAAAAAAAAGCTACTGTTTATATCTCCGAAAACATCTTCAATTGAAGTTGCTACATTAGACGTTGCAGCTAAATAAATAATAATATCCACACTCACTAAAGCTTTATATATATCTTTAACATTTGCTAAATCACCTTTAATAAATTCAACCTCACTTATAATATTTTGAGGGAAATTATTTATATGTCTGGAAAATACTTTTACATTTTGACCTTGTTTCAATAAACCTAATGCGAGGTTTATACCAATGAAACTATTTCCACCTACTATTAAATAATTATTCTTCCTCATAATATCCTCTCTAGTAATAAGATTTTTGCTTATCACACCTAGAAATACAAATAAACGAACTTGGTCACCTCTATTATTCATTCTCTTATAATTGTATGCCCCTTATAAATTTTCATTATCTTTATTTTATATTTTCCTTTTAGAATCGATACCTTATCTAAGATGACCGCAAAAACACTCATAATATTTACTCATTCCCATGAATATATTGGATTAGTAAAAAATTGCCTTCTCATATTCTCGTTTATTCTATTTAAAAACCTTCTCCATAAATAAAACTTTCAAAAAGGAGCACTACATGTATGAAGAATGTAAATCAAGAGCTTTTAAATCATGTAATCCTACATAAAGATCGAATCCCACATTTCCATAAAGACTTTCCACTTATACTATTTTGGAGCCATAGAAGCGGATGTACTACTTTAGCTAATTGGTTCTTTTTTCAAATTGGATTATTTACTGAAGCAAAGAAATACCATGACTTTATTCATTACTATGAATTCTGGGTGTATAAAAACAACACCAACTACATAGCAGAGTTACAAAATGGGCTTCTAACAGCAAAAAAAGATGTTTGTAAACTTGTACGGAATCCCTATACAAGGGCGGTCAGCTCCTTTTTATTGCTTGCTGACAATCCATATGCTAGCCCTCAATGGGAAAGTATCCGGCATTGTTTTTATAATGACAAATATAGTAATCAAGGAATATCATTTAAACAATTTTTATATTACGTTCAAGCATTCGGTTCCAATTCCCTAGCAATAGATATACATTTTAGTCAGCAATACGTCCCAGGTGAAGAAAACTTCATCCAATACTATATTCCTTTAGAAGATTTTAATACACAAATCACCAAGATAGAACACATGTACGATTTGACTAAATCAAATTTAGCGCTTCTTATAAATTCAGATCATCATCGTGCTCATAAGATGCTTTATACGGGAAGCTATGCAGAACTTAGCATTACAGATGCATCATTCCCCCGCTTTCCAACATATGAAAGCTTTTATGATAAAGAAACCATGGATTTAGTTACAGAAATATATGCACAAGACTTTGAAATGTATCCGTACACAAAAGGGATATTCTAAGTCGGTACATTCTTTAATGAATAAAAGCGAATGTATCGCATAGCATAAAGTGAAACTTTAATTAGCGTGGGGTTCTCTCCCGCTAATTATTCCAATCTACCAATCTCACTTTTATGAGTTCCCTAATTTCCACCCACTCTCTTTGATTTCGCTGATTGTTGACGTGTGTGTCATATGCATTTTTTTACACAGGAGTGATGTCATGTGGAAGGTAATTTGAAGCACAATAATGGATATTGCGTTATTTGTGAGAAGAAAGCTACATTTATAGAGCATAATGATTGGCTTAGAGATCACTACTTATGTTCTACATGCCACTCTATACCAAGGCAGCGCGCTCTAATCCATGTTTTAAATACATTTTTTCCAAAATGGGGTTCCTATCATATCCACGAATCCTCTCCTGGAGGAATTACAACTCAACTACTAATAAAAAACTGCAAAAACTATACATACTCTCAATACTTTAAAAACTACCCTCTCGGCCAATACTTTCAAGGGATTAGATGCGAGAACTTAGAAGACATGACTTTTCAAAATGAATCTTTTGATTTATTCATTACTCAAGATGTCTTTGAACATGTAATGGAGCCAAACAAAGCCTTTAAAGAAATAGAGCGTGTATTAAAGCCTGGCGGCGCTCATGTGTTTACTGTCCCTTGGTATCATACACTCACAAAGACTTTACAAAGAGCAAGAATCAATAAAGAAGGAATCGAATATATTGAGGAGCCAATTTATCATGGTAATCCTATTGATGAGAACGGGTCTTTAGTAACATTTGATTGGGGTCAAGATATGATTGAATATATTTATACACATGCAAATATGTATACCATTGTTTATTTACAAAAGGATAGATCACTGGGGTTAGATGCTGAATTTCTACATGTTTTTATTAGTGAAAAACACGAAAATGATTTTTAGGCACTATATAATTTGGAGGTTAACAAATGAATAACTTTAAGTTAGGAAGTGATTTTGATAACCTTGTTAGCCCGCTTTCTGATGTTGAACTTCTTAATCTATTTATACAAAGTTGCTCACAAACAAAGATAAATGGCATCCCAGTACCTATGTTCCCCTCCGAAGAAATTCAACAACAGTTTGTAGGTGCTTCCTATGAACATGCTCTTTATGAAGCATATTTGTTTTATAGCCTTGTAAAAACATATGCCCATAATTTAGGCGTTCCCTTGAATAAAGAACGGAAAATTTTAGACTTTGGTTGCGGATGGGGAAGAATCATACGCTTCTTTTTCAAAGATGTTCGCCATAAAAATTTACTTGGTATTGATGTAGATCCTGCAATGATTAACCTTTGCAACGAAACGTTAGGAAGAGGCAGGTATAAAATAGCTCCCCCACAACCTCCTGTAGAATTTATTAATGACAATTCATTAGATATCATATTCGCTTATTCTGTATTCTCACATTTATCCGAAGAAACAGCAGAAAATTGGATAAAGGAGTTTTCAAGAATTCTTCGTCCAGGTGGAATCTTCATTGCAACAACACAAGCACGCTATTTTCTCGATTTCTGTCAACAATTTAAGGAACACCCTGAATTAATTCAAACTGGGTGGCATAAAACTTTATCTCAAGCTTTTCCAGATATAAATCGTGCCATCTCGGATTATGAAAGCGGCAATTTTATCCACAGCCCTACGGGAGCTGGAGACGTTAGAAACAGTAGCTTCTATGGGGAAACCGTTATACCTAGAACTTATATTAAAAACCACTATGAGAAGTATTTAAAGCTACGGGACTTTTTTGATGATACAAACCGGTTACCCCAAGCTCTATTTGTTCTCCAAAAAGATTAACTCTTTTCGCTCATTGTATAATGAAGATCACTTTGTATCTCAGCCGTATATATTAAATCATCAAAGATTTCCATATCAAGCAAACTGTACAAAAGAATTCATTATGCAGCATAAACACAGTAAGTAAATAACATATCTCATGTTTTAACTAGATTCGAAAAATCAAAAGTAACTTCCCACCACTTGAACTACGAAGAACATAAGGGGGATATATCTTGAAAATAATCGCTTTTTACTTACCACAGTTTCATCAAATAAAAGAAAATGACCGATGGTGGGGGAAAGGGTTTACTGAATGGACAAATACTAAAAGTGCACGACCTTTATTTTCAGGACATTACCAACCTAGAGAACCTTATCAAGATTTTTATTATGACTTAACCACCCCATCCGTAAGAAAATGGCAAGCAGAAATCGCCAAAGCACATGGCATATATGGTTTTTGTTATTACCATTACTGGTTTAAAGGGAAGAGGCTATTGGAGGCACCCTTTAATGAGGTACTTAAGATGAAGGAACCCGATTTTCCATTTTGCCTTTCTTGGGCAAATGAACCGTGGACAAAAACTTGGGATGGTCTTGATAGTCACATATTAATGCCTCAAAATTATGGAGAATTATCGGATTGGAAAGAACACTTTGAGTATTTATTGCAAGCTTTCCAAGATGAGAGATATATCCGTATAGACGATAAACCACTATTCATTATTTATCGCCCTGGGCATATCCCTCATTGTGAACAAATGCTTCATTATTGGAATACACTCGCACAAGAAAATGGTTTGAAAGGTATATACTTTGCAGAAACATTAAACAGCTTTCCACTTCCTAATATAAATGGATTTGATGTTAGCATTCAATTCGAGCCTTTTTATACAATTGCTCATGATAGCTCTTCAGACATAAATAAGACAATATATGAGTCTGGTAAACAAATAAACGCTTGGGATTATGATAAAGTGTGGATGTATATACTAAAGCGATCTCCTCCAGAGAAAAAAACATTTCCTGGTGCCTTTGTTGACTGGGACAATACAGCACGCCGCAAAGACTTAAATAGCAGTATCTTCCTAGGTTCTACCCCTAAGAAGTTCACGATATATTTAAGCAAACAAATCCAGCGTACCTATTCTCTTTACAACAGCGAGTTTTTATTTATTAATGCGTGGAATGAATGGGCAGAAGGTACTTACTTAGAACCAGATAAAAGGCATGGATTCGCCTATTTAGAAGGAGTTAAGCAGGCAATTAACAGAGGTATGAAAGCATACAAAAAAGACGAGTCATTCTGACTCGTCTTAAAGTTGCTTGGCGACGTCCTACTCTCACAGGGACAAGGTCCCAACTACCATCGGCGCTAGAGAGCTTAACTTCCGTGTTC
>NZ_JAWRYM010000303.1:0-305 GCF_046534555.1 Bacillus sp. SIMBA_074 | reverse complement strand
GCTTCGACGGCGACTACAAGAACCTCGCAGGCCTGACCGTCGCCGTCAGCTCGGGCACCAACCAGGAGAAGATCCTCCTGGAGTGGAAGGCGAAGCTGGAGGCCGCGGGCAAGACGCTCACCATCAAGTACTACCCGGACGCCAACTCCACGTACCTGGCGCTCAACTCGGGCAAGATCGACGCGAACTTCGGCCCCAACCCGACCGCCGCCTACCAGAACACGCAGAGCGCGTCGTCGGCCAACCCGACCCGCACCGCCGGCACGTTCTCGGGAGCAGGCGACTCACTGCAGGGCCTGATCGCC
>NZ_JAWRYM010000302.1:0-305 GCF_046534555.1 Bacillus sp. SIMBA_074 | reverse complement strand
AAATTTGCATGCCGATTCCGCCGCCCCCAGCACTTGCCTTTAGCATGACCGGATATCCAATCGCCGCTGCAATTTCTGCTGCTTCGTCCGGTGTTTCGACCGGCGCTTCGCACCCTGGAACTACTGGTACGCCTGCTGCCTGCATAATATGACGGGCAGTCAGCTTGTCGCCCATCTGACCGATTACTTTTGGTGCAGGTCCTATGAATACGATGCCCTCTTCGCCAACGCGCCGGGCAAAAGCTTCATTTTCGGATAAAAGACCGTACCCAGGATGAATTGCATCAGCATTTGTACTCTTCGCT
>NZ_JAWRYM010000058.1:0-9033 GCF_046534555.1 Bacillus sp. SIMBA_074 | reverse complement strand
GAGAATTTTAAAGAATTAAGGACTAGTCTATTAAAAAAAATCACTGACGAAGTATAACTTTTTACTTCCTAAATCGATAATTATGTGAACAAGAAAGTCCCCCAGTTAAACAATCTGGAGGACTTTTAATAGTCTTCTAAATACATTGAATCCCTATAATAGGACTTTATGTTAACTTACTCTAAATATTTATTCATAAAGATTTTTCTATAACTTTTAATTAATCTATCATTTTTAAGTTTAGGGATTAAAAATGATAGATTAATTAAAAGCCTATTTATCATTTGAAATTAGTAAAATAGCGACAAACTCCTACTTAAACACTAGAACAACTAAAATTTTAAGGGCTAATAACCCTTTAAGTACTTCTTACTATAGAGACAATTGAACCCTAGTAAAATTTCATAGTATTAAAAATTAATTACCAATTTGTCTATTACAATTAATACTTCTCAACATATCCTATCTTGAGAAGTAGTTAGAGAGTTATTTTTAAAAACTCTTTTTCTACTTTTTTAGTTTAATAGGAAAGGAAGATATAAATGCCAGAACATCATGATGAAATCCGTACTTTGTTACGTGCATTTCAATTAGTTGGAGCAAGAGTCGTATTATTTTTACCATCATTCCATGTAGAGGGTCTTATCACTCGAGTTGGAGATGAATTTGTTACTCTTCGTGGTAATGGGGATGAAGTTGAAGTAGAAAGTAATGCTAATGGTGAAGACCTTGAAAATCCAAACCAAATTAGTGTTAAAATCAGTTCAATTTTATCTGTTAGTGATGACCAAGGAGCATAATAAATAAAGTCAAAAAATGCAATGGGTATTTATAATCCCATTGCATTTTTTATTTCATTTCACAAAAATTTAATTGGTATGAATTAGCCTAAAATATCATGTTAAAAATCACTTGTATAGAAAAAAATTTTGGCTTGTTTAGTATCTTTTTTATTATCACTCTTTTACATAATATGTTTACTATATAATACAACCCTTTATAGGAGGTGTTTAGGTGTGTCAGTTTTGTTCAAATCAAAAAAATATTAAACAACCTAAATTCAGATTGTTTAATATAAATCCTATCCCTTTTCATACTCCACCAAGATCACAAAAAAATCCTGCGGTTTCATCAAAAACAGCTCATACTCCACTAAAAGCACAAGAAAATCCTGTGGTTTCACCAGAAACAGCTCATACTCCATCAAAAGCACAAAAAAAGTCTACTGTCTTATTAAAATTCCCAAAACCCTCCGCACCTCAAACCGAATCAAAAAAATTCAAAATAAAACAAAATAGTTCGCAATCAATATTTAGTAAAGAAATATCTAAATATCAAATCGATACGTCTAAAAATATTACAGACGTTACAAATGAAATACAAAAACTTTTACATGGTTATCAATTAATTCATTTACGCATCATAGTATTTTTAGAACAAATTCATATTAAAGGTTTTATAATGAATATTGATAAAGAATCAATTACTATTATTGGGCCAAATGTACAAGTAAAAGATAATTCAACTAATAAAATTATAAAATCTCCAAATAAAATTAATATTAAAATTAACTCCATTCAAGCAATTAGTGATACAGGAAACTTTCTTAAAAAAATAATGTAAACGGATTTAAGATTTGAAATTTGCTTTTTGGCTAGAGGACTGGCTCGTCGTGTGGGGGCGAAACCCCACGTATTACGTATCTATTTTTTGAATAAGAACTATCTTGAGACGAATGATCTAGGCGGTTCGGCTCGTATACTTGCTTGTCCAAGTCGAGAACCATTGCTTTACTTTTTGTCTGTCGGCTTGGCGAAAAAAGCATATCGAGCCGAAAAAAGTTTTGCAAGGACAAAACCAAAAAAAAAAGGCGGTAGCCTTTAGGTGAGGATTAACGAACCGACTTTTTGATTTTGAGGGTGGAGATTTTTGAATGATTTTTTCAAAAATACAACCCGTTCCTTGCGGAACTTTTAGCCCTATATATAAGAGTGAGAAGAGCAAAGTAAAAAAAGCCAGTAATAGCAAAGGTTTATAGAAGATAGGGTGTCAAAAAAAAGCGACACCGGTGTCAAAAAAAAATGACACCTAAAAAAAGGTAAATAAACAAAAAAAAAAGAACGCAAGAAAATTTTTGCATTCTTTTAAAATAAATAAATGGGTAATTTATGTTTTTTCTTTCCTTGATCTTCAACTTTAAAATTCCTTAGTGAATCCCTAAAAATATGTTGAGTTGCTTTATCTATTCCATCTTTAGGAGAGCAACACATAACATTTGGATTTACAAACCATGTACGACTAGTACAAACCCGTCCATCTTCAGTTGTAACACCTGATTGTGCAACTGCTAATACTCCCTTTTTTAATAAACCATTCATAACACTAGAAATACTTTGACGAGTCATTTTAAACTTTTCAGCTAAATATGTAGGTGATGCTGGATTATTTGTCTCACGTTCTACAAGAACATTGGTTTTAAACTCTACAGATGAAGTTAATTTAAATAAAAAAGCTTCTTCCTTACTACTTAAATAACCTATTTCAATTAGATAATCTATATTATCCATTATAATTTGCACAAATCTCACCCGATCTGTAGGTTTTTTCTTTTTACCAATGAAATATTCTTCCCCACCAGATATTTTACTTAACATCTGTAAAAGCATAGCTCTTTCTTCTTCTGAATAACCACCAGTTTGCAACTGATCATAAATACTATCAATCTTACTATCTCTTATTTTTGCTTTTTTTTCAGCTTGTCCAAAATCTACAACTTTTGTCATAAAATAATTCTCTCCCTTAGTGGAAGGAATCAACTTTTATATGTTAGAATGTATATAGAATATATATTGGTTGATTCCAACCTTATTATGAAAAACCGCCTGCCGTCCAAAGCATGGGCGGTTTTTCTCGTTTATACGTCTTTCTTTATAATAACATGAAACACCTTGTTAAAGCTTTCCATCTCTTGCAAAAACACAACATTCAATCCTCTTTTTCTTCTTCAAACTCATGCAATTCAATGTTTTCACCATCATCATTCCTATCTTTCCCTATCAAAATTTTGATGTCTCCTCATTTCTCTCTTATGTTCACGTTCAAATTGATTATCTACACCCTTGCCAACCAATTCATTTTTAACAAGCTCTCTAAGAGCCTTAAATTGCTCTTTAAAAACTTTTTTCGTTTGTTGATATAAAACCTTTATGTTTGTCTGTAAATCTCTTATATGAGTCTTTAACGAACCTATTTCAGTATTTAATTTTCTATTTTCTTCCCTCAATACTAGATTTATCTTTTGAGATTCTTTTAAAGAATCATACAAACTATCAACTTGATTATTCAATTCCTTATTTTCTTTTACCAAATCCGTATTCTGCAAACGCTCATAATCTTCTTTTATAGTGACTGCTGCAGTTATCAATTCTTCTACTTTTTCGAGTTGCTTTGGAGAAAAAACATAATTGCCTGTCTCTTTTTCAATGATTTCAGGTTTACCAATTAATTTTGGTTTTACCTCTGTCTTGATCTCTTTCTTTTTGGTCTTTAACGTAATTTTATTATTAGGTAATCGCTTGCTTATCTCGGTAAATTGATTCTCTATATTAGAAACTGCTTCAGCATATTCCTTGTATTGGCGGACTTTCATGTACTTATGTGAACCTACATTCGCTCGTTCAAATTCTGGAATATGTTTTTTAGCCAAAGATTCAATATAAGCCGTTTCTAATTGTCTCCAATTCGCAATTAGTTCCGTCCCTTTTCCTTGTACGCCTTGTTGTTGCAAGGCTCTGTCCATTCCGACACGCCTCGTTAATCCTCGACTACTTTCGAAATTCGGTACATAGTTAATATGTAAATGCGGATTTGCTTCATCATCATGTAAAACCATGTTATAGACTGCTAGATTTGGATTTCGTCCTTGAAACGCCTCTGCATACTGTTTTAACGCTTCTTTTTTAGCTTCCCTATACTTTGGGTCATCTTTACCCTCTCCAACCGCTACAACCAATTCTCGTTGCTCATGTGTCTTTTCATTTTTATGTATTTTGTCATAGTAGTCCTGGATCTTACGGTCATTTCGTTTTTGCTTCTCATTGTACTTGTCCACCGCTTCTTGAAAGATATCCTTGTATACACTTCGGATATCCTTTTGAACAAAGTAGATATTCTCGTCTAACCTGGATGGATCGATGCCAGGATTCCCATAAATGTTTTCTCTGTTATTATGGCTTAATGAACTTTGGTGAGATTGATTAAATGAGATAGAGAACAACATAAAGTTCCACCACTTCCCCTAGATTAATTGATACAATAAGTTTAGCAAGGCGACGAAATTGTGTCAATTGACGTAACCCTATACGTATTTTGACGCTAACGCATCAAAATCCATAGGGGTCTGCGACGCTTTTCGGCTTTGCCGAGCCATGCTTAGCATGGCAAAAACAAATCTTGGGCTTTGCCCAAACCCACTGGGGAACTCTTCCCCAGACCCCATCTAACAAACTCCCCCAACCCCCTCATTTTTTGAGGGGGCTCCCTCGCCGGTAGGCAGGGTCAAAAGGTACCTTTTGACAACCACAAGAGGGTCTGGGCGTAGTGGGTCTGTCAACTCCTTAATGCTCCTTCACTTCACTATCGTTTCGTTTTGTCCGCTTACCATTGACAGACACGAAAGAATATTTTCTCATTAATATAAAGAAATATTCATGCTACTATATTCTTAATAATTACATAAGGAGCTTCAATTAAATGAACAAGAAAAAAATAGGTTTATTAATTTTAGTAATCATTATTCTTTGGTTTGTATTTCCTCTTTCACCTTATTTAACAGATTTAAATCATACAGAACAAAAGTTATATGATAAATTACAAAAATCCCAAGATATTTATACACTAAAAGAGCAAAAACCTAAAACAGTAGTAAGATTATATTTACATTCAATACAAGAAAAAAATTATGAAACAACTTATCTTTTCTATAAAAATGATGAAAAAATGACCAAGGAAAAGAAACAATTTTTAAAAGAGGCACCTGAATTTCATGAAACAATTCTATCATCTTTTAGATTTGCAAGATCCTCTGTAGTAATAAACGAAGATTACAAGGATTCCGCAGTTATTAATATGCCCCCATGGATAGGTACAGACATTCAATTCCATATGTATCAAAAAAATGAAACATGGTTTATATACGACGTTCCTTTTCAATAATTGAATAACATATCTTATTCAAAAATAGCCTATTAAGTTTTTTCAGAAAGTAGGAAAAGATAAATGAAAAAAATAGTGTTAGGAATATTGTTTATATTTGTAAGTGTGTGCATCTATTTTGTTTTAATAGAACCTGAAGAAAAAATAAAACTAACTTCTGATACGATTTCAAAGATAAAATATCTAGAAACAGATTCGGTTGCTGAAGGTATTATTAAAGATTATGGTCAAGATGCAAAAGATGTATTTCAAAAACTAACTAGTTCAAAAAAGGTTGTATCAAAAACAGATTTTTGGAAGAAAAAGATTTTCGAAAACTCTTCTAATATTTCTCAGCGTACTATTGATTTTTCATTAGATAATGGAGAAAAGATTACATTTGAAATATTGGCTTTTGATATAGAAGGACATAATAACGAATCGTATATTCGACGTACAGGAGATTCTACTATTTATCACTTAAATGCAGAGCATACTGAAGAGATACTGATGCAATTTACTAATCGTTAATATTGATAATTACTTTAGACCTAAGATCATACTGCTAAACACATCTATTAACACTATCTTGAAAAGCACTTGTGAAACTATCAAAAGTGCTTTTTATTTTTCATTAAAACGAATGTAAACTTTTGAATATTAGTTTACATTCGATTATCCTTAATCATTGAATTCTAGCCAATTCTCCTGATACCCTCATTTTATATAAAAAAAGTATACATTCAAAACACTGTAAATAAAGAGATAATAGAAACTATAAACAAAAAATCTTATTATTTATCTTTAAATATAAAAAAGCATCTAAATAGATGCTTTTTTAATTCCTAACAAACTTAAAAATAGCTAAAACAGAAGCGATGACAGTAAAAATGTCTGCATCTTGCGTAGGATATTGATGAAATATTTCTTGAATTTGTTTATTCCATTCATAAAATTTCATTTCTCAAATTCCTCTCCATTATCATCTATTAGTAAATATATTAAAATTATACGAAAAAAAATAAAGAAAATATACTCTAGTTAACATAACCCCACTTAGCAGAAGTGCAATTATTTGTAGAAATATAGATTTTGCTAAACGATTACTTTTTATTAAGCCACTTGATAATAAAATATGAAGTTATCAAAGCTATTCTATTAAACCAAATATATCAAGAAAACTCATAGTAGTTATTATTGCGATAACTGCTATAAGAAATTTAAATCTGAATTTAATCTTAATACCTAGCTTATCTGGAATAAAATATATTCCCAAACCCATACTAATACGTCCTATTAATAAATATAATTGATATAAAAATTCGTTATTTATTTTTGCCTTAATATACACTTTACTGTAATCAAACAATAGGAAATATATTAAAATTATAATTAAGTAGAGAATAAATAATTTCACATAGTTTCTCAGTTTAGTTTTTCTCAAAATACCCCATACTCCTTTTAGATGTTCAATCAATTTATAAATTTTTTTATTAAATACCAATCTGATATGAAGTTCACATAATCACCGTTATCAGAAGTAAAATTAAAACTTTTTCAACTCAAAAATAGCTAATTTTATCAAGTGTATGCTCTACGCTCTTCTTTATCATTTCAAACTCTGGATGCTTTTGCATACGGAAATGTAAACTTCTTAGAAATAATTTAGTATTCGCGTAAAGAATCCAATAATTTTCAACGGCTAATTCTTTATTTTTCTGTTCTAAGTAATTTGAAATTCCCTCTATGTATTCAATCAACTCATTTTCAGGCAATCCTCTTTGTAGCATTGCAATGATTGGAGTTATTAATCTTTCGTCTTCATCATCATGATATGCATACTCGTATACGTGTACTTTATTTATAATGATAGTTAAAATGTTTTTGTATGCACCTTGATCAAGTTTATGACTTTTTACTAACTCATCTAAAACATCGGCACCGTGCGCTATACTATGTGCCCAGCCTTTATCTTTTACATAGCCTCTCAGATCTTGCTCCATCAACATATACTTCAAAAGACAATCTTTGACCAATAATACAGTGTCCTGTGATAGAAAATCTTTTCGATTATCTGCATCAAGAATTAAAGCAATCAAAAGTGTACTAAATGAACGAGTAAACACTGAATCGTCTTCTTTTAATCTAATTCCCTTAAATAAATATTTATCATCTAAGATAGTTGCCAACATTTGTTTTAGATGACTTTGACTTAAATAATTATTTGTAATTATCTTACAAAAGTTTCTGTATATCAGTTTATCTCTTAATTCTGAGTCAAGGGATCCTAGGTGTTTTAACATATAAGTAGTTAACTCAATAAGATTTATGTTTTGAAAAGAAAACTCTTTCTGTTTTAGTTCAATTAATCTATTTTTTAATGTAATTTCATCCATGTGTCTTCTCCCTAAAAACGTATTTCTTACATTGTATACCATATTCGTGTGAAGTTAACATAACGTCTCATTATCAGTAGTAAAAGAAAAAAACACCGGTATTACACCAGTGTTTTTTTCTTTTCTCCTTCTTGATAAAAAGCATATAAATTATAAGTTAATGCAAATAAAATTAGTACAAACAATACATAATTATGAATCTGAGCCGTTCCATTTATCATTTTACGTACATCACTTAGTAATCCTATTGTACAAAGAATTAATAATACAATAGTAGATCCCTTTAATTTCATAATATCAACCCCTTTAAACTTTAAATGTAAATAATATTATATTAAACTATATTTTACCACTTAATATTTATAATTTCACTTCATACATTCCTTTAATAATGCGAATCTTTCTATTTTCCTTTCTAGCATATATTGCTTGTTCAGATGACTATTTAGATGTTCGGGTGTTAAACTAGTTGTATATTATCTAAACAGCCATCTGAACAAAAAAACAAGGAAACCCTTGTCAGCTATAGAATTGTTTAGTTGTTTAAATAGTGTTTAGTTCAGATGTTTAGAAGGATGGTGACCTGAACAGTGCAACAAAAAGACTGGTTATCAGCTGAAGAAGTAGCCAAGGAAATAAAAGTATCAGCTATGACTATAAAACGAAACTGTCAAACTTACAGTAGTTTTTTAAAATTCCAACAAGGTGAAAAGAACAAATATTTAATCCATCAAGAATGTATACCTGTTTTTCAATTTATAGCTAAAATGAGAAATAAAAGAAACCTCCAAACAAAACAAATTATTGAGCTCCTCAGTAAAGAAGGATTCCCTAAATTTATAGATATTGAACCTATCCAAACAACTAAACAACAACCTGAACAAATCCAAGTAGGACAAGAAGTTGTAGCTGTTCAGGAGTTAGATAGAATTGTTGCTGAAAGAGTATCTGAACAACTTAAAAAACATGAAGAAAATTTAAAGGAATGGTTAGCTGAACAGCAAAAACAACAACAAGATTTTCAAAAAGCTGTGATTCAAAGAATGGATGAACGTGACCAAAACCTAATGACTATGATCCGTGAAACCCAGGAGACTAAAAAATTGATTGCAACCACCAAACAAAAAAAATGGTGGCAATTTTGGAAATAAAAAAAGCCTTGCATATAAGCAAGGCTTTTTTTATACAGAATTCTATACAGATTTTTGTACTAATACAGGATATTCGTAAGCCTTAAAAACCCCAGAATCTCCACAATGTATAAAAACATGTATAAGATGATAAAAATAAAAAACGGACAAACCTAATAACATCAAAGGTTTGTGCTTTTTATTTGCTACTGATAATGAGACGTTATGTAAATTAGCAATGAATAGAATATACAATTTTATCGTGGTATTTTAATTATATAATTGTATTAGAAAGTAGGTACTGATTTTGAAAA
>NZ_JAWRYM010000301.1:0-306 GCF_046534555.1 Bacillus sp. SIMBA_074 | reverse complement strand
CCACCTTAAGATGTATGTAAATCAGCCACATAATAAAATGGCTGAATATTTTTCAATCATTGGTGATTCCGGTGGCTTTTTATGTTCTACATCAAAAGTAGAAGGGTTTGGATATGCAGTTCTGGAAGCAATGGTTTGCCGATGCCCTGTTCTATCAACAGACTCTGATGGGGTACGCAGTTTTATCAGACATAATCAAACAGGAAAATTTTTCGATCAGGGAAATATCGATCAGGCAGAATTAGAAGGAAATGAGTTATTGTCAAACATTCCTTTAAGAGAAGATATTAGAAGAAAGGCCGTCAA
>NZ_JAWRYM010000300.1:0-307 GCF_046534555.1 Bacillus sp. SIMBA_074 | reverse complement strand
ACCAGGGCGATAGAAAAAACTTTGATATCTCTGATCGTTCCTTGAATCATGTCCGCTTCTTTTTTTGTATATCTCATTGCTCCTCAATCTCCTCTCAGGTTTGCTTACCATTCCTTTGAGGAGGTCGTCCACAAATTTGGACCCGTATTTGATCGGCATGAGAATAATCCATTTTAGTCTCGTCTGGACAATAAACAAAAAGCTAACGATAAGGGCGAGAAGCAAATATAGCGTGTTTTGCTGTTTTACCGGCATAAAATGGGCTTGTTGCTTTTGCACGAAAACTTTGACAGGGGTGTGCTGTCGG
>NZ_JAWRYM010000299.1:0-307 GCF_046534555.1 Bacillus sp. SIMBA_074 | reverse complement strand
TTCACGGATTTTTTCACGGATGGTCGGAACGTCCTGCGGGTGTTCGAAGTACAGACGCCAAACGGTGATCGGACGACCCAGGAATTTTTTTTCAACTTTTTCCGCGTCAACGATACGAACGATTTTACCGTGACGTTCCGCGGTGATTTTTTTAACTTCTTCGATTTTAGAGTCGTCTTTCAGCAGCGCGTAGATGTACGGACGGAAGGTACGGTCGTGTTCGATTTTGAATTCACCGTTTTCTTTTTTGAACAGACGGATAACCGGTTTACCTTCTTCGGTGATGTAGTCCGCGTCCAGGATCATG
>NZ_JAWRYM010000298.1:0-307 GCF_046534555.1 Bacillus sp. SIMBA_074 | reverse complement strand
CGAGGCGCGGGGACTTCGGGGTAGTGCGCAAGGGTCCTCCAGGGTTCGGGGCGAGCGTCGTCGCCTTCGACAGTTTGTTGGGCGCTATTCAACACCATGACGAAGAACGTTCATGTAACAACTGTGTTACGGCGGTGATAACTCGCCCGAATACCCCGTGATTCCGGGAGAGAGCAGATCAGCCTCCTATCCGGGCCGGGCAAGAATTCATTGCAAATTTCTACAATCTGTGCCAAATTCCAGGTACCCAGAACTGTGGAGGGACCATGACGGATACCGCACCGCCGACGTCGGACACGACATCGCG
>NZ_JAWRYM010000057.1:0-9512 GCF_046534555.1 Bacillus sp. SIMBA_074 | reverse complement strand
GAATCCGCATTTACATATTAACTATGTACCAAATTTCGAAAGTAGTCGAGGATTAACGAGGCGTGTCGGAATGGATAGAGCTTTGCAGCAACAAGGTGTAGAGGGAACGGGAAGAAAGTTAATTGCACATTGGAGAGAATTAGAAACGGCCTATATTGAGAAATTAGCGAAAGAACACATTCCAAATTTTGAACGTGCCAATGTAGGTTCACATAAATACATGAAAGTCCGTCAATACAAGGAATATGCAGAAACAAAATCAATTGTTGAGAATCAAGTACAAGAAAAAGAGACGCAGTTACAAACGATTGACCATAACTTAAAAAATGTTGAAGAGAAAACAAACGAATTACAAGTAGTGAAAAAGAGTTTGGAAAGCGATGTCGTTGATAAGTACAAAGAATTAGAGGTAGTGAAACAACAAGTAGAGAGTGAAAGTGAAAAGCTACAGCTAATTGGCCAGTGTCATATAGAGTTAGAAAAAAGAGTAGAACAAATGCAAAAAGAATTAGATAGTGCTACGGATCAAGTGCCAGATGAACCTGTTAAAATTCCATTTTTACGTAAAGAAGTAGTAGTAGAAGTACAGGATAAAATGTTTGGAAAAGCTGAAATCACGAAGAAACAGACAAGAAATTATGTGTTATCGCCAGAACAAATGCGAGAAGTTACAAAACAAGTGAATGCAGCGGTTACTATCAAAAAAGATTATGAGCGTTTGAAAGAAACAGATTTTGTGAAAGAGAATGAGAGTTTAAAAGTACATGCGGAGGGGTGGATGGAAGGCAATCGAATATTGAAACAGGAAAAAAATCAGTTGCAAAAAGAAGTTAGTGCATTAAATAAAGAAATAGGCTTGTTAAAGGTTCATATAAAAGATTTACAGGCAAACATAAAGGTTTTATATCAACAGACAAAAAAAGTCTTTAAAGAGAAATTTAAGGCGTTTAGAGGGATTGTGAAAAATGAATTAGATAATAAGGGTGTAAGTAATCAATTTGAGGATGAACATAAGAGAGAAATGACTAGACAGAGAGGATATGACATGGAGCGTTAGAAGGTTTTTTGAAAAAGTTAGTGATTTTTTTAGGGAAACTTTGTTTGATAACCTTTTGAGAGAATATGTGTGATAAAATTAAAAAAACGAGCCATGTTCCAGCATGACTCGTTTCAAAGGGTATTTCAGCAAAAATACCTAAAGTTATTCATCTGATTATAGATTATCATAATTTGATTCATAATCAAATAGCAAAAAATAGGTGTTTTTGTTGATTCCCTCAATTAGAGGAGGAATTGACATAATGAAAGATGAAAATGAACAAACTTTAGGACAAGCTTTAAATCAAGCTAATAGAAATGCTAGAAAAAGAGATTTTGAGAAAAATGGAAAACAAAGGGATCAAGCTGA
Organism: Bacillus sp. SIMBA_074; assembly: GCF_046534555.1. Taxonomy (NCBI): domain Bacteria; kingdom Bacillati; phylum Bacillota; class Bacilli; order Caryophanales; family Bacillaceae; genus Bacillus; species Bacillus sp. SIMBA_074. The sequence continues at coordinate 8,104 of NZ_JAWRYM010000057.1, read as the reverse complement.
AGAACTTAAAAAATCTCTTTTACAACAGTTAAAAGAATTAACTGGAGAAGATCATTACGTTGGAACTAATAAAGATCCATTTGCTGGTGAACCATTTAATCAAGTAATGCATAGAAATTTAGATTTATTGAATAGTATTGGTTATTTAACTCAAGCAGAAGAAAGTTTTTTATTTAGAATTCAAGCTTATTTGGAATTTAGAAGTAATGTCATTATTTGTAGAGATGATAAATTTAAAAGGAAACGAAATAACGTTGAGGATGATTTTGAATTACCAAAAGCCGCAACTGTTTCTGAGATTGCTGTAATGATAGGGAAATCAAGAGAAAAAACTTCTTTGGTTATGAATTCATTAAAGAAAAAAGAGATTTTACTTAATCCAGAAGGTGCTGGAAAAATTATTGAAAATGGTCGTACTGTAAGCCCTAGAACATGGATAATAAATCCTTACATAATGATTTGTGCACCTCGAAAAAATGAAGTGAAACTTGATAAATTGACAATGAGATTGTTTCAACATTCTTTGAAAAATCTTAAAGATCAAAATGGCAAAAAGGTGAAATTGCCAGCTAGATTTTTCTAGACTGTATCAAGTTGATACAGTCTGTTTTTTTATGTGTTTTATAACGTATTTGTAATTTTTTAGGTGTGACGAAAACGTCACAAAAAGGGTTAAAAGTGTGACGAAAACGTCACACCCCAAAAAGTGCTATAAACCCTTGGTATAACTGGATTTATAGCACTTTTTAGTAATCGTCTCTATTATCACTATTATTAAAGGGCTAAAAGTTCCGTAAGGAACAGGTAGTATTTTTGAGCAAACAACGCTCAAAAATCTCCACCTTCATAATAAAAAAAGTCGGTTCGTTAATCCTCACCTAAAAGCTAACGCTTTTCTTTTTTTATTATGTCCTTGCAAAACTTTTTTCGGCTGGTTTTTAGCTTTCGCCAAGCCGAACATACCAAAAACGAGGATTTAGGTTGTTCGACTTGAACTAGCAATTATACCAGCCGAACCGCCTAGATCCATCGATCAAAACAGTCAGCTTTTTCTATATTCAGTTACGTTAAGTTCGTGGGGGTTAGTCCCCACACGACTAGCCAGCACTCACACCCAAAAACAAGGGGAAAAATCAAACATTACATCTTTTAAATTGTAAAATATACCTTTACAATATTCTGTAAATAATTGTAAGGAAGTGAACTGTAATGAAGTTACCAAAATGTATTAATTGTAATTATAAACTTTCTTGGCCACAGACATTTAAGCAAACGATGATTGTAAAAAAAGACCCTTTACAATGCCCACAATGCCATCATAAATTATTTTTTACTCCTAAATCTAAAAAGAGGATATTTCTCTTAGTAGCACTTCTCCCTATCTTATTTGTAATTTTGATCGCCCTACAAATTTCAACGATAATATCTGTTTCTTTATTAATTATCTACTCTATTTTAGTTATGTTAGTGGTACCATTTCTTATTGAGGTAACAAAAAATGAAGAAGCTTTGTTTTGATGAAATGATAATATAGGTAAAGTGATTTTGATTTTAAATGGCTCCTCGGCTTGCCTGAGGGGCTTTTTCGTCAAAAAGGCAAAAATAAGACTATGCTAAGCAAAAAACAAAATAAGCTGCCCATACGGACAGCTTATTTACATAATTTTCGTTATTGGAAGTTAGTTTATTAAAAATTTTTTAATGGTTTTAACAACTTTATTTGTTTCCTCAATATCAGGAAAATGTGCACTATGTTCAAATACAACAAGATGAGAATTCTCAATGTTGTTTGCTATTTCTTTACTAATTTCAATCCCAGTATTACGATCATGCTTTCCAACAATGATTAATGTATCAACTTTAATATTCTCTACACGTTCAATAAGTGGTATAAATGGTTGATTTTCAAAGAGAGTTTTTGCTACTATTCCTGTATTAATTAATCTACTTTCTTCCCACAAACTACGATTTAGTTTGGCAAATTTCTGATCAATAAACAACAAGCTATCCACTGTGTCTGTATCAACTAATTGCCAAACTTGATTATATTTTTCTTTTAAGGATATTTTTGAATTACATAGAGTATCTATACGTTGTTTAACTTCACCTTGTGCTATTGCTGAAAAACCGTTTAATTGAATGTTATACATGCGTTCATAATCTCCTATGGACGGTGCCTGTAATATTAATTTTTCAACAAATTTAGGATATTTCAAAGCATATTCTAGACATAATTGTCCACCAAATGAATAACCCAATAAATGTATTTTTGGTATTTCTAATACTTTTTTTAATTCCTCTAAATCCTCTACAAGAGTATCTATAGAATAGTCATTATCATTGTTTGGTGCTTGAGAACGGCCCGATCCCCTTTGTTCGTAATAAATCACTGTTAAAAATTCTTCTAGTTTCACTCCTATTGTTCGTTCAAATACATAATGATTGCCACCAGGACCACCATGAACAATAATTAAAGGAATTGTGTTATGTTTAGATCCTGCAATTTTACACCAGTGTTTTATCCCCTGAAGTATAAGATATTGTTCGCCATCTTTTAGTTTACTAGTAATCACTATTTTCCCACCTTATGTTGATTTTATAGATTCTATTTTTATATGTATTAGATTCTTATTTAAAGATTGAAATCCCTGTTGTATATTCTATACATGTTCAGTTAACATAACGTCCTATTATCGGTAGCAAGAAAAAGGCGAATTCCCTTTGAAAGTAGGGATTCGCCTTTTTCTTTTTCTATAACCCTATTCATCTTTTTATACATTCTTGTCCTGGCGTGGGTTCAGGGCTCTTGTTTGTTACTGTATTAGCCCAAAAACTGTATAAAATCTTGCATACTCTTAGCGTGGTTTTTTTCCGAAATGCTGGCGATACCCCATCACTATCAAACTAAGACTTAGGAAATTTTCAGGGGAGTGGTGTAGATTATTTAAGAATTTACATACATCATAAATCCTAATGGGGTTTGTTTTTTTCAATTAAGCCGCTCGATCTTTAGAAATGGTACAATTGTAATTGACACCTAATATATCAAAGACTGTTTTTTCTCTTATTGATGAAATCAAATTGGTTGAAAGCGCAGGTTACCTATTAGAAAAGGAAAAAAGGATCATATAAGGAATTGTTGTACTGCACTGATAAATTATACCTGTTTTTAAAAAGAACATAGAATTTATGCTTAAATTATTAAAGAGCGCAAATGTCGAGCTGCTCTATAAAAGTTATATTGCAAATGGCTCTTCATAGTAAAGGAGGATTAATAAATGAGAAAAATAACGAAAGTATCATTGATTTTAATTTTTTGTATAGCGATCGGTGTTTTAACAGGTTTTAAAGTTGGGGATTACCTCGGGAATCACAAAGAGGAGGAAATGATCAACTCGGTTAAAGGGGAAAAAGTCGAAGTGGCAGTGGAAGCTGAAAAACGCATAAATGATACAATGCTCAAAATGACTAATCAAAAGGTGTTATCCGATAAGAAAGAGGGCTTTATCAAAATGAGTGCCGAGAATATTCAAGAAGTAAAAGAGGCAATCACTAAAAGCACTCCAATGTATGTAAAGCATTTAGGAGAGTATCGTATGATCATCGATCGATGGGAACACGGGGATTTTTCTCAAATAGTTAAAGAGCATAATATGTTGAGTAAGTGGAAAGATGGGAACGACGGTAAAGCATATAAAGAGGCTACGCCAGAGCAAGAAAAGGAGTATCTCTTGAAACAAGCAAAAGCTGAATTAAATAAATAATCTACAACAAACAAAGGGTGAAAAAATCGCTCTTTGTTTGTTTTTAGTGTTTATAGGTGAAATGTTGCAAATTGGGTGTTTTTGCCCATCCCCTCGAAAAGGGGGAATAAGAAAAAAATATCGTGAAAATTCCTTATAAATAAGGATTTGGGGTTACTTTAAAAAATATATGTTTCAAAATATATACAATTACATTGACATATTTCAAATATTATTAAGTTGTATTTTTGAAACGAAAAATCCTAGTTTTTCAGCTATGTCAAAAAGTACACTTTATGACATAGTGTATAAATTTCTAATGAATTAAGCTAATTCCCCCATTTCGGGGATTTGGGCAAAAACACCCTATAAATAAAAAAGAATTTAAAACAAGTGATACGTGAATTATTAGGAAAAAGGGTATATCATTGCTATAGCGAATATATTTTTGAGGTGAGACGCTATGAAGACGTTATATAGTCCTGGCGAAGTGGCAGAGCAATTAGGTATCCAATCTAGTACATTACGTAAGTATGCTGATGTACTAGAAAAAGAGGGTTATACTTTCATAAAGAATGAACGTGGGCATAGGAAGTATAGAGAAAGTGATGTAATGGTGTTTCGCAAGGTTATCAACCTAAAGAACGACACAGACATAACATTAGAAAACGCCACAAAACAAATAGTATCATGGCATCAAGGCGTTGAGGTATTGCCATTAGAGCGACACGAAATTGAGCGCTATGAAGAACCGAATTTCAACGCTACAACGCTACAGATGATGCTTCAAGATCAAAATGAGGTCATTGAAAAGCAAAATGAATTACTACAAGAATTAAACAGACGTTTAGTTGAACAAGACCAGCGATTTGCACAAAGAGAATCAGAGTTATTGAGCGCCATACAAACGATACAGGAATCCCAAACGCTTATAGCGACGAATACTAGTGAAGACGTAGCGAAGAACCAGGGACGCGATGAAATGCTCATGCAAACAATAAGGGAAGTCCAGGAAGTTAAGAAGATGATTGCAGCAAGTAAAGATAAGAAATGGTATGAGTTTTGGAAATAATCTATTGAAATTTGATTAATTATTTTTCGCCAACTCTAAAAAATATAGAAAAATGAATATAAAAGTAAAGCTTAGATTTATATGAGAACCCTGAGCTTTTTTGGATACTACTGATAATCGGATTTTATGTTAACTTTTTTATGATATTGTTTAAATTAGTATAGTTGTTATATGATAAATTTGTTGTTTTAGCAAATTATAAAAGAGGTATTATGTTATGAAGTTTGAAGATAAACGTATGTTAGGTATCCAATTAGGCTGTTTAATTATGACAGAGGAAAATCAATACTTAGTTATTAAAAAAAATGAAGTTTATTCTTTATTAAATCTTAAAACCGTAGAATCTGTAACATTTGAAGTTCCTTTGGCGAATCTAGAAGAAATGTTATTTGAAGATTTAAAGGAAACTATTCAAGATATTATTGCTCCTGAACATATCAAAATTGTAGCTAAAAATATTGTATAGTTTGATGAAAAAAGCCAGTTTTTTAACTGGTTTTTTTTATGTATTTTTTTATTTGAGTGTATTTTTTTCTTTGTTCATGGTCATTTGAATGTATACTTTTCTAGTCATTTTTGAGGGGAATAGGTAAGTTGCAATAAATTCAATGTTTAAGGGGATTTGAAAGTAAACTAATATTGAAAAGTTTACATTCGAGAAAAGTAAAAAAGAGTCCTATGTTTATGGGATTCTTTTTTTGATTTCTGATAACATTGTATTAATTAAATATAGAGGGTGATTTAGTAAGGATTTAAATATGTAAACCATTAGTTTACATGTATTAGATTAATGGTTTCTTTATTGATTAAGGGTTTATATGTAATGATTTCTTAGAGGTGAATAATATGAATTTAGGTTCGCAATTGAAAAAGCTTCGTGAATCAAAAAGTTTTTCACAAGAAGATGTGGCTCGAAAGGTTGGAGTGACTAGACAAGCTGTTTATAAATGGGAGAGCAATAAAAGTTATCCTGATATTGATAATTTGATTTTACTTAGTGAATTATATGAAGTAACAATTGATGAGTTAATAAAGGGATCAGAGGATGCTAGGGAGGAGTTAGATAAAAAGGATAAGGATGAGTGTGAGGACGATGAGGATGAAAATGATTTTGGCTTTTTTATAGGTATTATTCTTATATTTATAGGGATATTTATTGGAATTGAAGGAATTTCTTTATTTATAACTATATTGGGAATGCTGATGATGGTATTTTATAGTGATGTAAAAAAAGCAATCATTAATGAATTTAAAATAAAAAGAAGACCGAACTAGATTGTTTTTCTAGTTTGATCTTCTTTTTATTTTATGTAAACAAATATCTAAAAGTTTACTTTCATACCAAGAAAAAGAGTTCTAAATTAATAGGACTCTTTTTTAATTTAAATAGGGGTATTATTACTTGTTTTTTTAGTGAAAATAAAATAAGTGATTAAGAGTATGCTGATTATATAATGTAGTGTGATTATCCAAAAATCACGAGTGATAAATGTTACTGTTATAGTTAGAGAAAGATTTATTAAAGCAAATAGTAGATATAAAATTGTTTCTTGTTTATTCCACTTTTTTCTGTTAATAAGAATATAAATAAGCCCTATCAGAGGAAAAATAAAGCAAAATAAAAAGATTAATTTATCTTTGAAATTCCAAGATGTTAAATTTTTTGGTTGCATTCAAGTCTCCTTCCTATTATATATTTAAATAATTAATACATATTTTACCACAAACGGTTAATTTAATATTGATTTCGGGATATTAAATGTTTAATTAATAAGGTTATCTTGAGATTGTATATATTCTTGATAAATCTTTTGTGAATCTATTTCTGAAATGTTTCGTTTTTTCATTTCAGTTTTAATGAGATCTATTTCTTGATACATAGCTGTTGAAAGAATTCCTTTTTCTATGTTTTTATTAATTTCTATAAAAAAACCTACTAAAAGAGCATCTGATAATTGTTTATATAAAGACAAAAATGTTTCCTCCTCATAAAAAAATCATACAGATAAAACATTGTTATTTTCTATATATTCTTTAAAAAAATTTCACCCTGGTTTACTTAGACGGAATATTGGGGAACAAAATTAATAATTGTATCTGTGTATATACTATATCTTAATTTCATAATTTCAGTATATATATAATATATTTCAATTTCTAATGTAAACAAATATTCAAAAGTTTACTTTCATAAATGATAACAATAGTCTAATTATTTAAGGTTAATTTAAGTCAAAAGAGATTTTCTCCATTACACTCCGAAATTCGGTAGGTATGAGCATATCGCCAAGCCGAACATACCAAAAACAAGGGGCACACATTACCTCTTTTAAATTGTAAAATATACCTTTATAATTTTCTGTAAATAATTGTAAGGCGGTGAACGATAATGAAGTTACCAAAATGTATTAATTGTAATCATAAACTTTCTTGGATACAGACATTTAAGCAAACGATGATTGCAAAAAAAGACCCTTTACAATGTCCACAATGCCAGCATAAATTATTCTTTACTCCTAAATCTAAAAAGAGGATATTTCTCTTAGTAGCACTTCTCCCTATCTTATTCGTAATTTTGATCGCTCTACAAATTTCAACGATAATATCTGTTTCTCTATTAATTATCTACTCTACTTTAGTTATGTTAGTGGTACCATTTCTTATTGAGGTAACAAAGAATGAAGAAGCTCTGTTTTGATGAAATGAGAATATAGACAAAGTGATTTTGATTTTTAAAAGTCCCTTGGCTTGTTTGAGGGATTTTTTGTTTTTTTGGTGTTTTTGTAAAGGAATTATAAAGGGTTAGTGAGGAACTAGATAAGAGGTAGTTGCATGAGGTATGTCAACGGTACCGGACCGAACCCGAAAGGGAGCGGGAGGATAAGGAGTTGACATACTCACTATGCAACCCTCTTGCAGAACCAAAACGCCCATCGTTTTGGCCTGCCAATCGGCGAGGGAGCCCCTCAGGGATTGAGGGGTTGGGGAGTTGGATAAAAGGGGGTCTGGGGAAGAGTTCCCCAGTGGGTTTGGGCAACGCCCAAGGTTTGGTTTTTGCCATGTAGAACATGGCTCGGCAACGCCGAAAAGCGTCGCAGACCCCTATCGATTTTGATACGTAGTGTCAAAATAAGTATAGGGTTACGTCAATTGACACAATTTCGTCGCCTTGCTAGACTTATTGTATCAATTAATCTAGGGGAAGTGGTGGCACTTTATGTTGTTCTCTATCTCATTTAATCAATCTCACCAAAGTTCATTAAGCCATAATAACAGAGAAAACATTTAT
>NZ_JAWRYM010000297.1:0-308 GCF_046534555.1 Bacillus sp. SIMBA_074 | reverse complement strand
ATAAAGTATCCAATGGATCCTTGAATTTGTTACCCGGGTTAAGGAAATCGCCGCCTAAAGGGGTGGCTGTTTTCATTTGCTTGAACATCTCGATCACGCTAAAGTCGAATTTCGCCAACACGATAATAGAGATGATGAATGTACCTGCCATCAATAAAATCGCCTTTACGATTTGGACCCAACTGGTGGCCGTCATACCGCCGAATACGACGTAGACGGTCATTAAAATACCTACAATGATGACGGAGTATAGATAATCAATTCCAAGTAAGAGTTTTATAAGGGCACCTGCACCGACTAGTTGGGCC
>NZ_JAWRYM010000296.1:0-308 GCF_046534555.1 Bacillus sp. SIMBA_074 | reverse complement strand
CCATCCTTGGCAACGGCAACATACTAAATCAAGCGGGAGAGCTTATCCCGGTAGAAATATTGGTTGAAGAGGGACAAATCAAAGCAATTGGCGAGGCGATAACGCGAGAAGGACACGAATGGATCGACTGCAAAGGCGGCATGATCAGCGCAGGACTCATCGACGTGCACGTTCATTTGCGCGAGCCTGGATTTGAACATAAAGAAACAATCGAAACAGGAGCAAAGGCAGCTGTAAAAGGGGGCTTTACAACCATCTCCTGCATGCCTAATACGCGCCCATCCATTGATAGCGTGGAGACAGTGAAG
>NZ_JAWRYM010000295.1:0-308 GCF_046534555.1 Bacillus sp. SIMBA_074 | reverse complement strand
GGCGATGTCCTCCTCGGTGGCGGTCTGGTCGGCTGCGTTCTCGTTCTGCGGGGTCTCGTTCTGGCGGTCGTCGGTCGTCATGGCGCGATTATCCACCGCGAGGGTTAACGAACAAGGACCGTCTCTGCCAGGCTGAAGCCATGGATGAGAGCATCGAGGTCGTCGTTGTCCGTGTGTTCACCAACGAGAGCGGCCGCAACGGCAACGAGCTCGGAATCGTGAACAGCTCCGCCGTGACGGCGTCGCGCGAGCAGGAGATCGCCAACGCACTCGGCTTCAGCGAGACGGTGTTCCTGGATGCCGTGGAC
>NZ_JAWRYM010000294.1:0-308 GCF_046534555.1 Bacillus sp. SIMBA_074 | reverse complement strand
AGTGGCCGGCTCCCGGGCTTCCGCTGCATCTACATCGTGCAGCGCATTCCAATACGGCATGAACACGAGCTTCAGGGTGAGCCACCAAAGATAAACCGCGGCGCTTGATGAGAAAACCGAGTCGCCGATGAGGCCGTGCGCGACTTCGTTCCGGAGGTTCGGGCCGATGGGTCCACACAACAGAGCCCGAAGCTCGAACGCAACATCCTCTCCGAAGATGTCGACCACGCGCTCGTTCTCCATGAGCGCAGACAGTCCGACCTCGTTTTCGGTTCCTTCCGCGCTGATCACGCTCGTGCGTTGGCCAG
>NZ_JAWRYM010000293.1:0-308 GCF_046534555.1 Bacillus sp. SIMBA_074 | reverse complement strand
GCATGAGCGCGTCGACGCACTGGCTGGCCACGGCCAGCGCGCAGGCCGTGCTGGAGCGGGGCGGCAACGCCTTCGACGCGAGCGTCGCGGCGGCATTCGTCCTGCACGTGGTGGAGCCGCACCTGAACGGGCCGGGCGGCGACCTGGTCGCCCTGTTCGCGACGGCGGGCGACCCGACGCCGGTCGTGCTGTCGGGCCAGGGGCCCGCTCCGGCCGCCGCGACTCCCGAGCACTACCGAGCGGAGGGGCTCGAGCTGGTTCCCGGCTCCGGATCCCTGGCCGCCGCGGTGCCGGGCGCCGTGGGCGCC
>NZ_JAWRYM010000292.1:0-308 GCF_046534555.1 Bacillus sp. SIMBA_074 | reverse complement strand
ATAGCTGGAAAATCCGACAGATTTGAATCTTCAACTTGTCGATCTTAAGGTTATTGGTGATATGGCAAGGTCTTGTGGTGTTCGTACGATCATTGATAATACATGGGCCACCCCCCTCTTTCAAAAGCCTTTAACTTATGGGATTGATATTGTAGTTCATTCCGCATCTAAATACTTAGGAGGACATAGTGACTTGTTAGGCGGTGCATTAATTACTAGTGGTGAAGTAATGAAGGATCTTTTTAATAAGGAGTATTTATTGTTTGGTGGAACGATGGGGCCGCGCGAAGCCTCACTATTGTTGCGGG
>NZ_JAWRYM010000291.1:0-308 GCF_046534555.1 Bacillus sp. SIMBA_074 | reverse complement strand
ATATAGGTAAGTGTTGAACGCCAGTAATCTTGAAAGCGGTCTTTAGTGCCGCGAATGTTATTAGCGCATTTTATAAGTTGGTAAGTAAGCCTTTGCTGCCAAGGTGCCTTTCGACTAAATAGTTGCTCAGCGTGTTCACGATCGTTATCTAATACGTCTTTTACGTAAAATTCTATTTGGCTGTCTAACTTTGCAATTGCGTCAGGAATAGAACAACCTTGTGCTGCTAAACATAAGTCGATGCAAACGGCGACGTAAGCATCACCCTCTTTTTTTGCATAACAACGTAGCTTAAACATAAACCCTCC
>NZ_JAWRYM010000290.1:0-309 GCF_046534555.1 Bacillus sp. SIMBA_074 | reverse complement strand
CCATAAACAGCCCAGGTTGCTGAACCTATTTTTCGGCCTGATAGATGCTCCGGCACGTTATACGTAGCGCGAAAAGCGATATCAGCCTGCCCCTCGGAAAGATTGGCTGATTCATTACCAATTGATACAGCAAATGAAATTTTTGGATTCTTAGCCGTAAATGAAGCGATTAATGGAACCAGGTAATCGTAGAGCAACGCATCGGATGTTGTAATGCGAATTTCACCAGAAAGTCCGCGGACTTCTTCTGTGATGCTACGGAGCACATGGTTAACATCATCTTCAACACGGTGAGCCAGTAAAATGAGC
>NZ_JAWRYM010000056.1:0-14887 GCF_046534555.1 Bacillus sp. SIMBA_074 | reverse complement strand
AAAGTTAGTTTGTCTAGCATCTAAAAATAAAAATTGACGTTTCACGTTGTTTGTTTCGTTTAGTTTTCAAAGTTCAATGCCGCGTTTCAGCGACTTTTATAATTTAACATTTTGACTTGAATCTGTCAACAACTTTTTTCTTTCGTTCCTGACGACGCTTATTAATTTATCATATTACTAATCGATAAGTCAACGCTTTTTTAAAAAATGCCAAAATAAATTTATCTTGGCATTATATATAGCTTAATAATCACTAATGCAGCAACACCTGGCACCCCTAATAAACCTGATACTGTAGCTGTGCCCATGTTAATTGGAATATGAAAATCGAAATATGTCCCTGCAACATTCACAATAAATAGTAACGCTATACCTAAAGTGACATGAAAGAGTGCTTTCCCTATAAAACGTATTGGTTTAGCAGAAACACCAAAAACAAGAAAAATAAAAACTAAAGAAAGAATGCCAACAATAATAATTGTAGAATTCATTTTTTCCTCCTTATGAATGACCTATACATATCCATTTGTATGGGACAAGACAAGAAAAAAGAACATCTATAACATAACTCCTACCACTTCATCTTTATAACCTTTAATCAGTAATCTTTCTTCTAAGCACTAGCAATTAGATACAACTAATTCCATTCCCATTTTTTCTTTCTCCTCTTTATATCCCAAAAATAAAGTAGCCCTATTACTCACAAATAAATCGATAAAAAGTAAAAGGTCCCGCTTTAAAGCGGGACCTTTTACCATTGTTCCATTTTCACAGGACGACGTTTTGCTTCTTTTAACAAGAAAAAATATTTCGCCTCTGCTATTTTTAAAGAACAAAGTACATCTTGAGACGGCTCAACACTTTGTTCAACCAGTCTCTTCTGACGTAGCCATTCATTCTTTACCTTTTCTAATAATACAATTAACTTATCGTCATACTCTTTACGCAACTTACCCTTTTTTTGAAAGAACATTTTCCCTTCTCCTCTTATATCTCTCTACGGCCTTCTAAAGCTTTCGATAGTGTTACTTCATCTGCATATTCTAAATCTCCACCAACTGGCAGACCATGTGCAATACGAGTTACTTTAATTCCTGTTGGCTTTAAGAGGCGGGATATGTACATCGCTGTGGCTTCCCCTTCAATATTAGGGTTTGTTGCTAATATCACTTCTTGTACTGTTTCATCTTGCAGTCTCTTTAATAACTGCGGGATATTAATATCCTCTGGTCCAATTCCCTCCATTGGAGAAATGGCACCACGCAAAACATGATATACACCTTGATATTCTTTCATTTTTTCCATCGCAATTACATCTTTCGGCTCTTGTACTACACAAACAACCGATTGATCCCTATGCGAATCGTCACAAATATAACAAGGATCGCGGTCAGTGATATGTCCGCACACAGAACAATACGCTAAATCTCGCTTTGCATTCACAAGTGCTTTCGCAAAACCTAGTACATCATCCTCTTTCATATCTAACACGAAGAATGCCAATCGAACCGCTGTTTTCGGTCCAATTCCTGGCAACTTCATAAAACTATCGATTAATTTTGATATCGGTTCTGGATAATGCATATATCAATATCCTCCTAGAACATTCCACCTGGTAAGTTCATGCCTTTTGTAAATTTGCCCATTGTAGAGTTTGAAAGTTCATCAACCTTTTTAAGTGCATCATTCGTTGCAGCTAATACTAAGTCTTGTAACATTTCGATATCTTCTGGATCTACAACTTCTTCTTTAATTTTCACTTCAAGAACTTGCTTATGACCATTTGCAATAACAGTAACCATTCCGCCGCCAGCTGTACCTTCAACTGTTTTTTCGCCAAGCTCTTCTTGCGCCTTCGCCATGTCCTTTTGCATCTTTTGCATTTGTTTCATCATATTATTCATATTTCCCATTCCGCCACGCATCATAATTAATTCCTCCTCATTATTATTACTCTTTTATTTCAATAAGTTCTTGCCCTACTAATTTTACAGCCTCTTCTATAAGAGGATCTTCTTTTTGTTCTGGGCTTTCTTCAGAATCCCCGCCTTCGCGTTGTAAAAAGTCTTCACGAATTTTACCCCATTCACTTTTTGGGATAGCAATCATATTTAACCTTTTACTTAACAATTCAAAAAGGGTTTGTTCCAATGTATCCATCGCTTCTCGATTTTCACTAGCCATTTTGCAATGAATCTCATATTGAAATGCTAACACATAGGTATCATCCGAAGCCGCAACTGGTTCACTATTTTCTAATAAAACAGCAAATGCTACTTTGTTATGTGACTTGAGCCTTCCTAATAATTCGCCCCATACAGCTTTTAACTGTTCTAAATCTTGACGCTTCGCTTGCTTTAACACTTCATTCACACGTCCAACAGGAATTTTCATACTTCCTGTTCGTACCGGTTTTGGTGTTGCCCGCGTCTCTCTTACTTCCTGCTGCACACCAGCTGGCACGCCATTCTTTTTAACTTGCTCTAACTCTTTCTCCAACTGCTGCATCCTGTTCATAATCGCTTGTAAACGATCTGCGCCGTTTGCTTGCATCATAAACTGCTGACACAGTTGCACCATAACAACTTCCAAGAATATTCTTGGATGGTTTGTCCACTTCATCTCCTGTTGTCCCTTACTAAGGGTATGAATAATTTCATAGATTACTTCCGGTTGCATTTCTTCACTTAACGTACGGAATTGATCATCTACAATTACCCGTTCCAACATATGTTCTAATTGTGGTGAAGTTTGATATAAAAGCATATCACGATAGTAGTAAATGAAATCCTCCATAAAGCGAACTGGATCTTTCCCTTTACTCATCATCTCATCTATAATACGTAACGCTCTTGATACATCATTTTCACGTATACATTCTACCAAGTCACCCAAATATCGCTGAGATACAGATCCTGTTACAGCTAAAACATCTTCACTCGTCACCGTCTCATCACTATAAGAAATAGCTTGATCAATAAGACTGAGCGCATCACGCATACCACCTTCGGCGGCACGCGCTACGATTTGTAACGCTTCATCTTCTACTTGCGTACCTTCATTTGTCACGACCGTCGATAATCTCTCAACGATATCATTTACTGATATCTTTCGAAACTCAAAACGCTGACAACGCGAAATAATTGTAGCTGGAATTTTATGCGGTTCTGTTGTCGCCAGAATAAAAATAACATGTCCTGGCGGCTCTTCTAAAGTTTTCAAAAGCGCATTAAAGGCACCCATAGAAAGCATGTGAACTTCATCAATAATGTATACTTTATATCCTACAGCACTTGGAGCATATTTTACTTTATCTCTTATATCTCGAATTTCATCTACACCGTTATTTGAAGCCGCATCAATTTCTAATACATCTGAAATAGACCCTTGTGTAATTCCTAAACAAGAAGGACATTCATTACAAGGTTCAGCTACCGGGGCGTGTTCACAGTTAATTGCCTTTGCAAATACTTTTGCAATTGTCGTTTTCCCTGTTCCCCTCGGACCCGAAAACAAATAAGCATGTGAAGCTTTCTCTTGAAGAAGGGCATTTTGCAACGTTTTTGTCACGTGCTTTTGACCGACTACATCTTCGAATTTTTGCGGTCTCCATGTTCGGTATAACGCTTGGTATGACACGAAAATACGGCCTCCCTCAAAGGTTATTATCTTATTTATTATAACCCATTCTGTTTATAGATTCCAAAAGTTATTTTCCATACAAAAAACTCACCTTTATATAAAGGTGAGTTTTGTATACATATATAACTGCCGTGCACCTTCTGTCGATTACGTACCATAAGCGTTACTCAAGCAGTTAGCTCGGTTCAGGCACTCCTGCGGCACACGAGAAAACCCGCTTATTGCTGCTTCCTTCCGGACCTGACAAGGTTCACGGGGTCCCGTTGCGCAGGACCCAAACGTCAACACCACTTACTTAAGGCAGACCTTACAGCAACATAACCTCGAGAAGGGATTCAGCCTCGCTAGAGCGGATTGCGAGTATAGGGCACCGCTACCTCCCCGCTTAGCACGGCAAAGTTAAAACCAATATTCGGTTGCCTTGGATAAGGCATTATCAGTATAACTTGTTTTTTTACAAAATGCAAATACGTTAGTTACCATTACTCTTCTCTAGTTTTTTCACTTCTTTTCTTTTCTTACGAAGCTCCCTAAAAAAAATCGTTAACAACGTACCACATTCTTCTTCAAGTACACCAGGCACTACTTCACACTGATGATTAAAACGCTCATCAGTTAAAAGATTCATCAACGTACCTGCACATCCACCTTTCGGATCGCTCGCACCATATACAACCCGTTTTATACGCGATAAAACAATTCCCCCTGCACACATTGGGCAAGGTTCTAATGTTACATATAACGTTGCATCTTCTAAACGCCATGTCCCTAATTTTTTGCAAGCTTCATCAATAGCTAAGAGTTCGGCGTGAGCTATTGATCTCTGTTCAGTTTCTCTTAAGTTATGTGCGACACTAATCACTTCACCATCTAGCACAATTACAGCACCAATTGGTACCTCTTGTATCGCCTCCGCCTTCTTCGCTTCCTCTATTGCTAACTGCATAAAATATATATCTCGCTCCATAATATAGTCCTTTCACCAAAAATAAAATACACTTTTTCATTTCTTGCAGGTGGGATAACTTTTACAAATTCAATCCAACCTAAAGAAGAAAGAGAGGGAATTACATATGAAAAATACTGCCTTACTCATTATCGATATGATTAATGATTTTCAATTCTCCCACGGACCCATCCTGGCACAGAAATGTGAAATTATAAAGAACCCCATTTTACAATTAAAGGACACCATGAAATCATTGGGCTATCCGATAATTTATGTCAATGATCACTATCAACTTTGGAGATCTGATATTGATCAACTTATCACCCATTGTACAAATGAGTATAGTAAAAATATTATCGAGGCCATTGCCCCGCATACTGACGATTACATTTTTATTAAACCACATTACTCTGCTTTTTATGAAACACCTTTGAATTCTTTATTAGGTTATTTAAAAATCGAAAATCTCATTTTAACAGGAATTGCCGGGAACATATGCATCCTTTTTACAGCTAATGATGCCCATATGAGAAATTATACACTTTATGTACCACGGGATTGCATCGCTTCTAATAACGAGCAAGATAATGAACATGCTTTGAAAATAATGGAAGCCACATTAAAGGCAAATATTGTACCGTCATCCCAAATAAAATTTAATTAATACATATCTATTTTCTAACTTTTTATATCAAATTAGTCCGCTCGCTCCCCTCTTGTGCTACAATAATTCTGTTTTGTGTTTTTAGTAGTCACGGTAAATCACTGATTGAAAGGAGGAAACAGCGTGACCGGAGTACCATTTATCACGGTTGAAGGACCAATTGGTGTTGGAAAAACTTCACTTGCGAAGGAACTTTCAACTCACATGCAACTCCACTTACTAAAAGAGATTGTTGATGAAAATCCTTTTTTAGGAAAATTCTACGAAGACATCGACGAATGGAGTTTTCAAACAGAGATGTTCTTTCTTTGTAATAGATACAAACAACTAGAGGATATTAACATAAAGTATTTGAATCAAAGAAAGCCTGTAGTAGCAGATTATCATATATTTAAAAATTTAATTTTTGCATCCCGTACATTAAAAGATTCTCAATATGACAAGTACATGCAAATTTATCGCATTCTTACGCAAGATATGCCTGTGCCAAATGTTATCGTTTATTTAACAGCGAGCCTAGAAACATTACAAAAACGAATTGCCATGCGCGGAAGAGAATTCGAAAAAAATATGGATCCAAATTACTTGCTACAGCTTACAAAAGATTACGAAACAGCAATGGATGCTTTCAAAAAGGACCATCCAAATATTCCAGTATTGAAATTTAATGGAGACGATATGGATTTTGTAAGAAATCATGATGATTTAAATGTCATCTTATCAGCTCTTCAAAATACTCTCTTGAAGGAGTCGAAATAACAATGAATTTAAGGCAAAAATATGATATACCAAATGATGCAGTTATCACTATTGCTGGGACAGTAGGTGTCGGTAAATCAACTATGACAACTGCATTGGCTAACGCTTTAGGTTATCGTACATCTTTTGAAAAAGTAGATTCCAACCCATATTTGGACAAGTTCTATGCTGATTTCACACGCTGGAGCTTTCACTTACAAGTGTACTTTTTAGCAGAACGATTTAAAGAACAAAAAAGAATTTTCGAATATGGTGGCGGTTTTGTTCAAGACCGTTCTATCTATGAGGACACTGGTATTTTCGCAAAAATGCATTACGAAAAGGGTACAATGACTGAAACTGATTATGAGACATACAAAGGGTTATTTGATGCTATGGTCATGACTCCTTACTTCCCTCATCCAGACTTATTAATTTACCTAGAAGGTTCTTTTGATGATATTGTCGATCGTATTCAAGAACGAGGACGTCCCATGGAGCAGCAAACACCAATTGAATATTGGAAAGAGATGCATGGACGTTACGATAACTGGATTAATAACTTTAATTCATGCCCTGTTTTACGATTAAACATTAATGAATACGATATTTTAAAAGATGGCGATTCAATCGAACCAATCATTAAAAAAATTGGACATTTTTTAAAACAAACACGTAAACTTGTAAAATAAAAAACCCGTGCATATGCACGGGTTTTCCTATGAAATTACTTTTTCTTTTTTGTCGGAGCAATAATTTCACTCTCTGGCTTTCCAGCATTAATACGCTGACGAACAGTACTCGTACTAATATCATATGTTTCAGCAATCTCTTTAACAGTCAATTCTTTCCCATTAATTACTGCTGTTAGTAATTTCCCTGTACGTTTTGGAGTTACTTCTTTTTGCGCAGCTGGTTTTTCAGCTTCTTTTGGTACCTCTACTTTTTTTACAACCTGTTTTACATCACAAGTGCAACCACAAAGTTTACGGAATGTATCATCACTTATAATGCGCGACACATTTGCACCACTGTTTAAAATTCTATTGTTCTTACAGACAGGACATTGTACATAATATAAAGTTTTTCCATCTAAAGGAAACGTTTGTATAATAAGATCCATGTTAACTCCTTTCATATCTATGAAGATAATCATCGGAATATGAGTGTGTAATAAGGACACTATATCCTTACATCATACTTTATGATTGGTTTTAAAATAAAAACTCGTTACGTGTTGGTAACGAGTTCTCCAATCTCCACTTATATGCGCTGTTGTCAATTATATCTGGAGGAGGTAGAGGGATTCGAACCCCCGCGCGACTCTCGCCGCCTGTCGGTTTTCAAGACCGATCCCTTCAGCCAGACTTGGGTATACCTCCATATTGACATCAAATATAATATCAAAAGAAAAACAGTTAGTCAACCCTACTATAATAAATTATGAGGAAAGGAAAATTTTACTTCCCCTCTCCTTTATGACACTGCTGACAACGTCCATAATTACCAATCACTCATACCGATGAATGTTTTAACTTATTTAATAACTGTTTTTCCTCCCATATAAGGGCGAAGAACTTCTGGAATTATAATTGTACCATCTTCTTGTTGGTAGTTCTCTAAAATAGCTGCCACTGTACGTCCAATTGCAAGACCAGATCCATTTAGTGTATGAACATGCTCCGGTTTACCATTTGGCTCACGACGGAAACGGATATTCGCGCGTCTCGCTTGGAATGCCTCAAAATTACTACAAGAAGAAATTTCACGATATGTACCATAGCTTGGAATCCATACTTCAATATCGTATTTCTTCGCTGCTGTAAATCCTAAATCTCCTGTACACATGCTCATAACGCGATATGGCAACTCTAATAATTGTAACACGCGCTCTGCATCATTTGTTAATTTTTCTAACTCTTCGTAAGAATCTTCTGGTTTCACGAACTTCACAAGTTCAACTTTATTAAATTGGTGTTGGCGAATTAAACCACGTGTATCACGACCAGCTGAACCTGCTTCAGAACGGAAGCATGAGCTAAACGCAGCATATCGTATCGGCAATTGCTCTTTACTCACAATCTCATCACGATGCATATTCGTTACAGGTACTTCAGCTGTTGGGATTAGGAAATAATCTTCACTTTCAATACGGAATGCATCTTCTTCAAACTTTGGAAGTTGTCCTGTTCCTGTCATACTTGCACGGTTTACCATATAAGGAGGCAATACTTCCTCATATCCATGCTCATCAGTATGAAGGTCAAGCATAAAGCTAATCAAAGCACGTTCTAATCTTGCACCAGCACCTTTGTAAAATACAAATCGGCTTCCTGTTACTTTCCCAGCACGTTCAAAATCTAAAATCCCTAAATCAGTAGCAAGGTCCCAATGCGGTTTTGGCTCATAAGTAAATTCTTTCACTTCTCCCCAAGTACGTGCTACTACGTTATCATCCTCTGTTTCACCTATTGGAGCAGATTCATGAGGGATATTTGGGATAGATAGCATTAATCTTTCTAAATCTTCTTCAACTGTACGAAGCTCATTATCAAGATCTTTTACTTTTTCCCCAACTTCACGCATTTCTAGAATTAGAGCTTCCGCATCTTTCTTTTCACGCTTTAATACTGAAATTTGTTGAGATACTTCGTTACGTTTACTTTTTAATTCTTCTGTTTGAACAAGTAGCTCTCTTCTTCTCGTATCAAGTTCTTCAAAACGACCAAAATCCGTTAAATCTTCGCCTCTATGCTGTAATTTTGCTTTTACTTCTTCAAAATTCGTACGTAAAAATTTAATATCAAGCATTATATACTCCTCCTTTTATTTTATAAAACACAAAAAACTCCCGTCCCTATACAAAGGGACGGGAGTTAACCCGCGTTGCCACCCTAGTTGAAAGCATTACCGCTTTCCTCTCAAGTAGAAATAACGGCTCTTCACCGGGAATGTTTACTAATCAAAAGATATTCCACATTCCATTCCAGGATGGATTCACAAACTGTTTCTATCGATTTCCACCAACCATCGACTCTCTATAAGAAACAACATTTGTTACTACTTCCTATCAACACGCTTATTTTATAAAATTGTTATCATCAATTTACTATAATCTTATACAAGTTGCAAGTTACTTATACAACTTTTTTCATTTTCGCTTCTTTTACCATTTCTACAAAGTATGCTGTTACACGATGATCATCCGTTAATTCCGGATGGAAAGAAGCAGCTAAAAACGGCCCTTGCCTTACCGCTACCATTCGCTCGCCATGCATAGAAAGTACTTCAACATCATCAGCTACATTTACAACATACGGAGCACGGATAAATACACCAACAAAGTCTTTTCCCACACCTTTCATTGAAAGTGCAGCTTCAAAACTATCTTTTTGGCGTCCGAACGCATTGCGCTCAACCGTAATATCCATAGCACCAATATGTGCTTCTTCATAGCCAATAAGTGTTTTCGCAAGAAGAATCATTCCTGCACATGTACCAAACATTGGTTTACCAGACTTCGCAAATGTACGAAGAGGCTCCATGAAAGCATACTTATCAATAAGACGGCGCATTGTTGTACTTTCACCGCCTGGTAAAATAAGACCATCAATCTCTTCAAGTTGCTCTATACGCTTTACAACAACAGCTTCTGCACCACTTGCCTCAACTGATTTTACATGCTCACGAACTGCACCTTGAAGACCTAGTACACCGATTTTCACCATTTTAAAGATCTCCTTTAATTACCATCCACGCTCTTGCATGCGTTGTTCTGGTAATAACGTTGAAATTTCGATACCTTTCATTGCATTACCTAATCCTTTAGAAAGGCTTGCAATTAGTTCGTAATCTTCATAATGAGTCGTTGCTTCAACGATTGCACGTGCAAATTTCTCTGGGTTCTCTGATTTGAAGATACCAGATCCAACAAATACACCATCAGCACCAAGTTGCATCATTAACGCTGCATCTGCTGGTGTTGCTACACCACCTGCTGCAAAGTTTACAACTGGCAGGCGACCAAGGCGTTTAATTTCAAGTAGTACTTCATAAGGAGCACCAGTATTTTTTGCATATGTCATTAACTCATCTTCACGTAGACTTGCAACTTGACGGATTTCTGCATTGACTTGGCGCATATGACGCACTGCCTCTACAATGTTTCCTGTTCCAGGTTCACCTTTTGTACGAAGCATAGCTGCACCTTCTGCAATACGACGTGCAGCTTCTCCGATATCGCGGCAACCACATACAAACGGAACTGTGTAATCACGTTTATTTAAATGGTATACTTCATCAGCAGGAGTCAATACTTCACTCTCATCGATATAGTCTACCCCTAATGATTCTAATACACGTGCTTCTACAAGGTGACCGATACGACATTTTGCCATAACCGGAATTGATACAGCACCCATAACTTCTTCAACAATTGTTGGATCTGCCATACGAGAAACGCCACCTGCTGCACGAATATCTGCAGGTACACGCTCTAATGCCATAACAGCAACTGCGCCTGCCTCTTCTGCAATCCTTGCTTGCTCAGCGTTAACTACGTCCATAATAACGCCGCCTTTTTGCATTTCTGCCATTCCACGTTTTACACGTTCTGTCCCTGTTACATTTGTCATGTACAAAAACCCCCCTAGGTGAATTGCTTTCCCCGTTAAAGAAGAAAATTAAGAATACTCTTACATTCTACCACTAACTATCTGATGCTTGTCTACTACTTTTTCATAAAGTCGGTATGAAAAATAGGAATAAGAAAAAGCTCCTACAATGAGGAGCTTTTAAAACCAACCTTTTACTGTATCAATAGCACCATTCCACATACCACTAAAGAAAGAACCAATTCCGCGCATAGAACGTGTAAACCAGCCAGCCTCTTCTACTTCAGATTTTGTTACAAGGTCTACTTGTAATGATTTTCCTGATAAAAATCCAGGATCATTACTATCTTTAGACGTTACAACCATTTGTCCAAGTGCAACTCCCTTTTTCAGAGGTGCTTCTTGTCCCTTATTTCCTTCTTTAAATTCTGTTTTATAAACGTCTTTACTTCCCTTTGGCACCGGAAGTGAAACAGCTTGCTTCGTTTGAACTGCTACATCTTTATCTTTCGCATTTTCAACTCTTACTGTTTCTTTTCCTTTGACCGAAGAACCTTTTTCATACATTTTCTTCATTTCAAAGTTAGCAAAGCCATAATCATATAATTTCTTCGTCTCATCGAAACGCGCTGTATGAGAACTTGTTTTAATAACTACAGAAATAAAACGCATACCGTTTCGTTCAACCGTACCAGTGAAGCAGTCCCCTGCTTCTGGAGTTGATCCTGTTTTTAGACCATCTACTCCGTCATATTCTTTAACTAAACCCTTTAACATCCAGTTCCAGTTCGACATCCCAAATTTCTCTTTTTCTGGACGGAAAACTTTTTTCGGGATTTTTGCTGTATCTAACACTTTTGGATAATCTTTAATTAAATGTTGCGCTAAAGTTGCAACATCCTTCGCAGACATTTTATTTTCTTCATCCGGTGTTGTACCTTCAGGATGCATCCCTTTTAAATCTTTGTTCGTTAAACCCGTAGAATTAACAAATTTATAATTTTTCAATCCTAGTTCTTTCGCTTTATCATTCATCATTTTTACGAAATCTACTTCTTTACCTGCAATTGCTTCTGCTAATGCAATTGTTGCACCATTTGCAGAAAAGATTGCCATTGCCTCGTATAACTCTTTTACTGTATACAGGCCACCACTTTCTAATGCAACATTTGATAATGAAGCATCTTGTGAAATCTTATATGCATATTCAGAAACCTTAATTTTTTGATCCCACTTAAGTTTTCCTTTATCCACTGCTTCATGAACTAAATATTCACTCATCATCTTTGTCATACTAGCAATTGATAATAATTCATCTGCATTCTTTTGATATACAATTTTTCCAGAATTCGCTTCAACTAAAATCGCTGCACCTGCTTCAATGTTTAAAGCAGCTCCTGTTTCTGCTGATGCATTGCTATATGGTGCAAACATGCCAAAAGCTAGTGTAAGCACTGTTACCAACGCAATGAATCTTTTGCAAAACATACCTTTCACTTTTGCTACCCCCAATATCTATGTACTCACATAACCGTTATTCTAACATAATCAAAAAAAAATAGACAGAGATATCAAATCTCCGTCTATTTACATATAAGACATTATAATGAGTAGTTTGGAGCCTCTTTTGTAATCTGTACGTGATGAGGGTGGCTTTCACGTAAACCAGCACCCGACATACGAATGAACTGCGCATTCTCACGTAAGAATTCTAAATCCTGTGCTCCGCAGTATCCCATACCTGCACGTAATCCACCAACTAATTGATGAACTGTATCTGCTAAAGGTCCTTTATATGGTACTCGTCCTTCAATACCTTCTGGAACAAGTTTTTTGTTTCCTTCTTGGAAGTAGCGATCTTTACTTCCTTTTTCCATTGCTCCAACAGAACCCATACCACGATATACTTTAAATTGACGACCCTGGTAAATTTCAGTTTCTCCAGGGCTTTCAGCTACACCAGCGAACATACTACCTAGCATAACAACGTGTGCTCCTGCTGCTAAAGCTTTAACCATATCACCAGAGTACTTAACACCGCCATCTGCAATAACTGGAATGCCGTATTTACGGGCTTCAGTTGCACAATCATAAACTGCTGTTAATTGTGGTACACCAACCCCAGCTACAACACGCGTTGTACAAATAGATCCTGGTCCAATACCAACTTTAACTACATTTGCACCAGCTTCAATTAATGCTTTTGTTGCTTCAGCTGTAGCAACATTACCAGCAATAATATTTAGTGCTGGATATTTCGCGCGAACTTCTTTTACTTTTTCAATAACACCTTGAGAATGTCCATGAGCTGTATCAAGTACAATTGCATCTACACTTGCTTTTACTAATGCATCGATACGAAGCATTGCATCAGCCGTTACACCAACTGCTGCTCCAACCAATAAGCGTCCTTGCTTATCCTTTGCAGAGTTTGGAAATTCAATTACTTTTTCAATATCTTTTATTGTAATAAGCCCCTGTAATACACCGCTATTATCAACAAGAGGGAGCTTTTCAATTTTATACTTTTGTAAGATTTTTTCAGCTTCTCCTAGTGTAGTACCAACTGGGGCTGTAATTAACTGTTCTTTTGTCATTACGTCAGAAATTTTGATTGAGTAGTCTTGGATGAAACGCATATCACGGTTTGTAATAATACCAACTAATTTTCGCTCATCTAAATTATTTACAACTGGTACACCTGAGATACGGTATTTTCCCATAAGATGTTCCGCATCATATACTTGATGTTCTGGAGTTAAAAAGAATGGATCTGAAATAACGCCGCTTTCAGAGCGTTTTACTTTGTCAACTTGCTCTGCCTGGTGCTCAATAGACATATTCTTATGAATGATTCCTAAACCGCCTTGACGAGCCATTGCAATAGCCATATCGGCTTCTGTTACTGTATCCATTCCTGCACTAATTAACGGGATGTTTAACTGTAAGCTTTCAGATAAAACTGTTTTAACACTTACTTCTCTTGGTAATATATCTGATTTTGCTGGTACAAGTAATACATCATCAAAAGTCAAACCTTCTTTAACAAATTTAGATTCCCACATAATTGTTCCCCCCATGATACCAGAAATTATTATTAGTAGCTTATCAATTGGTTAAAATACTGTCAAGAAAGTATAAATATGTTAGAATTTTTAGACAATAAAAGGAGCGTAATATATGCATCATACACCTTGTGCTTGGCAGCAGTTAAGTTTCTTCTTTTCATCTCAAAACGTACAACATTATCTTGCCCGTTGTTATGAAAAATCCTCGATTCAGGATGCCGAAAAAAAAAGTTTTGAAAATTGTTATCCATTTATTTATTACTTAGAACACGGTAAAAATTATTATGAATTATATAAAACAGCGCCATTTTCCATTCAGCCAATGCTGTTATTTTATGGGATGGGGCAACTTTTTAAAGCCTGTTTATTAACTATTAATCCAAACTATCCAGAATCAACAACCGTTTTAGCACATGGAGTGACAACCCGTAAACGAAAAAAACAAGGATATCAATTTTTAGAAGATGAAGTGAAAATACAGAAAAATGGACTATTTACTCACGCGGCAGAACAACTGTTTCACATGAAACACTTAGAAACAGAAAAGTTTAATATGTTAGAGCTAATGGGAAAAATCCCTGAATTACAACATTTATTTCGCTATAGTCAAAAAGAAACAACATTATATAAAATTGATTCAACAAATAAAAATGAGCTCTCTTTTTCAGTCAACATACTAGATCGACTACATATGACTAAAGAGAGATTTTCTCGTTACATCGAAACAGCCTGTAAGCATTTATCAATACAACACGTACCTGAGAAAAACAATGAATTAAATGTATTTTTTTCCGCACCTATTCAATCATGGAATCCTATGTATAGCACACCTTTATACTATGAGCATCTTACTGACACTTATTATTTACCACTTACGACTGACCCTAGAAACTCTAAGCCAGTGTTGCCTGAGCTCCTTGTTCATTATTTATTGCTCTATAATTTAAGTATGATTTCTAGGTATGAAACAGATTGGTGGTATGACTTACTTGGAAGCTATGGATCTGAAGATTATCCGTTTATTTATCAATTTCTCAATATTTCTGCTCAAAAAATCCCTTACTATATTTCAGCATTTTTACTAACGGAATCCAACCTATTTCATGGGAAATAAAAAAACACGAGTCAAATGACTCGTGTTTTTATCTTGCTTGGCGACGTCCTACTCTCACAGGGACAAGGTCCCAACTACCATCGGCGCTAGAGAGCTTAA
>NZ_JAWRYM010000289.1:0-309 GCF_046534555.1 Bacillus sp. SIMBA_074 | reverse complement strand
GGCATGAGCGTGCGCGCCGAGATCCGCATCGGCAGCCGGCGCGTCCTCGACTACTTCCTGTCGCCGCTGCAGCGTCGCCTGGACGAGAGCCTGCTCGAGCGCTGAATCCCGCATCCCCGCCCCGCTACCCACACCGGAGGTTCCCCCTTCCCAACGCTCGCACGCGGCGGCGGAACGTCGCGACCACCGGACCCCGGTCCGGCCGCCGCCGGCGCGGTACCGCCGGTTCAACCAGGAGATGCATCCACATGTTCAACTTCGCGAGTTTCTTCAATATCAAGCCGACTCCCGTTTCCAGCTTCAGCCATA
>NZ_JAWRYM010000288.1:0-309 GCF_046534555.1 Bacillus sp. SIMBA_074 | reverse complement strand
ACCAGATTCGGCAGGCTGGCGCGCGCCGCCGCCGCCGCGATCGCGGGAACCGGCCTCGTCGCCGGTGCGCTCGTCGCGTCCCCCGCCTTCGCCAGCCCGGACGGCAGCGGTGTCGTCATCAACGAGGCGTATCTCTCCGGCGGCAGCGCCGGGGCCGCGTACACCAACAAGTTCGTCGAGCTGTACAACCCGGGCGCGAACGCCGTCAGCCTGAGCGGCTGGAGCATCCAGTACCGTCCGGCCACCGGGACGGGCGCCTCCAGCGGTGTGGTGCCCCTGACCGGCTCGATCGGGGCGAAGGGCTACTAC
>NZ_JAWRYM010000287.1:0-309 GCF_046534555.1 Bacillus sp. SIMBA_074 | reverse complement strand
GCAAACTATGGTGGTGTACGTGCCATCACTGCTTCAGCTGGACCTGGACTTTCCTTGAAGATGGAGGCGATTGGTTTAGCGGGCATTACCGAGACGCCAATTGTCATTGTCGATACTCAGCGTGGCGGTCCATCTACGGGACTTCCTACAAAACAGGAGCAATCCGATTTAATGGCCATGATTTATGGTACTCATGGTGAAATCCCTAAAATCGTAATGGCTCCAAGTACAGTTGAAGAAGCTTTTTATGATACGGCAGAAGCATTCAATCTTGCAGAGGAATATCAATGTCCAGTTATCGTTTTATCC
>NZ_JAWRYM010000286.1:0-312 GCF_046534555.1 Bacillus sp. SIMBA_074 | reverse complement strand
CTCTGCACACACCACGTATATCGCGGTTGGCTACGCGAGAAAACGGCAAGGCCAAAATTTCCTCCGCTACTTTGTTGAGGAATGTAATCTTTCCTCGCTCATCATACGTAATGACGCCGTCCTGCACCATGTTTAGCGTTTCTTCGAACATGTTTTTCGTGTGAATCAAACCGGCCATGGTCGCTTGTAAGCCTTGGCTGCGCGATACGATTTTTTTCGCGTATTCATTTAAGATGAGCGTCGTCTCATGATTGAGGAGATGAAAGCGGGTCAGCATCTCCACCATCGTACTAATATCAACGACCCGCTCGC
>NZ_JAWRYM010000055.1:0-15184 GCF_046534555.1 Bacillus sp. SIMBA_074 | reverse complement strand
CCCGGTACAATACCGGACTCATTTGGATCAAGTTGCCTAATGAAATAACCGTGTCTAACTTTTAGGGGTCACTTCAGAGCAGGGCGCTTTTTTCTACTACATAAGATAGCGTAAGTAAATGTAAATATGAGAAATGATTAATGAAACGATCATAATTGGGAAGCCGACTTTAAGGAATTCCATGTAGCTGAATTTATGTCCTTCACGACTTGCGATTCCGGCTACGATTACGTTAGCAGAAGCTCCGATTAATGTTCCGTTTCCACCTAAGCAAGCACCTAGTGCTAATGCCCACCATAGTACGTCGATTTGTGCGTCAGAAGGTGATAAACCTAGCCCAACTGCCATATCGTTAATAAGTGGAATCATTGTTGCAACGAATGGAATGTTATCGATTGTTGCAGAGGCGATACCAGATACCCATAGAACAAGGATAGATGCCTGAGAAATATCTCCGCCTGTTATTCCAATTACTTTTTGAGCTAACATTTTGATAAGCCCGATATCAATAAGTCCTCCAACGAGTACGAATAGTCCCGCGAAGAAGAAGATTGTTACCCACTCTACACTTGCGAATACCTCTTCAATTTCATGCTCTTTCACACCGATTAGCATAAGTACAGTAGCGCCAGTTAAGGCGATGATAGCTGCATCAATATGGAAAATAGAATGAGTCATGAAACCTAAAATAGTAAGGCCAAGTACTGTTAAAGATTTCTTCATTAATACTGGGTCTTTAATGTATTGTTTTTCATCTAAGCTCATTAATTTTTTAATTTGTACAGGATCAGCAATTAATTGCTTACGGTACATGAAGTAAAGAATTGTTGCTGTAACAGCAATAATGATGATTACGATAGGTGCTAAGTTGAATAAGAAAGCATTGAAATCTAAATGCTTATTTGCAGAACCAATCATAATATTTGGCGGATCACCAATTAATGTTGCTGTTCCTCCGATATTTGAAAAAATAATTTCAGAAAGTAAATATGGAACAGGATTTACTTGCAAGATGCGCGTAATAGATAAAGTAACTGGAACAACAAGAAGTACTGTTGTAACGTTATCTAAAAATGCGGAGCCGAGCGCGGTAAGTAAGGAAAGTGAAATTAAAATTTTAATTGGATTTCCTTGTGCTCCTTTTGCGGCTTTAATGGCAACGTATTGGAAGACACCTGACTTACTTGTAATGTTTACCAGTATCATCATACCGATGAGTAATGTAATTGTTCCCCATTCAATATGTTTCGTAAAGGCATTGTGTAAGTCAACGACCCCTGCAATTACCATGAATGCTGCACCAAGAAGTGCGATGACAGCACGGTTAATTTTTTCAGAAATAATAATGGCATATGTAATTAAAAAGACTGCGATAGCGAAATAATACTGCCAGTTTGCGAGTTCTTGCGTTGTTTCGTGCAAAACTCTCATCTCCTTTCATTCACTTTTCTTAGTGTGTCAAAAAATTAACTAGATGAAACACACATAACGTCATTATAAAGTAGAAAAATGGCGGATGTAAATGAAAGGGTTTATTTTGTCATATTTTCTGCATAGGTCATTTTTTCTTATTTTTAAAAATATTTGTGGGCATCTGACATATATATAAGATACATCCAATCTGAATATTTAAAATCGAATCAGCATTCGAGCTTGTTCGTGTAGGAGTGTCAAATAGAAAGGAATGACAAATATGATAAGGAAGGGATCGTATGGATGAACAACGATTTTTGTTTTTAGACTTTGAGTTTACGATGCCCCAGCATAGAAAAAAGCCCAAAGGTTTTTTCCCAGAAATTATTGAGGTCGGACTCGTTTCAGTTGTTGGTTGTAAGGTGGAAGATACGTATTCATCGCATATTAGACCGAAAACATTTCCGTCTTTAACGGATCGATGTAAAAAATTTTTAGGAATTAAACAGGAAGTAGTGGACAAAGGAATTTCTTTTCATGAACTTGTTGAGAAACTTGCAGAATATGAAAAGAGTGGTAAACCGACAATTGTAACGTGGGGAAATATGGATATGAAAGTCTTAAAGCATAACTGTGAAATGGCGGGAGTAGAATTTCCATTCTTTGGACAGTTTCGTGATTTATCGCTTGAGTATAAGAAGTTTTTTGGAGAGAGAAATCAAACAGGGCTGTGGAAAGCAATTGAGGCGTATGGAAAAGCAGGAACAGGAAAGCATCATTGTGCGCTTGATGATGCGATGACGACATATAATATTTTTAAGTTAGTAGAAAAAGATAAAGAGTATTTAGTCAAACCAGCACCTCCGACATTAGGGGAACTTGTTGATTTTTCGAAAGTGTTAAAGAAAGTGAGTACACAGTAACGACCAAATTGCAAAATATGTAATTTGGTCGTTTTGTTTTTTAAAGTTTGTAATCTTGCTTCAATTGCTGAAGTGTTTCTAGACTACGCCCCGCAAAAGGTGAATCATCTTCAGAAAATGAATTCATTTGAGTTTCTAATGCTAATTTTAGTGACTCTGTATAATCCGGAATTTCTCCTTCATATTTCTTCACCATTTGCTCTGGAATGTTCGTCTGTTCACGAAAAGCTAAAGCACGTCTTTCATGGAAGAATGGTACGTCAGCTTGTTTTACATTATGTAAATCACCTTGCACTGGATGTTTTAAAACAGCTAGTACTTTTACGACGTAACTGCCAGGACGGCTATTTGTAATTTCGCCGATGTATTTTCCAGTTTTATAAATACCAGTAACGATTTCACCAATTTCAAATGTTTCTCTCATATTTTTCACCTCAAGTTTATAGTAAGGAAAGTATAAGAAGGAGTCAAAGAAATCAGTTGATTTTTTGAATGTCCTTGAGAATATGACAGGCTTCAACTATAATTTAAAATGATATAACAGAAAATTCTGATGTTAATTTTTTTCATAAATTCCCTGATAAGGAGTGTTCTGTATGATGCCTTTATATTTTCCTGAAGATAAAACGGAGTATATTATTCCGGGTATTGTTTGCGTTCTATTTATCATCGGTGCGGTTGCTACGTGGCGTATGTTTATTCGTGTATCAAAACGAGAAGCAGAGCGATTACAGAAAGTAGAAGAAAAGCTTTTAGCTGAAAAGAAACAGTAATTCATTTTTGTATGTTTCCCTCTATGCTCGGACAATCTAAGGGCAGAAAGCATTTTGGAGGGAATTGAATGAAAAGACGGCTTTTTTTCAGTTGTTGTTTATTATTTCTAATGGCGGGTTGTGACCAAGGGAAGCCGAAAGAAATTGATGTGAAATTACATAATGCTTCAGGTGATGAAGTTGGGACTGCAAAAGTAGTTCAGCAAACAAGTGGAGTGAAAATTACGATTAAAGCGGAAGGCTTTACACCAGGACCACACGGGATACATGTGCATGAAATCGGAGAATGTAAAGCGCCTAGTTTCGAATCATCTGGGAATCATTTTAATCCGGATAATAAAAAACATGGGCTCTTGAATCCGAAAGGTGCAGAAAATGGTGATTTACCGAACGTAGTTGCAGACGGTTCGGGAAAGATTAAAGCAGAAATCGATGCTCCGTATATAACGCTTGAAGAAGGAAAAACGACGATTCATAGAAAAGATGGAGCGTCTATTATTATTACAGAAAACGCTGATGATGGTATGACGCAACCAACTGGTAAATCTGGTGGCCGAATTGCTTGCGGTGTTATCGTAAAAAAAGTGTCGGCTATGAAGAAAAAATAGAAGCTACCTTGAATGGTAGATTTTGTTGTAAAACTGCATGATAGTAAGTGGAATTATATCGATTTATCGAAAAAAAGGAGGCTATCCCAAAATCATTTTGGGATAGCCTCCTTTTTTGTTATGAGAATGTATGGTGTAGTCTGTTTAGAATTTCTTCTAAAACAGATCTAGGACAGCCAATGTTAATTCGGATATAGGCTTCTCCACCTGTTCCGTATTTCTCACCAGGCTCAACGATGATTTTACCTTTCTCTTCAAGCAATGCTGTTCGTTCATCTTGAGAAAGATCCAAGTGGGAACAATCAATCCACAGTAAAAAACTACCTTCTGGTTTAATTACAGAAAGAGCTGGTATGTGATTTTGAATATACTTACAAGCAAATTGAGCGTTATCTTCAACGTACAATCGAATTTCATTTAGCCAATCATTACATTCTGTATAGGCACTTTGCATTGCTGTATAAGCAAATGTATTTAATCCGTGGAATCCTTGTCTATATTGGATAGACATAAAGGCATTACGGAGATTTTCATTCGGAATAATAATGATCGATGCTTGTAATCCAGCGATATTAAATGTTTTGCTCGGAGCCATACAAGTAATAGTGCGTGCTGCTAATTCTTCAGATAAAGAAGCAAACGGTGTATGAGTATGGCCTCTATAAATAATATCGGCGTGAATTTCATCCGCGACAACGGTTACATTATATTGCGTACATAACGTACCGAGTTTTGTTAGCTCCTCTTTCGTCCAAACGCGCCCGATAGGATTGTGAGGGCTGCAAAGAAGCATTAGTTTTACACCTTGTTTAAATTGAGTTTCTAGATGCTCGAAGTCTATCTTATATATGCCATTTTGTTTAAACAAGGGACTCTCACATAATTGTCTATTATTTGTTTTGACCATTTCAAAAAATGGTGGATAAATAGGAGGTTGTACGAGTACTGCTTCTCCTTCTTTCGTTATAGCTTGTATGCTCGTACTAAGAGCTGGAACGATACCTGCGCTAAATACAATCCATTCTTTTTGTATTTCCCAATTGTATTGGCTTTTCGTCCAATTACAAATGATATCCCCAATATTTTCAGGAGGAAGTGTATAGCCGAAAATAGGATGTTCTGTGCGTTTTTGTAATGCAGTTTGAATTGGTTTTGGTACTTCAAAATCCATATCGGCAATCCAAGCGTGGATGAGTTCTTCATTTTTATATGTATCCCATTTTGTACTATGCGTTCCGCGACGATTTACCGTTTTATGAAATAGTTGCATATGTTTGCTCCTTTCTTCTGTCAAACTGTTAAGTTATGAAAATTTTCACTCTTCTTATAGAATAGCTGATGTGATACGATAAAGAAAAGCATTAAAAAGTGAAAAGGCGGGAAGCAGATGGGTGCATATGACAAAATGATTGAGGTTGTGAAAAATTGGGATCCGTTTCAAATGGGACCGGAGTTTTATGAAACAGAAGCGAGCGATGTTGTAAACATCGTAAGTGTGTTTGATGATCCGAAATACATCGCAAAGAAGATTCAACATATATACTTTATGTCTTTTGAAGAAGTACCTGCACTTGAAAAATGCGAAAAATTAGCAGTAGAGTTACTCGTACTAAAAGAAGGCGGAAGTTGTTCGTTATAGGCTGTCGGAATTTACGACAGCCTTTTTGTTTATTTTCATTTGTGCTGATTGATTAAAGCTTCACTTTATCCCGTTTTAACGGGCAGTAAGACTCCCGCCTCAAAATTCGGTTGAAGCAAAGAGGTTAGGCGAGAAATCAAACTGCCCGTAAAAACCCGATTGGTGAAGGCTAATAATCCGTGGGGATAGAGCCTCCCACGGATTAAAGCTTCACTTTATCCCGTTTTAACGGGCAGTAAGACTCCCGCCTCAAAATTCAGTTGAAGCAAAGAGGTTAGGCGAGAAATCAAACTGCCCGTAAAAACCCGATTGGTGAAGGCTAATAATCCGTGGGAATAGAGCCTCCCACGGATTAAAGCTTCACTTTATTGCGTCGCAAACGTAATAATTTCTTCATAAACATGATCGGGCTTTTCTTCAGGTAGTAAGTGCCCTGTATTTTCGTAAGAAATGAAAGTTGAATTAGGTAGGTCCTTATGGAGACGGTGTCCTACATGTACAGGGACGACGCGATCTTTTTCACCCCAAATGAGTAATACTGGGGTTTCGATTTTTTGTAATTCAGTTGAAGATAAGTCACCTTCACGGTCTCTTATCATTCGAGTTAAAGCAGGGAATATACGATCATCATAAAAAGGAGCAGCATAGCCTTCCATCATTTCATTGTCAATTAATGAATGGTCATGAACGACATTCATTAAATTATGGACGATGCCCCTTCGAATAATCCAGTTCTTCACGTATAAGTGGAAGAACGGTAAATAAGAGGAGTACAGTAAAGGTAAGTTTGCGCGTGCTAAATAACTAGAGCTACATAGTAAAATCGTCTTTGAAATTAATTCAGGGCGTAGTCGGTTTACAAAGAGTGAAATTTGTCCGCCCATAGAATGGCCAACTAATACAATATTCGAGAGAGATAAATGTTCGATTAAATCGATAATAATAGCTGCTAAATTGTGATAAGAATATTTAAAGAGATGAGATTTATCACTTTTTCCGAATGGTGGTAAATCAAGGGCAATTACTGTACCTTCCTTTGTTAGTAAAGGAATGAGTCGTCGATAGCTAAATGAGGAAGAGAGGAAGCCGTGAACGAGTACGAAAGTAGGTCGTTCTTTTTTAGTATTATGTTCATACAATTCGTAATGAATAGTAGTCCCGCGAGTGGAAAAAGTGAAGTAAGGGCATTTGCATTCATGGTTCATTTTTTGTCACTCCATTGATTTTTGTTCATATCATCTCCCGGCAAGAAACAAAATATGTTAACAAAAAAAGGCAAGATGACATCGTCATCTTGCCTTTCGCTTATTTATCCCGCTATTTACCGGGCAGTAGACTCCCACCTCAAAATTAGGCGAATGCGAGGAAGTTAGGTGGGAGATAACTGCCCGTAAAAGCCCGATTGGTGAGGGCTAATAATCAGTGGGGGATGGACAAAACCCCCACTGATTAAAGTTTCACTTTATAATTACCCACGCACAATATTAGGTGGTGTTTTTCCTTGTAATCCTGCTACTAAATTTTCAGCAGCTGTCATTGCCATTTGCTGCCGAGTTTTTAATGTTGCAGATCCGATGTGCGGTAAAGTTACAACGTTTTGTAATGATAAGAGCGGATTCTCTTTTTGAATCGGCTCTTGTGTAAATGTGTCGATGCCGGCTGCAAATATTTTCTTTTCTGTTAACGCATGAATTAATGCAGTTTCATCTACTGTTTTCCCGCGAGAAGCATTAATGAAAATTGCTGTTTCTTTCATTAGTGAAAATTCCTTTTCACCGATAAGATGATACGTTTCATCTGTTAATGGAGTAAGAAGAATAATAAAATCAGATTGTTTGATTAAAGTTTGTAAATCACAATATGTAGCATCAAATTTTTGCTCAGCTTCTTCTTTACGGCGACGGTTATAGTAAAGGACATTCATATCAAAGCCGAATTTCGCTCGTTTTGCGACAGCTTCTCCAATTCGTCCCATTCCGATAATACCAATCGTACTATGATGTACATCTAGTCCGAAGTGTTCTTTTCCAATTTCAGCGTTCCATTCACCATTTTTTACATAGGAATTGAGTTCGCAAACACGGCGACCAGCAGATAACATAAGAGCGAAAACGAGATCGGCTACTGTATCATCTAACACATATGGAGTATTCGTTCCGATAACATTTTGTTTTTCCATCGCTTTTAAATCAAAGTTATCATGGCCAACAGAAATGTTACTTACTACTTTTAAATTAGGAGCAACCTGCAATAATTCTTCATTTATAGTAGATCCGAAATTTAATAACCCATCTTTATCTTTTATTTTTTCCAACAGAACATCACGAGGTACTTTCTCGTTTTGATCCCATTTTTCAAAATCACAGTGTTCTGATAAATAGTTTTCTACAAATGTTGGAACTGGTTCGGCAATATATACTTTTGGTTTCACGGTTCCATCCCCTTTCACTTTATCCTGCGTTTTTTCACTGATTAAAGTTTCACTTTACCCCGATTTAACGGACAGTAAGCCTCCCGCCTCAAAAGCAGCTTAAGCAAAGAGGTTAGGTGGGAAAGCAACGGTCCGTAAAAGCTCGATTGGTTCAAATAATAATCAGCGGGGTGAGTCTTTCCACTGATTAAAGTTTCACTTTATTTTGACATAATTCACTAAAAAAATCTTCTTTTCAAATTGGAAAGAGTATTTGTATAATTTAGACAGAAACTAAAAGGAAGGATGATTTATATGGTGACAGAGAAAGAATTGGAATTATTAGCTTGTCTTGAAAAGAATAGTCGTTTATCTGTAGATACATTAGCGAAGTTGTTAAATATAGAAGTAGAAGAAGTGAAAAAAATGGTTGCGAAATTAGAAAGTGAAAAGATTATCGTGGACTATGTAACACATATCGATTGGACAAAAGTGAAAGAACATACTGGTTTAACGGCGATGATTGATGTGAAAGTTACACCGAAGCGTGGTGTCGGTTTTGATGCAGTAGCTGAACAAATTTATCGCTATTCAGAAGTGAAATCCGTTTATTTAATGTCTGGGACATATGACCTTTCTATTACATTAGAAGGAAAGACGATGGGAGAAGTAGCGATGTTTGTTTCTGAGAAATTAGCAACAATTGAATCTGTCGTTTCAACGACAACTCATTTTATTTTGAAGAAGTATAAACATGAGGGGATTATTTATGAAAAGACAGATGATGATAAGAGAATTGTGGTGACACCGTGAAGCAATTTGACCTATCTAGAGTAGCAGAATCTTTACAACCGTCCGGTATACGAAAGTTTTTTGATTTAGCGGCAAGTATGAAAGGCGTTATTTCACTTGGAGTGGGAGAGCCGGACTTTGTTACACCTTGGAATGTAAGGCAAGCATGTATTCGTTCTTTAGAACAAGGATATACGTCATATACAGCAAATGCAGGATTATTGGAGCTCCGTCAAGAAATAGCAAAGTATCTAAAAAAACAATTTGCAGTATCTTATGATCCGAATGATGAAATCATTGTTACAGTTGGAGCGAGTCAAGCGCTAGATGTAGCGATGCGTGCTATTGTAAACCCTGATGATGAAATACTTATTATTGAACCAAGTTTCGTTTCGTATGCACCGCTTGTTACGTTAGCGGGCGGGGTCCCAGTTCCAGTGGCGACTTCATTAGAAGATGAATTTAAAGTACAGCCAGATCAAATTGAAGCAGCTATTACAACGAAAACAAAGGCAATATTACTTTGTTCTCCCAATAACCCAACAGGCGCAATGTTAAATAAATCCGAATTAGAAAAGCTAGCAGTTATTGTTGAGAAGTATAATTTAATCGTGTTATCGGATGAAATTTATGCAGAGCTCGTATACGACGAAGCATATACGAGTTTCGCGAGTATTAAAAATATGCGTGACCATACGATTTTAATTTCAGGATTTTCAAAAGGGTTTGCCATGACGGGATGGCGTCTTGGGATGATTGCAGCCCCTGTTCAATTTTCAGAATTAATGCTCAAAATCCACCAGTATTCAATGATGTGTGCACCAACGATGTCTCAATTTGCAGCGCTTGAAGCATTACGCGGGGGAAATGATGAAGTAATTCGAATGAGAGATAGCTATAAAAAACGTCGTAACTTTATGACGACATCTTTCAATGAAATGGGCTTAACATGTCATGTGCCAGGCGGGGCATTTTATGTCTTCCCTTCTATAGCTTCAACCGGACTATCTTCAGCAGAATTTGCAGAACAATTATTATTAGAAGAAAAAGTGGCTGTTGTTCCTGGAAATGTGTTTGGCGGGAGTGGTGAAGGATTTATTCGTTGTTCATATGCAACATCGCTTGAGCAACTTATGGAAGCAATGAAGAGAATGGAACGGTTCATAGAGAATAAAAAAAGGACAAAACACAATACGTTTTGTCCATAAAAGGGGGGGAATACTAGAAAGCCATGTGTTAGTATTCTATCCTAATATTGGAGAATTATACGTATTACAGAAAATTTTTTCGTGAATTTTGAATGAGTTCTATCAAAGTGGTATAATTTACTAATATAAGGTGGGAGTATCCTCGGTGTTTTACTTAGGATACTTACTCACTAATCGGATATTTAACAATAAATACATCTGCTTTGCTATTTACAATTGTAGAGAAAATGGTAAACGTATGGGAGTGTTTCACATGTCAGAACAATATACAACGGGAGTGGTTGTAACAGGGAAAGTAACTGGAATTCAAGATTACGGTGCATTTGTAGCTTTGGATGCAGAAACACAAGGACTTGTGCATATATCTGAAATCACAAATGGGTATGTAAAAGACATTCATGACTTTTTAAAGGTCGGAGATACAGTAGAAGTAAAAGTACTTTCAATTGATGAAGAACACAGAAAAAT
Organism: Bacillus sp. SIMBA_074; assembly: GCF_046534555.1. Classification (NCBI taxonomy): domain Bacteria; kingdom Bacillati; phylum Bacillota; class Bacilli; order Caryophanales; family Bacillaceae; genus Bacillus; species Bacillus sp. SIMBA_074. The sequence continues at coordinate 4,950 of NZ_JAWRYM010000055.1, read as the reverse complement.
GAGTTTATCGTTAAAAGCGGCGAAAAGAAAGCAAGGACGAATTCTTATACCGAATCCATCAGAGAACGGATTTAATACACTGCGAGAAAAGCTAGCAGAATGGATTGAAGAGTCGGAGGTAATAAAGTAAAAGAGGAACGCATATGAGCGTTCCTCTTTTACTGTGACTTATGATATATATATTTGCAAATATGATTGCATGCAATCATATTCGTATGTCGGAGGCGAAAAAGACATACTGACTATTGAATTTCATGTGTTTCTGGGTGAGTACCAAGATTCTCGGATGGTTTAAATAGTAAGCCGAGATTGATAAGCCCAGAAATACCAACGATGCCGTAAATAATACGTGCAAGAGCTGAGTTCTGTCCCCCGAAAATAGCCGCTACTAAGTCAAACTGGAAGAACCCGATCAGTCCCCAGTTAACAGCGCCGATTACAGTGAAGACTAATGCGATACGTTGCAAGGTACTCATGAAAAGTCCCCCCCTTAATGTGAAGCGTGAGCAAGCAAGGAGTTAATAAGAAAATTTAACTCCTTTATAGAATGGTATAGTTTTGTTGTTTTTATACATGAAAAATGTACGAAAAACGATGTATATACATCTATACCGAAAAATTCGAATTTTTATGCAAAAAATGAACTTTTTCTAAAAAATAAATAATGGTTACGTTTACAATTGTTGAATCGCTTGATTTACAACTTTAGTTTCGCTAAAGTGAATACAGAAATACATATACATAATTGGAGGGAAAAAGATGAGTACACATGTAACGTTCGACTATTCTAAAGCGTTATCCTTCATCGGTGAAAATGAACTAACTTATTTACGTGATGCAGTAAAAGTAACACATCATGCAATCCACGAAAAAACTGGAGCTGGGAACGATTTCCTTGGGTGGGTAGAGCTTCCGCTTCAATATGACAAAGAAGAATTCGCTCGCATTCAAAAATGCGCAGAAAAAATTAAAAATGACTCTGACATTTTACTTGTTGTAGGTATTGGTGGTTCTTACCTAGGAGCACGCGCAGCAATTGAAATGTTAAACCATTCTTTCTATAACACGCTTTCTAAAGAACAACGTAAAACTCCACAAGTGCTATTTGTTGGACAAAACATTAGCTCCACTTACATGAAAGATTTAATGGACGTACTAGAAGGTAAAGACTTTTCTATTAACGTTATTTCCAAATCAGGTACAACAACAGAGCCTGCAATCGCATTCCGTATTTTCCGTAAATTATTAGAAGAAAAGTATGGAAAAGAAGAAGCACGCAAACGTATTTATGCGACTACAGATAAAGCGCGCGGTGCTTTAAAAACATTATCTGATAATGAAGGCTACGAAACGTTCGTTATTCCAGATGATGTTGGCGGTCGTTTCTCTGTATTAACACCAGTAGGTTTATTGCCAATCGCTGTAAGTGGCCTAAACATTGAAGAGATGATGAAAGGTGCAGCTGCTGGTCATAATGATTTCGCGAAATCAGAACTTGAAGAAAACCCAGCTTACCAATACGCAGTAGTTCGTAATGCTCTATATAATAAAGGGAAAACAATTGAAATGCTTGTTAACTATGAGCCAGCACTTCACTACTTCTCTGAGTGGTGGAAACAGTTATTTGGTGAAAGTGAAGGAAAAGATCAAAAAGGTATTTTCCCATCTTCAGCAAACTTCTCAACTGACTTACACTCATTAGGTCAATACATTCAAGAAGGTCGTCGTGACCTATTCGAAACAGTTCTTAAAGTAGGTAAATCTACACACGAACTAAAAATCGAATTAGACGACAACGATTTAGATGGATTAAACTACCTTGCTGGTGAAACGATAGACTTCGTAAACACAAAAGCATACGAAGGTACATTACTTGCACATAGCGATGGCGGAGTACCAAACTTAATCGTAAACATCCCTGAATTAAATGAGTACACATTCGGTTACCTTGTATACTTCTTCGAAAAAGCATGTGCGATGAGCGGCTACCTATTAGGTGTAAATCCATTTGACCAACCAGGAGTAGAAGCATACAAGAAAAACATGTTTGCTTTACTTGGTAAACCAGGATTTGAAGAATTAAAAGCAGAATTAGAAGAGCGTTTAAAATAATGAAAAGCGATCGGGTCTCCGGTCGCTTTTTATTATTTTATTGAAAGGTACATCGGTATATTCAAACTAGAATGGGTATGCTAAAGGAAAAGTCTAGGAGGGATGGGCTTGATTCCGATTCAATCAAAATTAGAAGGATGTACATATGCGTTATATAAGTTAGAAGAGGTTATGAAACCACTTGGATATAGTATTGGCGGTAATTGGGATTATGATAAAGGATGCTTTGATTATAAAATCGACGAAGAAGAAGGGTATCAATTTTTACGCGTACCATTTACAGCGGTGGATGGGGAACTAGATGTGCCTGGTGTAATAGTCCGTCTTGAAACACCGTATATTCTTTCGCACGTATATCAAGACGAACTAGATGATAATGTTAATGCTTTAACAGCTGGAACGAGTGGATTGGATCAATTTGCGGAGCCGCAAGATCCAGATGGAGATGTGAAAAGAAAGTATGTCAATATTGGTAAAGTATTGGTACAAGAACTAGAAAATCATTTTTTTAATGGTGAATAACGATGAGTATGTCGCTTTCGATGAGAATGAAAGAATGAACTGGATTGATCATATATTGTTCGTCGCGCTTTACACCTAGTAAGAGAATGTTTTGCTTTAAAAGAGTATAGCTACAATTTGCAAAGGATTGTCCGGTGCAGGACGGGGGAATCTCCATCAGTTGTAATTTGTTATCAGAGATTTCATCGTAAAGTGAGAATAGTACACCTGAAATGGAAGGGAATAAAAGAGAAGCGGTAAATACATAGCTCGTTAATTTATTTCCTTCTATAATTTCTGATACGCCAGCTCTCGTTGCATTTTGGATTTGTTCAGAAGTAAGAAGTTCAGCGATGCAGTGAATGTTTGGATTAAGTCCTTTTGCAGTTAAAATATTTAAAATGGACTGTGTATCTGCTAAGCTTTCGTTCTTCTCTTTATCCGCTGTTATTAATATAGTGTGAGCTGTTGTAATGTTAGCTTTTAATAAAGTTTGATCGTGATGCGGACAACCTTTTATAAATTCTAAATGATGAAATGGCTTTGGAAGTAAAGAAAGTGTTTCATCAATTAAAACGATATCAAGGTTCGGTTGTAATATGTGCATTTGTTTTACAACATGTTTTGCACGCTCATTCCAGCCAATAATAATCATATGACCATTAGAGGTAGCAGCTGCTTCACCTTTAATTCTCATATATTGTTTATTAATCATGTCGGTAGCGAATAGAACCATATAATAAGAACAAAATCCCGTTCCTAATAAAATAATACATATACCAATAAGTTTTCCTATCGTTGTATGGGGGGCGAAATCGCCGTATCCAACGGTGAAAATGGTAACGATTGACCACCAAACCCCGTCGAACCATGTGGTGAAGTGAGATGGCTCTAATATATGTATAAGAAAGCCGGAGAAGGCAGTAAGTACAATAATAAAGCAAATTAAACGAAAAATAATGGAATCACGAAATGTATCTACTAAATTCGGACGGGATTTCAAGTTCCTATTCCTCCTTACTTTTCAGGACTACATTCATTGTTACCATTATAGAAAAAAGAAAAACTCTCTAATTAAAAAGAGAGTTCATTTCATAATTAATACATACTTTCAACTTCAGTTTGTTGAACACTTTCAAGATGCTGAAGAGCATAATAAACATCAGCAGTATGTCTTTTTTGATCGATAGACAATTTTAAATGTAAATAGTGCGAACCATTTTCCAATGTTTTGAGCTTCATGTTCTTAACTTTTATATCCATTTCTTTTATTTCTTCAATTACGGTCGGGATATTGTCCATATTTCGTACAACGAGTTTCACTGCGATATCACGTTGGCGAAATGATCTAGGACCGACGTATTTCATCGCTAATGGTATAAGTTCTACACTAATCATAAGGAAACACATTCCGAAAATAGCCTCGATATAGAAACCAGCTCCAACGGCAATGCCGATGCCAGAAGCACCCCAAATCATAGCGGCGGTCGTTAACCCCGCAATACTATCGTTTCCTCTGCGTAAAATTACACCGGCACCTAAAAAACCAATTCCTGATACAATTTGAGCGGCAAGTCGAAGTGGATCCATATTCATATGATCGGTATGTGGTAAGTTGTAAGCTGCTTTAATAGAAACAATGGTTAGGAGGCAACTAATAATAGAAATAACTAAACACGTTTTTAAGCCGAGTGGTTTACGTTTTAATTCGCGCTCTAAACCGATAGCGAATCCTAAAATAGCCGAGAGACCTAGTTTTATTAATAAGTCGGTGTAGTCCATGTATATTCCTCCTTGTATGATATGGTATATGAATAAAACGTTTATCCCACTATTTGCGGGCAGTAAGCCCCGCCTCAAAATCCGCCGAATGCGAGAAAGTTAGGTGGGGGACGACTGCCCGTAAATGCCCGATTGGTGAAGGCTAATAATCAGTGGGGGATGAACACCCCACACTGATTAAAGTTTCACTTTATATAGAAAGAAACGTTTTTTGACAGAGTGACTTTCTATAGAATATATGTAGGAATTACTTAGAAATGAAAGAGATGTTTCGTTTAAGTATATGATATTAAAAAAGAAGTGTAGTTGGTTTTAAAAAAGTTTTCAAAAGGTGTTGCATTTCATTTTTCCACATGATATATTAATAAACGTCGCTGATGCAGAAACGCAGAAAACGACAAAAAAGAAATTGAAAAACATAGTTGACATCGGAAAATGAAGATGTTAATATGATGAAGTCGCTTCTGGAGCGGCAGATAAGTTCTTTGAAAACTGAACGAAACAAACAACGTGAACGTCAATTTTTATTTTTAGATGCTAGACAAACTAACTTTA
>NZ_JAWRYM010000285.1:0-312 GCF_046534555.1 Bacillus sp. SIMBA_074 | reverse complement strand
ATCGACGGCGAGCCGGTTGGCGTCCGCCCGCGTCTCGGTCGCGTAGACCGTAACTCCCGGCGTGCCGGCGAGCTCCGCGGCGCGCGCCTCCGACCGGTTCGTCACCCGGATCCCGGCGACCTGCACCCCCGGCGCGAGGAGGCCGCTGAGGATCGCACGGCCCATCGACCCCGCTCCCAGCATGGCGATGGTCGGGAGGCTCAGCTTCTGCGCGTCATCCATGGCTCCATCCTAGGATTGGGACATGAGCGCATCAGGTGGAACCAAGGCCATCGTCGCCGCCCTCGCGGCGAACCTGGGGATCGCGCTGAC
>NZ_JAWRYM010000284.1:0-312 GCF_046534555.1 Bacillus sp. SIMBA_074 | reverse complement strand
ATTGATAAGGTTTACAAGGAGTGGGGGTATTATGAGGTTAATATTATCCAGTATAAGTGAAACGAGATTGCTTAAATAAAAAAACTGATTATTCATACCTAAAAACTTGGGATTATATGATATAATATTGTAATCTGATAATTCATGTAAGGGAGTGTAGAAAATGCCTGTCGAAACCTTTAGAGCCACCGCACATTTGCAAAAAGGGATGGTTGTGAAAGCCCGGTCCAGAGACTTTGCGCTGACGATCGATGAACCAAGAAGCTTGGGCGGAACAGATACCGACATGAACCCTGTTGAAGTCGTCCTCTC
>NZ_JAWRYM010000283.1:0-313 GCF_046534555.1 Bacillus sp. SIMBA_074 | reverse complement strand
CAGGATGTAGTCACCAAAGGAAGGATGGTCCGGATGATCGGGGACACCTTCACAGTCTGTTGAGAGTTCCTCTATGTAATCCTCATACATTTGGAGTTGTTCTTTGCAATGGTCCATGCGCTCTGTAAAAATCTCAGTCGCCATCTTCTCGTCGGCGAGCCACATACAATAGGCTTTTAACACGATCTCATCACGCACCACCGGCTCTGCTGCTGGTTGACCAAGCCATAACTTTAACGCAATTTGTCCTTTCTCGGTGATGGAGTATACCTTCTTGTCTGGCCGATCCGTTTGATGGACACGCGTGAACTCC
>NZ_JAWRYM010000282.1:0-313 GCF_046534555.1 Bacillus sp. SIMBA_074 | reverse complement strand
ATCGTCCCGATATTATCCTCGGCGCTGGATACAGGCGTTTGACCATTTTTGCAGCACTCCATAAAATGAGCCATCTCCCCGACAAATCCTCTTAAATAAAGATCTCTGTATGCTCCTGACATGGCAGACGCCGACGGAGTATAGACATAATCCTGCTCTCCAAGAAATTGCCATGTCTTTTCTGTTGTCGATGGGGAATGATGAACTGCTAACGTGGTGACCTCTTCGGCGCTGGCAAATCCGTGATCAAAAGTGACCACCACCCGCTCGCTTTCACGCGACCACGCAGTCATCCCCGAAAAATGAACACTGC
>NZ_JAWRYM010000281.1:0-314 GCF_046534555.1 Bacillus sp. SIMBA_074 | reverse complement strand
GGATTATCCTTTCTAGAAGTAAAGATCACTAAAGAGATAAGAATGTAAAGGGTTGGTGGAGTCAGAAGTTCTCATTAAAGCACTCCAATTGGATTAACCTCTTATGTTCGTTCTGGCCGAGAACACCTTGATTCGGTACATAAAATCCCTTAAGGAATGACGGATTATCCAGATTATGAAAAAAGGTGAACGCGGCTCGCGAATTGATTTAAGCGTATAACAAAAAGTGCATTAAAGTATTATCATGTTCAATACTTGACATAAACGGTATTAATGATGTTAAATAATAAAAAAGACCGATTGTTCTTTTTTTA
>NZ_JAWRYM010000054.1:0-15633 GCF_046534555.1 Bacillus sp. SIMBA_074 | reverse complement strand
CCGTGGTGTAGTGGTTAACATGCCTGCCTGTCACGCAGGAGATCGCCGGTTCGACCCCGGTCGGGACCGCCATTTTATATAAAGAAAAGAACGAAACAAGTTGTTTCGTATTTTTTTATTTGTTTTAACAAAAAACTAATAAAGACAGTCAAACTATCCTTAGGAAAACTCCTAAGGACTTTTTTATATATTTAAAACCTGTATAATAAAGAGCAGAGAACATTGTGAGTAAAGTAGGTGAAGTCTGTGAGTAAATATGAAATAACAACAAAATCTTCCGAAGAAACCCAGCGATTATCAGAAAAATTAGGGAGACTTGTAAAGGAAAAAGATGTAATTATTTTAGAAGGTGATCTTGGAGCTGGCAAGACGACTTTTACGAAAGGACTAGCAAAAGGTCTTGGAGTGAAAAGAGTCGTAAATAGTCCTACCTTCAATATTATTAAAGAATATAAAGGAAGATTACCGCTATATCATATGGATGTGTATCGTTTAGCGGAAAGTGAAGAAGATTTAGGATTTGATGAGTATTTCTATGGTGAAGGGATTACAGTAGTAGAATGGGCTCATTTAATAGAAGCATATTTACCGAATGAGAAGTTGCAAATTAGTTTATTCCATGCTGGAGATGATACAAGAAAAATTGTACTCGAGCCAATTGGAGATCGCTATATTAGATTATGTGAGGAGCTATTACAAGATGAAAGTACTAGCAATTGATACTTCAAATTACGTAATGGGTGTATCCCTTATTGAGGAAGGGAACGTGATTGGGGAAATCATTACAAATTTAACAAAAAACCATTCTGTACGTCTTATGCCAGCTGTAGAGAAGCTGTTAAAAGAATGCGGTGTAAAACCGAAAGAATTGACTAAAATTGTTGTAGCAGCTGGACCGGGATCATATACAGGTGTTCGTATAGGTGTGACAGCGGCAAAAACATTAGCTTGGTCACTTCAAATACCAATTGTAGGTGTATCAAGTTTGGAAGTGGTGGCTGCAAATGGTACTAATTTTAATGGACTAATTTGTCCTTTATTTGATGGCCGACGTGGTCAAATTTACACGGGGTTATATACATATGAAGGAGAGCGTATAACTTCAATAGAAGAAGACCGAATTATTCTTATTGTTGACTGGTTGCAAATGTTAAAAGATAAAGAACGGCCTGTTTTATTTATTGGTAACGATGTTAAATTGCATAAAGAAACAATTGTAGAATATTTAGGTGATCAAGCTGTATTTGCTCCGTTCACTAAGAATAACCCAAGGCCAAGTGAATTAGCATTTTTAGGATTACAAAAAGAAGAACAAGACGTGCATACGTTTGTTCCTAGCTATCTTCGTTTAGCTGAAGCTGAAACAAAATGGTTAGAAAGTCAAAAACAATAGGGGCCTACAGAAGATGGATATGATATTTAGAAAGATGGCACTCGATGATATTGCTCAAATTGTAGCTATTGAAGAAGCATCTTTTTCAACCCCTTGGACTGCAGATGCCTTTCACCGTGAATTAGAGGTGAATGAACATGCACATTATGTCGTGCTAGAAAAAGATGGTCTCGTAATTGGATATTGTGGATTGTGGATAATTATTGATGAATCACATGTAACAAATATAGCTATCCTGCCGGAATACAGAGGTCAAAAGCTAGGGGATGCCTTATTGAAAGAAGTCATTTCCGAAGCGAAAGGGTTAGGAGTAAAAACAATGACACTTGAAGTACGCATGTCAAATGAAGTAGCAAAGCAGTTATACAGAAAATACGGATTTCAAAATGGTGGGATTCGTAAACGATACTATGCAGACAATCAGGAAGATGGTCTTGTAATGTGGGTGAATATATAATGGAAAAAAATATAATTATACTTGGTATTGAAACAAGCTGTGATGAAACAGCTGTAGCAGTTGTTAAAAATGGAACGGAAATCATTGCGAATGTCGTTGCATCGCAAATTGAAAGTCATAAGCGTTTTGGCGGAGTAGTACCAGAGATTGCATCCCGTCATCATGTAGAAGAAATCACAGTTGTGTTAGAAGAAGCTTTAAGAGAAGCGAATATCACTTTTGAGGATATTGATGCAATTGCTGTAACAGAAGGCCCAGGTTTAGTCGGAGCACTTTTAATAGGTGTAAATGCAGCGAAAGCTGTGGCTTTTGCTCATGATATCCCTCTAGTTGGTGTTCATCATATTGCTGGTCATATTTATGCGAATCGTTTAGTAAAAGAAGTACAATTCCCGTTACTATCGCTTGTTGTATCCGGTGGACATACGGAGCTTGTTTATATGAAAGAACATGGTTCATTTGAAGTGATTGGTGAAACGCGAGATGATGCGGCAGGAGAAGCTTACGATAAAGTAGCTCGTACATTATCAATGCCTTATCCAGGTGGTCCTCATATTGATCGCCTTGCGCATGAAGGAAAACCAACAATTGATTTGCCTCGTGCGTGGCTAGAACCTGATTCGTATGATTTCAGCTTTAGTGGATTGAAATCAGCAGTTATCAACACTGTGCATAACGCAAAACAGCGTGGTATAGAAATTGCACCAGAAGATTTAGCAGCAAGTTTCCAAGAAAGTGTAATAGATGTACTTGTAACGAAAGCGTCTCGTGCAGCAGATGCTTACAATGTAAAACAAGTGCTTCTTGCTGGTGGAGTAGCTGCTAATAAAGGGCTTCGTGCACGTTTAGCAGCAGAATTTGCACAAAAAGAAAATATAGAGCTAATTATTCCTCCTCTATCTTTATGCACGGATAATGCAGCGATGATTGCGGCTGCAGGTACAATTGCATACGAACAAGGAAAACGTGCTACATTAGCTTTAAATGCAAATCCAGGATTAGATATTGAAGCATAGTTATACACAAAATTAACCACAGCCTGTGGATAAAACCTGTATTATCTGTTGATAATATGGGTTTTTTTGTGTACATAAAATGTGTATAACTTTTTATCCAATTGTGGATAATGTGGAAAAGTTATTTGGAAGTTTATATTATAAAGGTGGATATGTGTATAACCTTGTGGATAACATAGAGGAAGTCTGACCTTTGAAGAAATTCTTTTTTGGGAAATAAAAAACAAGGAGATGCAAAAAAAACATTTTAAAACATCCTCCACTTATTATATAAGGTGCTACTATTGTCAATCCTTGTCGAATCGGTTATATAATTTTATTTACTATGGTATTGATTCCAAAAAATAAAATAAAAAGGAGGTCATCTCGTCAAAAAGCCCGACTTATGAGACATCCTCCTCTTTTAAATTCTCTTATATATGCAGTTCTTCCCATTCTGCCATACAAGCTTCAAGCTGTTCTTGCAGTGTTTGCTTTTTAGTTGTAATTTCACTAGCCTTTTCATAATCTGCATATATTTCTGGTAAGCAAAGCTGATCTTCTAACGTAGCAATTTCTTCTTCTAAGCCTACGATATTTTGTTCCAGTTCTTCAATCTTTCGAGTACGTTGACGCTCTAGCTGTTTACGTTCTTTTTCTTCGAGATAATTTAATTTTTCTTGTGCCACCACTTTTTGAACAGGTACTTCATCTTCTTGCTCTAGTTCCGCACGTTCAATCATTTCATTTTTCTTTTCAACGTAATAATCGTAATCACCTAAATATTCTTGTGCACCTTCTGTTGATAACTCAACAACGGTTGTCGTTACGCGATTAATAAAATAGCGGTCATGAGAGACGAATAGAAGAGTACCTGGGTAATCAATTAAAGCATTCTCCAAAATCTCTTTACTATTTAAATCAAGATGGTTTGTTGGCTCATCGAGAATTAATAAATTGGATTTTTGCATCATAAGTTTTGCAAGAGCTAGTCGAGCCTTTTGTCCACCACTAAGAGAAGATACTGGTTTGAGTACATCATCCCCTGTGAATAAAAAGTTGCCTAGTATAGTGCGAATTTCTTTTTCAGGTTGCAGGGGATATGCATCCCATAATTCATTTAAAACTCGCTTCGAAGATGTTAAGTTGGCTTGTTCTTGATCATAATAACCAACAGATACATTTGAGCCGAAAGCAACGTTTCCATGTAATAGCTGTAACTTATTCACAATGGATTTTAATAATGTAGATTTTCCAATTCCGTTTGGCCCAACTAAGGCAACACTGTCACCGCGAGTTAAGCGCATATTTACATGTTCAATAATCGGTTCCTGATAATAGCCAATAGTTGCATCTTTCACTTGTAAAACATCATTTCCACTTTGTTTTTCAATATCGAAGTGGAAGGAAGCTGATTTAGAATCGCCTAATGGTCTAGTTAATACTTCCATTCTGTCTAATTGTTTACGGCGACTTTGAGCGCGTTTTGTCGTAGATGCACGAGCTATATTTTTTTGTACAAAGTCTTCCAGTTTAGAAATTTCATCTTGTTGTTTTTCATAACGCTTCATTTCTTGCTCGTATAGAGCTGATTTTGAGTCTAAATATTTACTGTAGTTACCAAAAAATCGTCGGCTTTCCTTATTAGAAATTTCGTATACTTGTGTAACGAGTTTATCTAAGAAATAACGGTCATGGGAAACGATTAAAATCGCGCCAGGATAGCCTTGTAAATATTGTTCAAGCCATGTTAGTGTCTCAATATCCAAATGGTTTGTAGGTTCGTCTAAAATAAGTAAGTCTGGTCTAGTTAATAATAATTTCCCAAGAGCTAATCGAGTCTTTTGTCCACCACTTAATGTGGAAATTTTCGTCTGATGCGTTTCAACTGGGAAGCCAAGACCGCTTAAAATTGAGCGTATATCCGCTTCGTACTGATAGCCGCCTTGATCTTTATAATCTAATTGTAATTGGTCATAATCAGCTAATAATTTCTCATATATAGCCGCATTTGAAAAGTTTTCTTCTTTTCCCATCTCTTGCTCTAGCCTTCGAAGTTTTGTCTCCATCTGCTGCAAGTGTGTAAAGACGGTTAACATTTCATCCCAAATTGTTAAAGACGTTTCTAATCCGGTATTTTGAGCTAAATACCCCATTGAGACATCTTTCGGTTTTATAATTTCACCACCATCATGAGATAACTCGCCAGCTATTATTTTTAATAATGTAGATTTTCCAGCTCCATTTCGTCCGACTAATGCGATACGATCTTTTGTTTGTACTTCCAATTTTATGTTTGCAAGAATCGTTTCTGCACCGTATAATTTCGAAAGCCCATTCACTTGTAATAATATCAATGTTTTCACCTCAAATAATTTCTTAACTTTGCCATGTTTATATTTCTCAATCATACTAAAAATAGTGTATAGTTTAAAATAAAGAGAGAATACTTCTTCTCTTTATTATACAAGGAAATTCATGAGTACTAAACTTCTGTATTTGATTCAAGTATAAGAATAAAGATAGGAAGAGAGGAGAGGTTATATGGATCAGCAAAAAATTCCACAAGCCACTGCCAAACGATTGCCTCTATACTATCGATTTATCCAAAACTTATCTCTTTCTGGTAAGCAACGTGTTTCATCAGCCGAATTGAGTGAAGCGGTAAAGGTTGATTCCGCAACTATTCGAAGAGATTTTTCATATTTTGGAGCGTTAGGGAAAAAAGGATATGGATATAACGTAAATTATTTATTATCATTTTTCCGTGAAACACTCGACCAAGATGATATAACACGCGTGGCACTTATTGGAGTAGGTAATTTAGGGACCGCTTTCTTACATTATAATTTCACGAAAAACAATAATACAAAAATTGAAATGGCGTTTGATGTTAGTGAAGAGAAAGTTGGAACAGAAATCGGAGGCATTCCTGTATATCATTTGGATGAACTAGAAGAACGTTTATCAACTGATATACAAGTGGCAATATTAACGGTACCCGCTACAGTAGCGCAATCTGTGGCAGATAGATTGGCAGAAACGAACGTGCATGGTATTTTAAATTTCACACCAGCACGCTTAAATGTGTCAGAGAATATAAGGATTCATCACATTGATTTAGCTGTAGAGTTACAAACACTTGTTTACTTTTTGAAGAATTATCCACAATAAAACGCAGAGGAGATGACCTCTGCGTTTTATTATTGTTTTTTCTTTGTGAATTTAACTAAGATAAGGCGAAGTGCCAAATTAAAATCAATTGTTGCCATAACTGCAAATAGTATTGTCCACATATTCCAGATTGTATCTGTTACGTTCGTAATGGCGAAGCGTGTAAAGATACAGCCAAGAAGAAAGTACAATGCAGCCATGAACAATGGTGAGTTTCTCATACTAAAAATCCTCCGATAAAGCCTTGCATTTTTTCAGCTTCTTTAATCATTTCTTGAATTTGCTCATTGCTTACTACAACTTGAGCAACTGCAACTAATGTATTCATTGCAACATGAGCTGCAATAGGAACTATAATTCGTTTCGTTTTTACGTATAAAAAGGCGAATACGAGCCCCATAGAAGTGTATACCAATAAGTGAGTAAAATCAAAATGAATCGCCGCGAATACAAGTGAACTAATAATAGCGGCAATAAAGAAGTTAAACTTCTTATAAAGTGTACCGAATAAAATTTTTCTAAATACGATTTCTTCCAAAATAGGTCCTATTATAGATATGACAATAAGGAACCAAGGTGTCGTTCTTGCGATGTCCATAAGTCTTGCTGTATTTTCAGATCCCGGTGTAATCCCTAATAAACGCATTTCGATCATACCGGCAATGCTTTGTGAGAACAGCGCTAAGAAGAAACCAATAAAAATCCACCCAATTGTAGCTGGAACAGTAGAGCGCATTTTATCTAAATGCCTGTCACGAATGTCTGTTCTGAGTAACCAAAGTACAACGCATAATGCAATGAAAAAGCTAATGATAGCCCAATGACCAGTTATGAGCTGAAGTTTTTCATCTCTAGTAAATCCCCTATTATCGTATAGTCCAGTTTTCAGGAGAAGCGGTAACCCGGCAATGCCTGATAACTGCATTAAAATGTATGTAACGATAATCCACCAATATTGTTTCTTCAAATGGTTTAACCATCCTTTCTAACGCTAGTGTATGAGATAAGGTAGGATAACATGTAAATATGCTACCTACGATATAAACTTTCATTTGAATTATATTTTTTTTGTAAATAAGTATTTGAAAATAAAATAGGAGACAGGAAAAAGTTGTACGTTTAGCGAAAACAACTTAGGGTGTCTTTCATATTGTAACATACAAGAAGTGGGAACAACGATTCATATAGTAAAGGCAGTAGAAGAAGTAATGATATATAGGAAAGTGCATAAAGTAATTTGCGAAAAAATTATGATTTTTTTACTTGCAAAAGAAATTGAGATTATTTATTATTAGAAGTGTGTTAGCACTCGTGTGACTTGAGTGCTAATAAATAAAATTTACATAACAAAATGAGGAGGTTATTGTTCATGCTAAAGCCATTAGGTGATCGCGTTGTAATTGAACTTGTTCAAGCAGAAGAAAAAACAGCAAGTGGTATTGTATTACCAGAAACTGCAAAAGAAAAACCACAAGAGGGTAAAGTTATTGCAGTAGGTACAGGCCGAGTGCTTGAAAATGGTGAGCGTGTTGCTTTAGAGGTAGCAGCAGGTGATCTTATCATCTTCTCAAAATATGCAGGTACTGAAGTGAAATACGAAGGTACAGACTACTTGATTTTACGTGAAAGTGACATTTTAGCAATTATCGGTTAATTATATACATTTTAAAAATCCAAGGGGGTCAATTATTATGGCAAAAGATATTAAATTTAGTGAAGAAGCACGTCGTTCGATGCTTCGCGGTGTCGACACTCTTGCAAACGCAGTAAAAGTAACGCTTGGACCAAAAGGTCGTAACGTTGTACTTGAGAAAAAATTCGGTTCACCACTTATTACAAATGACGGTGTAACAATCGCAAAAGAAATCGAATTAGAAGATGCATTCGAAAACATGGGTGCGAAATTAGTAGCAGAAGTTGCTAGCAAAACAAACGATGTAGCTGGTGACGGAACGACAACTGCAACTGTATTAGCGCAAGCTATGATTCGTGAAGGTCTTAAAAACGTAACAGCTGGTGCAAACCCAATGGGTCTTCGTAAAGGTATCGAAAAAGCTGTTACTGCTGCAATTGAAGAATTAAAAGCGATTTCTAAACCAATCGAAGGTAAATCTTCTATCGCACAAGTAGCTGCTATTTCTTCGGCTGACGAAGAAGTAGGTCAATTAATCGCTGAAGCAATGGAGCGCGTTGGTAACGACGGCGTTATTACTTTAGAAGAATCTAAAGGATTCACAACAGAATTAGACGTAGTAGAAGGTATGCAATTTGATCGTGGATATGCATCTCCTTACATGATTACTGATTCTGACAAAATGGAAGCAGTTCTTGATAACCCATACATTTTAATTACTGACAAAAAGATTTCTAACATCCAAGAAATCTTACCAGTATTAGAGCAAGTGGTACAACAAGGTAAACCACTTCTTATCATTGCTGAAGATGTAGAAGGCGAAGCGTTAGCTACATTAGTAGTGAACAAACTTCGTGGTACATTCAATGTAGTTGCTGTTAAAGCTCCTGGATTTGGTGACCGTCGTAAAGCAATGCTAGAAGATATCGCAATCTTAACTGGTGGCGAAGTAATCACTGAAGAATTAGGACGTGACTTAAAATCTGCTACAGTTGAATCTTTAGGACGCGCTGGTAAAATTGTTGTAACGAAAGAAAACACAACTGTAGTTGAAGGTATTGGAAATTCACAACAAATCGAAGCTCGCATCGGTCAAATCCGCGCGCAATTAGAAGAAACTACTTCTGAATTCGATCGTGAAAAATTACAAGAGCGTCTTGCTAAACTTGCGGGCGGTGTAGCAGTAATTAAAGTAGGTGCAGCAACTGAAACTGAGTTAAAAGAGCGCAAACTTCGCATTGAAGATGCACTTAACTCAACTCGTGCAGCAGTAGAAGAAGGTATCGTTGCAGGTGGTGGTACTTCACTTATGAACGTATACACAAAAGTAGCTTCTATCGTAGCTGAAGGCGACGAAGCAACAGGTATCAACATCGTACTTCGTGCATTAGAAGAGCCAGTTCGTCAAATCGCAATCAACGCTGGTCTAGAAGGATCTGTAGTTGTAGAGCGTCTAAAAGGCGAAAAAGTAGGCGTTGGTTTCAACGCAGCTACTGGCGAATGGGTTAACATGCTTGAGTCTGGTATCGTAGATCCAGCTAAAGTAACTCGTTCTGCACTTCAAAACGCAGCATCTGTTGCAGCTATGTTCTTAACAACTGAAGCTGTAGTTGCTGACAAGCCAGAACCAAATGCACCAGCAATGCCTGACATGGGCGGCATGGGCATGGGCGGTATGGGCGGAATGATGTAATTCCGTTCTCCCGAAAAACATCCACTTCTATATAGAAGTGGATGTTTTTTTATGTTTTTGAGCGCAGGAAAATAATTTCTGTAGAATTTTGTCGCTTTCTCTCTTGACCATACCGATACTTCATTGTTAGAATCTAGGAAGATAATATAAAACAATCCTTCATATATCCTCGATGATATGGTTTGAGAGTCTCTACCGGGTTACCGTAAACAACCTGACTATGAAGGCAGTGCGTCTTATATTTATAAAGAGCGGAAGACTATCTTTCTTTATAAAGCCAGACCCCTGCCTTTTCTTTGTCATGAGACTAGAGGCGGAGGACTGGCTTTTTTTATTATATTAGTAATGCTTTTCGCCAAATTGGTGAAAATATTTATATACGAGAACTAACGTTGGGGTGATTATTTTGAAGAAGCAGCATGATACAATTATCGTTTTAGATTTTGGGAGTCAGTACAATCAGTTAATAGCACGTCGAATTCGTGAGTTCGGTGTATACAGTGAACTTCATCCACATACAATTACTGCAGAAGAAATTAAAGCAATGAATCCAAAAGGGATTATCTTCTCTGGTGGACCAAATAGTGTATACGGTGAAGGTGCATTACATTGTGATGAAAAAATCTTTGAACTAGGATTACCGATTTTCGGTATCTGTTACGGTATGCAGCTTATGACGCAACACTTCGGTGGGAAAGTAGAACGTGCAAACCACCGTGAGTACGGAAAAGCTGTTCTTAAAGTAGAGAACGAATCAAAATTATATGCGAACCTTCCAGAAGAGCAAGTTGTATGGATGAGCCATGGTGATTTAGTAACTGGTTTACCTGAAGGATTCGTAGTAGATGCAACAAGTGAGTCTTGTCCAATTGCTGGTATGAGCAATGAAGACAAAAACTTATACGGTGTACAATTCCACCCAGAAGTACGTCACTCTGAGCACGGTAACGATTTAATTAAAAACTTCGTATTCGGCGTATGTGGTTGTTCTGAAGGATGGAACATGGAGAACTTTATTGAAGTAGAATTAGAGAAGATCCGTGAAACTGTTGGAGACAAAAAAGTATTATGCGCACTTAGTGGCGGTGTAGACTCTTCTGTTGTAGCAGTATTAATCCATAAAGCCATTGGTGACCAATTAACATGTATTTTCGTGGACCACGGTTTACTTCGTAAAGATGAAGCAGAAGGTGTTATGAAAACATTTAGCGAAGGCTTCCATATGAACGTTATTAAAGTGGATGCACAAGAGCGCTTCATGAACAAGTTAAAAGGTGTAGAAGATCCAGAGCAAAAACGTAAAATCATCGGTAATGAATTCATTTACGTATTTGATGATGAAGCTTCTAAATTACAAGGAATGGACTTCCTAGCGCAAGGTACACTTTACACGGATATCGTTGAAAGTGGTACAGCAACTGCACAAACAATTAAATCTCACCATAACGTTGGTGGACTTCCAGAAGACATGCAGTTCAAATTAATTGAGCCTTTAAATACTTTATTTAAAGACGAAGTACGTGTATTAGGATCAGAACTAGGAATTCCTGATGAAATCGTATGGCGTCAACCATTCCCAGGCCCTGGTCTTGGTATTCGTGTATTAGGTGAAATTACAGAAGAGAAATTAGAAATCGTTCGTGAATCTGATGCGATTTTACGTGAAGAAATTATAAAAGCAGGATTAGACCGTGAAGTTTGGCAATACTTCACTGCGCTTCCTGGTATGCGTAGTGTAGGTGTTATGGGTGACGAGCGTACTTACGATTACACAGTAGGTATTCGTGCAGTAACATCTATCGACGGTATGACAGCTGACTGGGCACGTATCCCTTGGGACGTATTAGAGAAAATCTCTGTACGTATCGTAAACGAAGTAAAACACGTTAACCGTATCGTGTATGATATAACGAGTAAGCCACCAGCAACTATTGAGTGGGAATAGTATTGTAATAAAAAGGATCCATCTATCATTTATGTATAGATGGATCTTTTTGTTTTTACCCTTAATACGAACGAAAATATAAAAATTTATAAAAATGTTCGTTTTTAAATTGACAAAACCACCTTCTCGAGTTAATATGAGTATGTAATTCAAACGAAAAGTGAATATTATGCCGTCGTATAATATCGGGGATATGGCCCGAAAGTTTCTACCTAGCTACCGTAAATGGCTTGACTACGAGGCGTTTTGATAAAGGTGAGGGGAAACTTGTCTCTATTCATAGAACGCTTCCATGTATATGCAATGGAAGCCTTTTTTATTTTTATAGATAAAAGAGGGCTAGGGTGAAATACGGCGAGTAATTATATAACGGGGGAAACGTAAGATGAAACGCTATTTTCAGTTTGATGAACTCGGCACAAATTATAAAACAGAGTTCATAGCAGGTTTAACGACATTTCTATCTATGGCTTACGTACTATTTGTCAATCCTGCTACGCTGTCGCTTGGAAATGTTAAAGGATTACCGGCAGGTACAGGAATGGATCCAGGTGCAGTATTCGTTGCTACAGCATTAGCGGCGGCGATTGGTTCGTTAATTATGGGGATATTTGCGAAGTATCCGATTGCTTTAGCGCCAGGTATGGGAATAAACGCGTTCTTTGCTTATACAGCGGTGTTAACGATGGGAATTCCGTGGCAAACGGCAATTGCTGGAACATTAATGTCAGGTATTATCTTTATTATTCTTACTGCTTCAGGTATTCGTGAAAAAATCATTAATGCAATTCCAGTAGAGTTAAAGTTTGCAGTAGCGGCGGGTATTGGATTATTCATTGCCTTCCTTGGATTCCAAAACGCTGGGATTATCGTAAAGAATGATGCTGTTCTTGTTGGATTGGGGGATTTAACAAAGGGCACAACGTTACTAGCAATCTTCGGAGTTGTTACTACAATCATTTTCATGATTAAAAAAATAAATGGTGCAGTTTTCTACGGTATGATCCTTACAGCGATCTTAGGAGTAGCAACGGGATTAATTGACACACCAAAAGCTGTAGTGGGAGCAATACCGAGTCTAGAACCAACGTTCGGGGTAGCGTTAACTCACTTTGGAGACATTTTCACTGTTGAAATGGCGATTGTTATTATAACGTTCTTCTTTATCGATTTCTTTGATACAGCAGGTACGCTTGTAGCGGTTGCGAATCAAGCGGGATTAATGAAGAACAATAAATTACCACGTGCAGGTAAAGCGTTATTTGCAGATGCGATTGCAACTGTAATTGGTGCGATTTTAGGTACATCAACAACAACGTCTTACATTGAATCGTCTGCGGGGGTAGCAGCAGGAGGACGTTCTGGATTTACAGCGGTTGTAACAGCAGGGTTCTTCTTACTGGCACTATTCTTCTCACCACTATTAAGTGTTGTGACACCAGCTGTAACAGCGCCAGCATTAATTATTGTAGGAATCTTGATGGTTTCATCTTTAGGAGAAATTGATTGGAAGAAATTCGAGATTGCAGTGCCAGCGTTCTTTACTATCATTTCAATGCCACTTACGTATAGTATCGCAACAGGAATTGCAATCGGGTTTATCTTCTATCCAATTACAATGGTTGTGAGTGGTCGTCGTAAAGAGATTCATCCAATTATGTATGTTATGGGAGTTTTATTCGTACTATATTTCATCTACGTTCGTAAATAAAAGGGGTTTTTTGAAAGGTCTAGACTTGAGGGGAGTCTAGACCTTTTTTGCGTCTTCAGAAAATCTTAAGGATTTCCGAGCGTTTTTCTTCAGAAGTTTTCTTATAATAGAAGTTAGGGATTAAAAAAGTGATGGGGGAGAGAGTATGGCCGGGGAAACAATACTTGTCGTAGATGATGAAAAAGAAATTAGGAACCTTATTACAATTTATTTAAAGAACGAAGGATATAAAGTACTGCAAGCAGGGGACGGAGAAGAAGGGTTACGTATATTAGAAGAAAATGAAGTGCACTTAGTCGTATTAGATATTATGATGCCGAAAGTAGATGGTATTCATATGTGTATGAAAGTAAGGGAAGCGAAGGAAATGCCGATTATTATGCTTTCGGCAAAAACGCAAGATATGGATAAAATTTTAGGATTAACAACAGGTGCAGATGATTATGTAGCAAAACCGTTTAATCCGTTAGAGTTAATCGCAAGAATTAAATCGCAGCTACGTCGTTATATGAAAATGAATGGCTTTGCTATTCAAAATGAGGACGAGTTAGAAATTGGAGAGATGAAAATAAACATCTCCACTCATACAGTCATTGTGGATGGAGAAGAAGTGAAACTGACCCCGAGGGAATTTTCAATTTTAGAATTACTAGTCCGTAATCCGGGGATGGTCTTTAGTGCGGAACAAATTTATGAAAAAGTTTGGAACGAAAGATCTTTCCAGTCGGATAACACGGTAATGGTTCATATTCGGAAAGTGCGTGAAAAGATTGAGGAGAATCCAAGGAAGCCAATATATATAAAAACAGTATGGGGAGTGGGGTATAAGATTGAAAAAGATATTTAATCCATTTACTTATGTTAGGAAAATTCGAGAATTAATTGGAAAGATAGTGAAGAGTGTGAAACGGAGTATACGAATTCAACTTATTACTGCGTTTACTGCTTGTGCGTTGTTAGGGATTTTGTCAGCGAAGGCAGCAGCACCGTTTTTTGAGAATGCGAATCGAGAGGCGACGATCGATTATCGGGTTGGTATGGAACAAATTAATCAACAAGCTCAAAGCGTGGCAAATAGTTCAGTTCATGAAAATAAATTAGAAGCTATATCAACCATGATTGAAATAGAGAATCAAAATTTAGAACAAAACTCTAGAGCTTTAAAAGTATTGGTCACTGACGAGAGCGGTAAAGTTTTATATAAAACGAAGCAGGCGCAAGAAGAGCAAATTGATTTGCATAATACAATTCGTAATGCATCATCGTTTGCGATTAATTATATGAATGGTAGAAAAGAATTTGAAAGTACGAGAAAAGAATTTATAGCTTTTGCACCTATTACAATAGAAGATAAGAATTTATACATGTTTGTTAGTGGGATTCCAGAAGGTGAAGTAATATATGATACGCAAGAAGGACCGTTTCCGTTTTTCATAGGTGTACTTGTATTTATTTTCTCTTTCTTCTATATAACAAAGAGAAAGATGAAGCAAATTGAAGCGATGGCACAAGGTGTAAAGGAAATAGAAAAAGGAAACTTAGCGTACCGTATTGAGAAAAAAGGTGAAGATGAGATTGCGTCTTTAACTGAGAATATTAATAATATGGCGGAAGAGCTTATGAATAATATAGAAAAGGAACGTAAATTAGAGAAGCAAAAGAATGAGCTTATTACGAATGTATCACACGATTTACGTACACCACTGACTTCTATAATGGGTTACTTGCGATTACTTCGAGATTCTAAATATGAAAATAAAGAACAACATGATGAGTATACGAGAATTGCTTTTGCAAAGTCGGAGCAGTTAAAGAATTTAATAGAAGATTTATTTGAGTATACGAAGTTAACGAATGAACAAGTTGTATTAGAAAAACAGGAAGTGTGTGTAAATGAGTTACTTGATCAATTAATAGAAGAGTTAGTACCACAAGCGGAAGAGCATGGCCTTATGTTTGTTAAGAAGTTTCCTGAGGAACGTGCATATGCGATGATTGATTCGGAAAAGATGGTTCGTGTATTCGACAACTTACTAATGAATGCAATTAAGTATAGTAAAGATGACGGAGAGATAAAAGTTTCTCTTCAAAGGCAGCGCAGGAATATACAAATTGTTATTGCGAATCATAGTGAAGAGTTTACGAGAGAAGAGTTAGGGAACTTGTTTGAACGGTTTTATAAGAAAGATCAATCTAGAAGTAGAGTAACAGAAGGTTCGGGGCTCGGATTAGCTATTGCGAAAAGTATTGTTGAGTTGCAAGGTGGTAGTATTCGAGCTGAGTATGAGGACGGGATCGTTCAGTTCATCGTTTCATTACCAATTATAGAAAAATAATAAATGAATAGAATGTTATAGGATAAAAAGGCTTATTTTAAAAGGAATAAGCCTTTTTATATTTTTTTAGAAAAACATATTGACGATTAGAGTTTAGAGGTGTAATATAAAACAAGTCGCCGATAGCAACAACGCAGAAAGCGACAAAAGAAATAAAAAAACTTGGTTGACATTGAAATATGAAAATGTTAACATAAGGGAGTCGCAAATGAGCGGCAAACAAGTTCTTTGAAAACTGAACGAAACAAACAACGTGAACGTCAATTTTTATTTTTAGATGCTAGACAAACTAACTT
>NZ_JAWRYM010000280.1:0-314 GCF_046534555.1 Bacillus sp. SIMBA_074 | reverse complement strand
CATACAAAACCTGACGACCTCCTACGGTCAAATCAAAGCGATTCGGGGAATTTCTCTGGAGGTGCCAGAAGGCAAGATCGTTTCGCTCATTGGTGCAAACGGCGCTGGGAAAACAACCACGATGCGCACGATTGCAGGTCAGCTGAGGCCAGAGGCAGGGACCATTACGTTTCGCGGGCAGCGCATCGAAGGCGCAAAGCCACACCAGATCGTAAGAACGGGACTGGCACTCGTACCGGAAGGCCGTGCCATCTTGGGCAAAATGACCGTGCTGGAAAACCTCGAAATGGGTGCGTTTCAACGCAACGACGCCC
>NZ_JAWRYM010000279.1:0-315 GCF_046534555.1 Bacillus sp. SIMBA_074 | reverse complement strand
GCGAGAGATCGTCGCGGATCCCGCCTTGCCGGGACCCGTGCTCTGCAATGTGGGGACGATCTCCGGTGGCGCCCGCGCCAACGTGATACCCGCACGGGCAGAGGCGGAGATCGGTCTCCGCTTCACCGATCCGGTCACCGAGGAGCGGGTGATGCGGGCACTCGCCGCACTGCGGCCCGTCCGCGCCGGTGCGGAGATCGTCGTCGAGACCTTGAGCGCCCGCCCTGCCTGGCTCGCCTCCGCGCAGGACGCCGCGCTGGTGGCGACCATCGAACGGTCCGCCGCGGGCATCGGACAGCGCATCGAGGCGCGTCC
>NZ_JAWRYM010000278.1:0-315 GCF_046534555.1 Bacillus sp. SIMBA_074 | reverse complement strand
ACGTGATGGAAGGCTTGGTGATCGTGCAAAAGCGACCAAAGGAAGAAGCACGAGAGCGGAGTGTGAGCGTGCTGGAGAAGGTGGGACTTAGCAGCAAGCTCGACGCGTATCCCAGTGAATTATCTGGCGGTCAGCAGCAGCGAGTCGGGATTGCAAGAGCACTTGCTTTGGAGCCAGAGGTAATTCTATTCGACGAACCGACGTCTGCGCTAGACCCTGAACTGGTCGGCGAGGTTTTGGAAGTCATCCGCAAGATCGCCAAGGAAGGAATCACGATGATTGTCGTGACCCATGAAATGGGCTTTGCGCGGGAAG
>NZ_JAWRYM010000277.1:0-315 GCF_046534555.1 Bacillus sp. SIMBA_074 | reverse complement strand
GCCTCGTGACGCAATTGTGCCCGTCACTGGTTTTCATCTTGATGAAACGAAATTTTGTCACGAAACAGGGTGCAGCAGCGGGAATCATTGCTGGTGTGTCTATGGTAGCATACGTTACGATTAGCAATACTACAATCGGGACACTGTTCCCATTGTTGCCGCAGTCCATCCAAGATTTGAACCAGGGTATTATCGCCCTGCTAATCAATCTGGTGGTGATGACCATCGTCAGTTTGATAACGAAGGATAATGTTTCGATAGACGACAGACAATCACGCGTGGCTTAGTCACATCGCACAATAAGAAAAGAGCCAC
>NZ_JAWRYM010000276.1:0-315 GCF_046534555.1 Bacillus sp. SIMBA_074 | reverse complement strand
CGACCCTTCCGGCGCTCACAGGCTCCACGATCCTACGATCGGGGCGTCGCGGATAGCCTCGCCTACGATGAGGCGGTGCCTGTCCCGAAAGTGATCCTCTACTACGTGTTCGCTCCACTGCCCGATCCCGATGCCATCCGGCTGTGGCAGCGGACCCTGTGCGAGGCGCTGAACCTGCGGGGCCGCATTCTCATCTCCGACCAGGGAATCAACGCGACACTCGGCGGAGAGCTCGACGCGCTGAAGCGCTACCTCCGCGTGACGAAGGAGCACCTCCCGTTCCGGCAGCTCGACGCGAAGTGGAGCGAAGGATCC
>NZ_JAWRYM010000053.1:0-16869 GCF_046534555.1 Bacillus sp. SIMBA_074 | reverse complement strand
GCCCGGTACAATACCGGACTCATTTGGATCAAGTTGCCTAATGAAATAACCGTGTCTAACTTTTAGGGGTCACTTCATTTTCTCTTGTTCTTCATTAAGACAACCATTTCGGCGGTACATTCGTATTCCAATAAATATTTCCTAACTCATGGTGTCCTGAATATCCATCATCAAAACGATGATAGTGGAAATTAAAATAATATCCATCTTGCGGTGGATGATCTCTCCTCACATGAAATCGCAGTAAGTCATTTCCTGATTTCGTGTCATAAACATGAAAAATCTTTTCATTATTTCCGCCAGCTGGTTTTTGAGAAATCGCTAATGATTGCAACGATTCTTCTGGCACATCATTTGCAAGTTCCGCAATTGCCTCTTCAATTTTAGGTAATACAACATCTTTAAATTCATCTTCAATTACAGGCCCAATTTTAGAGCCGAATTTTTGCATTGATTGCTTTTCTGCTTCTTGCATCGCATAGTTAACAAAAGTATCGGTGGTTAACCTATCATTTGTTTCTTCATATGTATAGGACGTACTCTCCAAATTTTGTTGCCCAGCTGTGCTCGTAGGCTTGTCCGCAGCTTTGGCATTATCAAGCAATATGGAAGGAGGCGTCACTAAACCAAATGTAAATACGGTAATTAATGCGACTAAGGTTTTTCTAAACCAATTTGGCATTTATGTTCCCTCCCCTTTCACTCATTATATTTTATATAACGGTTGTTTCTTCTATTATACAAAATGATTTTAATTTTTGCACTTTACAATTTTGTTAACGTTCACATATTTTTCACTTGAATATGAAATTGTAAGATTTCATACACTATAAATACAACATTAATGAGGAGGCGACCAGATGACTTTAGATGTCATGTATTCCGCCGCAAGTATACTTGTTTTAGTGTATTTTATTTATCAATGTGTTACAGACTAGAAAAAGAGCCGTCAATGGTTCTTTTTTAATGGAAAAAATACAATCCATACAATTAATAAAATAAAAACAACGCCAATAATTACAGCTAGCAATAAATAAAAATGAGAAAATATAACTATGCCATACAAAAGTATTGCCGGAAGTAGTAAATAACGATCCGCCTTCCATCTTAACAAAAGTAAATTTCCTTCATCACAATATAAATGAAGAAACATTTTTTTCGTAAATTCATTCCAATAATCACGCGCATAGCGAGAAATTGCAACTAAAGTAAATACAAGAATAATAGCTGCAATCCACCTCGGACTCATCATAATACTTACAGTGCTTATACATACAACTTGAATATAAAATATTCGTGCACTACTTGTACGGAAAAATTCCTTCAAAAAAGATTCAACGATACGCGAATCAGCTTTTTTCCCTAAAAGTCTTTTAGAATGTGGAAACATCCACGGTTTTTTATTCGAACTACTCGGCTTCGCCGCATGTCCACCTATTTGCATTATCCCTCTCATCCAGCGCATACTTTCTTTTTTTTCTTTCTCAACTTCTTTAAAAAAATAATTTTTATAATTCATCTTTTCTTTTACTAAGACTACAGTAAGTAACGCTGCTAGACCGATAAAGAGTATAGAATACAATGGATTTTTATAAATGAAAAATATACTGATTCCAAAGTAGACTAAACTTAAAGAAAATATAACATCTTTTATAATCAATAAAACCCATCGTTTCCCCACACGTACATTTATGAATCTCGTCAACAACGATAGCATAAATCGAAAAACAGTAAAGAAAATCCAAAATAGCACGATTTGTATAATTGTTGCTCCCATACTTTTCATCAATATAGGTAACATAATAAATACTATACATACGTTCGTTATTGCGATTCGAATTAATGTATATATAATGCCCATCTTCATTAATTTTCGCATATGAGTTGGATATGAAATTAAAAATAAGCTATCTGCTTGCTCAAAGAATGAGCGAACTCCTCTTGAAAATGTGACAAAATAAAACGCGAGTAAGCCTAATCCAAAATAAACGGTCTCTTCCATCGATAATTCTTTCATCCATAGTGAACGATAGTAAATCCCCGCAAATATAAGTGCTGGAATAATAATATATAATGCGACTGTCCAATCTGTTACAGAACGAATCGCCTTCCATTTTCTTTGCAACTCATGACGTAACCTTTTATTAAACTGTTGTTTAATCATGCTGTTCCCGCCTTACAATTGCATCAAAACAGTCTAACAATGGACTCCCTGGCATTTCTGCTAATGTTTGGATCTTTTCTAATTTCCCATCTGCTACCAATGTCCCTTTCGAAATAAGCAAAAACCTTTCACAAATCCTTTCGGCAGTATCTAGTACGTGTGTACAAAGTAAAATCCCAACGCCTCGTTCTTTTTCTTTATATAAATAATTTAAAAACTCTTTTGTAGCTACTGGATCTAAACCGATAAAAGGCTCATCAATAATATAGAAATCCGGCTCCGTTAAAAACGCGAGTATAAGCATTGATTTTTGTTTCATACCTTTGGAAAACTTTGATATGTATTCATGTATATGTTTTTCCATTCGAAACGTATGCAATAATTCTCTTGCCCTGGCCTCCCAATTTCCTACTTCATTTCCACGGGCAGCCATTAATAATTCAATATGCTCCCATAAAGTTAAATAATCATAATAAGTGGGATGCTCCGGTACATATGCATATGGATTTTTCTTTTCACCAAACGAAATTTCACCATCCATATTGACAAGTAGACCGAGTATCGACTTAATTGTCGTACTCTTTCCTGCACCATTTGCACCAATAAGAGCAACTAACTCTCCTTTTTTAATTGCAAATGCAATATCGTGAACTGTCTTTTCACCTACTTCATATCCGGCTGAGCGAATATTCACTTCTAGCATACGTTCCCCTTCTTTCCATTTACAATACAATCAAGGAAAATGATAACATATCCCTCTTAATATAGTATTATATCATTTCTAAAATATTTGTTTCGGTAGCAGGAAAAAGCATACTTTAACAGAATATTTAATGTTTGAAGATTTTAAAGTAAATGGGGTTGATCATATGTCAGTTCAAATTCGTGAAGCGACTATAGATGATATAGATTCACTTTGTTCTCTTACAAAAGAATTAAAAGGGTCCTCTATCTCTAATGAAGATATGAACAATCGTTTACAATTCGTAAAAATGAGTCCTTTTGATTTTTTATATGTATATGAAGAAGAGAATACTATTTTGGGATTACTAGGATTTCGCATACGTGAGAATTTAGAAGATGTAACTCGTTATGGAGAGATTTCAATTATTAGTGTTGATTCTACAATACGTCGTAAAGGTATTGGACAAGTGTTAATGGACTACGCAGAACAATTAGCAAAAGAGCATAACTGTATTGGTACTTGGCTTGTTAGTGGAATGAGCCGCAAAGAAGCACACCCCTTCTATGAAAAATTGGGCTATGAAGTAAATGGGTATCGATTTGTAAAACATTTTTAAACTACTGGTACAAAGAAAGGACTATAACTATGACAAACATTGAAGCAATATTCATTGATCGTGACGGAACAATTGGCGGTGATACTACAATACATTATCCAGGGGCTTTCACATTATTTCCTTTTGCGAAAGAATCTCTACAAAAATTAAAAGCAAAAAATATAAAACTTTTCTCTTTTACGAATCAACCAGGTATCGCGGATGGAAAAGCAACTGCGTATGATTTTGTGCAAGAATTAAAAGAGTTTGGTTTTGATGATATTTACCTATGTCCTCATAAACATGGTGGCGGATGTGAATGCCGCAAACCGAGCACAGGTATGCTCCTGCAAGCAGCGGAAAAACATGAGCTTAATTTAACAAAATGCGCTGTAATTGGTGATCGCTGGACTGATATTGTTGCTGGTGCAAAAGTAAATGCAACAACAATATTAGTTCGAACTGGTGCTGGATATGACGCTTTACATACATACCGAGACAAATGGGCACATATTGAGCCGAATTACATTGCAGAAAACTTTGAGGATGCTACGAATTGGATTTTAAATCATCAATAAAAAAATTAAATGAGACGCCTTCACTTTGAAAGCGTCTCATTTAACTATATATATTTCAAAAAGTTAATTCATAATGGAAATAGCGATTATCTCTCAAATATCCATTTTCAGCATATAACCGCTGTGCTGATAAGTTATCAATTTCTGTTTGTAGTTTTAAACCTTTTGCACCATTTTCTAAAGCGAACGTTTTAGCAGCTTCTAACAATTTTTTACCCGTTCCTGCCCCGCGTTTCTTCGCTTGTACAAATAAGTCATTTAATATCCATAATCCCTTCATCGAAATAGATGAGAATGATGGATATAATTGTGTGAAACCAATATATTCCCCGTCTTCCACCGCTACAAAAATGACTGATTCTTTTCGCTCAATTCGATTTCGTAAAAATGCTTTTGCTCCTTCAATATCGGAGTCTTGTCGATAAAATACGCGATAGTTATTAAAAACAGATGCTAGTCCATCTAAATCTGCAATTGTTGCTTCATATATTCTCATTTTACTTCGTTCCCCTTCCAATACTGTTTCATAATGTCTGTTGCCCAATCAGGCTGTTTTATTTCTTCTCTCGGTATAAATTCTTTCATAACAGGCTTAATATCCAATATAGGTGTACCATCGATTGCGTCTAATCCTTCAACAACAATTGTTTTTCCCTCTCTTCTTATCACATTAACAATTGTAGCTCCTATTCGGTTCGGACGATTTTTTCCACGCTGTACAAAAACCCCTACTTTTGGATAATTACTATTATTTCTAGGGTGTCTAGCAGAATATTGAATTTGTACATCTGTAACTTTATGAAAATAGAAAATAACTTCAATATGAGAAAACTCTTCGATCCCTTGTATACTTTCCTCTGTAAACGACTCGCTTAAAGTAATAAGTGATCTTACTTCTCCCCACTCATCATCCGTAATTTCCATTCTTTCATTATGTACAAATGCGATTGGTTGAACTGAAAACATCCGCATTCCCCCTTAAATGTAACCACTTACATTATAAAATATTTTCTGAATGTTTTCCACACATACGATTTTTGTTTATATAATAAAATTATCTTTACTTTTTAAAGACATATTCACAGCTTCAATTGCGTGTATCCGTGCTGTATCAAATAAAGGAACTACTGAATCTTCCTGTTTTACTAATAGTCCTATTTCCGTACAACCTAATATTATGCCTTTTGCTCCTCTTTGCGCCAAATCTTCCATTACATTTTTAAAATACTTCCTTGATTGTGGGTTTATTTTTCCTAAACATAATTCGTTATATATTATTTTATTTATTCTCTCTCTATCTTCTTCTGTTGGTACGATTACTTTTATATCATTTTCTTCTATACGTAATTTATAGAAATCCTGCTCCATTGTGTATTTTGTCCCCAGTAGACCAACTGATTGAATTCCATGTTGTTGTATTTCCTTCGCTGTTGCATCAGCAATATGTAATATTGGAATACTGATTCTATTTTTTATATGCTTAATAACTTTATGCATCGTATTTGTACAAATTATTATAAAAGCAGCACCACCCTTCTCCAAAGAAGAAGCTGCATTTCCCAATACCTCCCCCGCTTTATCCCAATCTCCTTCAGATTGATATCGCTCAATTTCTTCAAAGTCAACACTATACAGAAGACATTTTGCTGAATGCAATCCACCTAATCTCATTTTTACTTCTTCATTTATCATTTTGTAATACTCAGTAGATGATTCCCAACTCATTCCGCCAATAAGACCTATTAATTTCATATGCTCTCCTTCAAGATAATGTTTTTAGACAAAACTAATACTATAATTTATACATAATGAATATTGTTTATAGTAATAAAAATATTTTCTTTATCACATATAATCCCTCTACACGATTTAAAGTTATTCTTCATTTCCACGGAAATAATTAAAGAATATTCAGAAAAAAACCTTTGTAGTAGACTCATATTTATAATCAAAGCATTTTCGATAGAGCTCTTTTATTTCATCATAAGATGGTACTCGTGGATTGTAACTTGGACTCCCACTTCCGATAGCATCTTTCGCCATTTTAGAAATAGCATTTTCAAATTCAACTTCATCAATTCCGTATTCTCTTAAATTAGGGATACAAAGATCAAAACAAAGTTTCTTAATTTCAGCAATGGTATAATTCGCTACTTCTTCATCAGAATAGGAATACAAATCTTTGTTTAAGCTACGTCCTACTTCCGCTAACCTTTTTACTGCACTCATTTTTGTAAACTCTAAAACTGTAGGTAATAGTATTGCATTCGATATTCCATGTGGTACATGGAATATTGCTCCCACTGGACGGGACATACCATGCAC
The DNA here is from genome assembly GCF_046534555.1 of Bacillus sp. SIMBA_074. NCBI lineage: Bacteria > Bacillati > Bacillota > Bacilli > Caryophanales > Bacillaceae > Bacillus > Bacillus sp. SIMBA_074. The sequence goes on along the minus strand of NZ_JAWRYM010000053.1, from coordinate 10,522 downwards.
TAATGTAACAGATGCATTTGAAAAAGCGATCCCAGCTTGCAATGAAGCAATCATCATTGCTTCTCTTGCTTCCATATTATCTCCATCTTCATATGCGATACGTAAATATTTCATAATGCTTTCAATAGCCGACAGAGCAAGAACATCTGTAAGAGGTTGTGAAACTTTAGAAAAATAAGCTTCAATTGCATGACATAATGCATCTATCCCTGTTGCTGCAGTAATATGAGGTGGTAACGAACGTGTTAAAATCGGGTCAATAATCGCTACTTGTGGGGTGAAATTCGGATGCTTTATCATCATTTTTACATCCGTTTTTTTATTCGTAATTACTACTACACTTGTTACTTCCGATCCAGTACCAGAAGTTGTTGGAATTGCGATAAGTGGTAGCGGATCTTTTTCTATTTCAACATCCTTTTGTACGTAATCTTCAATTTCCCCACCATTTGTATATAACACTGCAATTGCTTTCGCAGCATCAATACAACTTCCTCCGCCGATACCGATAATAAAATCACATTTTCCTTCTTTACAAATAGATAAAGCTTCTAATACGTGTATATTTGTAGGCTCAGCGTTCACTTTATTGTATGTACTAACAATAATCCCTTTCGAATTTAATTGCTTAATACAACTTTCAACATACCCTAATTTCTCCATAATTGTATCACTCACAATAAAAGCCCTTTTCCCTAACTTCTTTGATTGCTCCCCTAGTTTTTCAAGCGAATTTCTCCCATATAATACAGACTTCGGCATACGAAATTCAGCAACTTCTTGCAAGTACTCCACCCCTTCTATCTATAATAAATATTTGCAACTACTCAGCCATGCATTTCATTCAGAAGTTTGATAAAGTCTATTATTCCAGTTAAAATAAGCCCCCTTTATACTTTGTTTTAAAACTTTGCGCGTGGCAGGAAAGGCCCTGATCGTTCCTATAAATAGCCAGGTCCTCTCTCGACCAACTTAAAAAACTTTTCTGCCGATTTTTCATAGAGTGACTGAGTAGTTACAATAAATATTTTATTATGTAAAATATCAATCTAATAAATCTTTTCTTTTCGTATACTAACTAGTATTAATAGATTCCTGTTAAAGTATAGAACGCGATGACTGCAAATACAGCAACCGTTTTCAAAATTGTAATAGCAAATATATCTTTATATGACTGTTTATGTGTTAAACCTGTTACCGTTAGAATAGTAATAATTGCACCATTATGCGGTAATGTATCCATTCCACCTGATGCCATTGATACAATGCGGTGCATAACTTCTAACGGAATATCATATTGATTGGCCGCTGCAATAAATTTATCTCCCATCGCACTTAAAACAATCCCCATTCCGCCTGATGCTGACCCTGTAATTCCAGCTAAAATATTCGTCGTTACTGCCCCATTCACTAATGGATTCGTGAAAGTTGCAGAGATGCTATCTCTCATAATTGCAAAACCTGGAAGTGCTGCAATAACACCACCAAATCCAAACTCCGCGCCTGTATTCATTGTTGCAAGTAGCGCTCCACCAATACTCGTATTCAATCCAGCTTGAAATCCAGTTACTACTCGTTTCCAATATAATAAAAGCGTTGATAAAATCCCTATAATAAGTGCCAATTCTACAGACCAAATCCCAACTACCGCACTTAATTCAACTTTTCCAAATGCTTTCATACCAATAGCTGAGAAATCAAAGCCATTCGGATACCACTTTGGTATCATGATTGTGAAAACTTTATTCATTACACCTACTAAAATAAGTGGTACAAACGCAATTACTTGCTGTACTCTTGTAATTTCAATACTGCTTAATATCGGCATATCTTTTTGTTCTAATTGCAAAGATGCTGCCATTTCAGAATTTCCATCATTAAAACCAAAATACCCTTCTCCTGCTGCTTTTGCCTTCTTACGCTTACTCTCTAAATAAATTAAACCTAACGTTAAAACAAAAATTGCGCCTAAAATACCAAGTATCGGTGCTGCATAAATATCAGTTTTAAAAAAAGTTGTAGGTATTACATTTTGAATTTGTGGTGATCCAGGAAGTGCATCCATTGTAAATGTTGCTGCTCCAAGAACAATTGTGCCAGGGATTAAACGCTTCGGAATATCCGCTTGTCGAAACAACTTAGCCGCAAACGGAAATATAGCGAACACTACTACATATACGCTAACACCGCTATACGTTAAAATAGCTCCCATTAGAACAATCGCTAAAATTGTACGTTTTTCTCCAACTAACTCTACAATCGTCTTTGCGATAGAATCAGCGATCCCTGACATTTCTACTACTTTCCCAAATATCGCTCCAAGTAAAAACACAGGGAAATATAATTTAATAAATCCTACCATTTTCTCCATGAAAATATTTGAAAAGAAAGGTAATACAAAACTAGGCTCTGTCAAAAATACCGCAAATAATGCAAAAATCGGTGCGAATAATATTACAGAAAATCCTTTATATGCTACAAACATGAGTAAACTAAGTGCTAATAAAATAATAACTAGCTCCAATTATAACCCTCCTTTTAAACTGAAAATTCAATCTTTTTGTGACGAACTTTTACTCGTATTTCGAACCCTTTTATTCCATGACATTCCTCCTCTTTTTATCCCGCTATTTGCGGGCAGTAAGACTCCCACCTTAAAATTCAGCAAATGTGCAGAAGCTAGGCGGGATATCAACTGCTCGTAACAGCCCGATTGGTCAGGGCTGTTAATCAGTGCCGGATGGACAAAACTTCCACTAATTAAAGTTTTACTTTATTACAAATTTTTCATGCTGAAATTGTCTAATTATAGTATTCGATTACATATGTAAAATCCCTTTAAACAAAAACGATTTCATCGTCCTATGTTATAAAGGGATTTCTAGGTTCTATTTCTATAGTTTTATCGTACTATTCTCTATACAAAAGCTTTGTAACTCTTCGACATCTTTCACTATATGAATCGCCCCAGCATCACTCAATTCAATCTCACTACCATATCCATACAATACACCTATTGAAGCAATTCCGTTACTGCTCGCACCGATTACGTCATGCTTTCTATCACCAATCATCACCATTTCTTCTTTTTGAAGTTCTTCATTTGTTTGTAAAATATGAGCAATTATTTCTTCCTTTTTTATTCTTGTCCCATCTAAATTACTCCCAACAATCTCTTCAAAAAAAGATGTTAACTGAAAGTGCTCTATTACTTGTTTCGCAAATACAGTAGGTTTTGAAGTTGCTACAAACAAACGATTGCCAGCATCCTTTAATTCTTGCAATAGGGCTCCAATTCCATCGTATACTTTATTCTCTAATAAACCACTTTGCTTTAAATATTCCCGAAAGTAAAACACCGCTCGTTCTATTTCTATTTCATTCATATTATATCTATCTGCAAAAGATTGTTGAATTGGTGGACCGATAAATGAATCTAACTCACTTATATTCACTTCTTCAATCCCCATTTTTTCTAACACGTATAGAACAGCATTGATTATCCCTTCTTTCGGATCAGTTAATGTTCCATCTAAATCAAATAGAAATGTTGTATACATATTTAATTCCCCCACTGATTTTATATGTACCCCATTAAGGCCATTCTCCTACTTACCCCTTTACTATACTATCACCATCTGTTTTTTCAGAAAATTACTTTTTTTAACCCTTATACTTTCAGTTACAAAATCACAAAAGATATGATAAAGTAAAAAAGTTACAATTATTTTAATAGAAACTGGTGAAACAAATGTCAATTACATTAATTTTTATAATGGCTTTCACAATTGTCATCCACGCAGTCGAAACTAGTTCTTATAGTATTCGATTAGCTGGTGTTCGTTTAAAAAAGATTGTCATTGCCTTATCTGTTGTAGGAATGGTACTGCTTATTTCAAGAACATCTAACTTACTACAAGCCTTTTTAATTGGCGGGATTGTCGATGACGCAAAACGAGATGCTTCTATTAATTTAGAGCATACTATACGACTTGTACTATTATCTGCTTCCATCGGTACATTACTTGCGATTATTCTTTATCCAACTTTGACAAAACTATTTGGATATGTCATTCAAAACTTTGAAACAGATGGTTCTTTCATTCGAATGATGAAAACAAATAACATTCAAAAATTAAAATACACAAAAAAATATGTGCGCTTTCCAAGATTTGAAATGATTCATAGATTGCGTATCGGTGGTATCCCAAAGCGTATTATGCTTATTAACATGTTTGCTACTGCAATTTATACAGCAGGTGTTCTTTCTGCCCTTTATGCTTCTTTTCTAAATCCAGATTACGCAACAAATGCAAGTACAGCTTCTGGCCTTGTGAATGGTTTTGCTACAATTTTATTAACAGTGTTACTCGATCCACGTATAGCACTTTTGACAGAACGTGCTTTACAATCAGAAAATGGCGCTGAATCTATGAGTAAAATGTATGGTTGGCTAATGATTTCTAGACTTCTCGGCACCTTATTAGCACAACTTTTATTTGTACCAGGTGCTCACTGGATTTTATGGATTATTGAGCTGATGCATTAATCTACTAGGAAGGTGTATTTATCAATGAATATAAAAACAGAGCAAGATTTAATTCACTTAATAGAAAACGACGAATGGATGATGAATGTATTACAAATGGCAAAATCACTAGAGCTACCTGATTGGTGGATTTGTGCCGGGTTTGTCCGTTCTAAAATTTGGGATGCATTACATAACTACAAAGTAAGAACAGCTACATCAGACGTTGATGTCATTTATTATGATGCATTACATAAAGATGAGGTATACGAACAATCATTAGAACAGAAGCTGACGAATATGGATGCCTCTATCCCTTGGTCAGTAAAAAATCAAACTCGCATGCATGTAGTGAATGGAATGCCGCCATACTCTTCTTCTGTTGATGCTATTTCTAAATTTCCTGAAACAGCAACCGCTCTTGGTGTTTCTTTGGACGAACAAAACAAAGTCATATTAACATCCCCATGCGGAATAGAAGATGTACTTTCATTACAAGTGAAACCTACACCTCACTTTCTTGAAACGAAAGAACGAATACATATGTACAACAAAAGAGTTAATCAAAAGAAATGGCAAAGTAAATGGCCTAATATTACAATCACTTATCCAGAAATTTAAAATAGAGCGCTTCGCATTATACGAAGCGCTCTTTCTTTTTTAGTTCAAAAAATGAATGACTGTTTCAGCAAATCGATCAGCTTCCTCATAATGTGGTGTATGGCCACTTTCTTCGAATATGATATACTTTCCATTTAGAGCATCTCGATTGAATATTTCAATTTGCTTTTCACACGTTACTACATCATGTTTTCCTACAATTAATAACATTGGATTTTGTATATCTTTTATTTTAGATAATAATGACGTATGACATGCTCCCTCTGATTTTAATCTATCAAAATGGATTTTGGAACGATTTGAAAATACTTCCCACACTTCATCACTATATAAACTATCGTCTGTCTCATCTTCCTTATAATTGTAAATCTCCATTCTTTTTTCTTCTAATTCAGCGCTTACTCTTATATAAGCTTCTAACAACTCTTCTGAACTAGCATTATTAGATAAATAAGCAAAGCAGTCTTCTGCCACTAATTCTTTTCCATACTTTTTTAATAAAGTTCCTGTCTTTTGTAGTAAGGCCCTACTTGTTAATGCAAAATCGAAAGTCGGACCTTCAAATATTACTTTCTCTATTGAATTTGGATACATCGACGCATATAACAACGCTAAATATCCACCGAAAGAATGTCCAATTACAGACCATTTCTCAATTTGTAATACTTTTCTTAGTTCTTCACAGTCTTCAATTAAATCACATAGTCCAAAAGTTTCTTCTTCGGTAATTACTTCTGACCGACAAACCCCTCTTTGATCTATCATAATTACATATAAGGAATCTTTTAATCGTTCCGCTTGATGAAATGAAAAATCATAACAGCTTTCACCTGGACCACCGTGTAAAAATAATACTGTTTTTTTTTAGGACTTCCATGTGTTTCAACGTATAGCTTTTTCCCTCTAATGTTCATATATTTCCCAACTTCAATCAAATTTGTTTTTATTATCATCACCTTCTTTTTTGCTGAATATTATAACATTTAAACTTAAATAATCCCTATTACATTTAAAAATACGATAACTATCGCAAGTGGTGCTACAAATCGAAGTAAAAATGCCCAGATAGTAAATACTATCTTTCCGTAATTTCCACCTACAAAAAATTCAGCTTCTAACACTTTCTTTTCCATCTTGAATGATACGAAAATACTAATAAATAATGCTCCCAGCGGCATTAATATATTACTAGATAAGAAGTCTACTGCATCAAAAATATTCTTCCCAAAAATCGTAATATCACTCCATACTCCAAATGATAAGGCAGATGGTATACCTGCTAGGAAAATGCAGAACCCAATGATCCATGATAGTTTAGCTCTTCTTTCTTGTTCACCATTTGCTAATGCTGAAACAACCGTCTCTAGTAGAGAAAATGCCGAGGTTAATGTGGCAAATGTAAATAGCGCAAGAAATACAGTTAAGAACAATCCTCCGAATGGAATTTGGCTAAATACAGATGGCAATACAATAAATAGTAAGCCCGGCCCCTCTGTCGGCTCCATTCCTAATGAAAATACTGCTGGAAATATAGCAAGACCTGCAAATAAAGAAACGAATAAATTCAATCCGACAATCGTAACTGCTGATTTTGGTAAACTTTCTTTTTTATTTAAATACGAGCTATACGTAACCATAATCGAAATCCCTATACTAATCGCAAAGAATGATTGGCCCATTGCGAATAAAATACTTTCTGAAGTAATCTTCGAGAAATCTGGTTGTAAGAAAAACTTCACGCCTTGCATCGCATTATCCAGTGTTAATGAACGAATAATAAGAGCGACAAATAAAACGAACAATGCTGGTAGCATATATTTACTTGCTTTTTCAATTCCATTTTGTACACCTTTTGATACAACCCATATCGTAATGAACATAAAAGCGAAATGTCCAGTAATAGCCCAAAGCGGATTTCCAATTGTTTCAGTAAATAACGAACCGTAATTTTGTCCCGGAGTAATAAGTTGTCCAGTTACTCCTCTGAATAAATAAATTAGTACCCATCCACCTACAACACTATAAAATGAAAGTAATATAAAACAAGTTCCAACGCCAAGACGTCCAATCCAGTGCCATCCTGTATTTGGTGCGATACTTTTAAATGCTCCAACTGCTTGTTTCTGTGTACTGCGTCCAATCATAAATTCAGCTATAAGTAGCGGTAATCCAATTAATACAGTAAATAATATAAAAATTAAAAAGAATGCTCCTCCCCCGCTCTTCCCAGCGATATAAGGAAATTTCCATATTGCGCCAAGTCCAATTGCTGATCCTGCTGCTGCCATTATAAAACCTAATTTCGAAGTCCATTGCTCCGTCTGTTTCATCTTATTTTCCTCCTAATTAAATCTCTTTATATAAATAAATAAATTTTATAAACCTATCCAAATAAACCCTCCATTTCTTTTTCTATAAAATAAAAAATGGCCCAACGTCTCTATATAAAGAGACGCTAAGCCATTTACTTAACGCGGTACCACCCTTATTGATTCCATTATGAATCCACCTTAGTAGTAATCGTTTGATTACAAACCTAATATCGAAGGTTAACCGTTAAGATTTACTAAGAATGTAATTCCGTTCCACCTTACTGCTCCTAGGCGAGTTCAGGATGTCATTTGACTATGTCGCACCAACCCATAGCTCTCTGCACAAATACATGACCTTACTACTCCTATTCAACACATTTTAATATTTAGAATATATTTTCTTTTGAAATTAATATGAAGTATATCGGTTATATTTATAACTGTCAAGGGATATATTATTTTTTTGTCGAAAAGGATTTTTACTGTTCTTTCAATGTAAAAATGAAAGAACAGTAAAAAAGCATCTTCGCGATAATCGCGAAGATGCTTTTTTATGGTATAAGACGTGTACAATCTCTCGGAAAAGCACTCGCCTCTCGGACGTTTGTTAATTCTAAAAGTTTATATACAACCCTTTCTAATCCTATCCCAAAACCACCATGTGGTGGACAACCGTATCGGAATGTATTTAAATAAGATTGAAATTTCTCTGGATGTAATCCTTTTTCATTAAAAGAAGCAAGTAACATGTCATAGTTATGAATTCGCTGTGCACCTGATGTAATTTCTAATCCTTTATATAATAAATCGAATGAATCAGTAATAGTTGGATTTTCTTTATTCGGTATCGTATACATCGGTCTCGCTTCTTTCGGATAATGTGTAATGAATACAAATTCACTATTATATGTTTCTTTCACATATTTCCCTAGTAACTTTTCACCTTCTGTATCTAAATACCCTTCAGGAGATTCTTTCCGATACTTCATTTTCAAAATTTCTTGCGCTTCTGCCAATGTGATTTTAGGAATTTCTGTAATGACAGGTACTTCTATTTGTAGTAGTTGTAATTCTTTTTCACAGTTTTTTGCTACTTGTTGAAACATATATCGTAAAACATCCGTTTCTAATTGCATTACTTCATGAAAATCATGAATAAATCCAAGTTCTACATCTAACGATATATATTCATTTAAATGTCTTGAAGAGTTATGATGTTCAGCCCGGTACACAGGAGCAATTTCAAAAACACGTTCGAGTCCTCCGGCTACCATCATTTGTTTATAAAACTGTGGTGATTGAGCTAAATACGCTTCTTTTTGGAAATATGGAAGTTTAAAAACATTCGCGCCTCCTTCTGCCCCCTGCGAAACAATTTTCGGAGTAAATATACGTGTGAAATCGTTCTCTATCAGAAATTCACTAAAGCTCTGAACGAGTATAGATTTCACTTTAAATATCGCCGCGATTCGCTCATGTCTTAACGATAATACTCGCTCATTCAATAATTGATCTAGGCCAACTTGTAACTTTTTTTTATTTATTTCAAATGGGAGTGATTCTGCTCCATTTAATACTTTCACTTCATGTGCAAGTATTTCAACACCTAATTCTGTTTTCGGTGTCTCTACTATTTCTCCAATTATTTGGACCACACTTTCAACATCAACTTTGTATCCGGCTAACTCGTTTTCTAATACACATTGAATAACTCCCGTTCGGTCCCTTAATAATAAAAAACTAACATTCCCTAGATGACGAATCTTTTTTACCCATCCTTGTAGTAATACAACCTTCCCGCCATGTTCCGTACATTCTCGTGTGAGTGAACGCTTCATTATTTGATCCATTACATTTCCCTCCAATAGTTTTATTTTTATTTACATTATTGTTGTCATCGTCATCATCCACGGTCACTCACCTCCTTTCAAAGAATACAAAAATCCGCCCCTATAAATAGGGACGGATTTTTCCGCGGTACCACCCAAATTGTCATAATGACCATCTTAGCCCTGATAACGGTAGGTACCGTTTGCTTTTACTAATTATCACGTTCAAAGCAACACTCACAGGTGTCTTTCCATCATGCGGTATCGCAATCTTCCCAGCAACCGATTGCTCTCTGTAGACCCCTGCATCATGTACTTTTCCTAATCATCACTTTTTATATTTACAGAGTATTCTATCTCTTTACTTTATAAAACGCAAGCCCTTTTAGAAAAATATTGCGATTTCTCACTAACCAGACCCCTTCTAAAGATATGTAACATGAACATTGAACTCTATACAATTATCATTTGACAGCTTAGAAATGTTTTATCCTTCTCAAATTCTTTCAATCGAACTTTTTTCCATTTTATTACATAAATCACACGTTTCCCACGCATATTATTATTAAAGTTTTATCGGAGGTGTACATATGAAAAAAACAATTAGTTTCTTTCTCCTACTATTATGCTTAGTTGTAGTTAATGAAGCATATGCCTATTCACCAAAATCTTTACCAATCTCTCAAAATTCTGATCAATGGCAAGTAAATATTGATGAAGTAAAAAGAACGAGTGAAAAATTGTTACAACCAAAAAAAGGTGCATTTCAAACATATCATTTCTCTGTAAAAAATCTTGGGAAAAGTGAAGTGTATAATGTACAAGTTGAAGTTTTTCGGAATGAACCAAATATGAAAACAAAATATGAACTCTTTTCCCTAAAAGAAAGTCGTTTAGCGGGCGGAAAAACTGGATTTGAACACGCTAATTTTCCAGTTTCTACAAAATCAGATAAGGTTGACGTGATCATTACGTGGCAAGAACATCCTTTCCGCTCCATGAGAAACGGTCAAAAAGTTGAATCTAGAAAATTTAAAGAGCATTTTGTTTTTAAAGAAGCAGTAAAGTGAACTTATCGGTATATGTATATTATTACCGCTACCAATAAATTTTCCAGTACCAGTTCTTAAGCAAATAAAAAAATCGTGGCTTTTAATGAAGTGCACCCCAATTGTTAGACACGGTCTAACAATTGGAGGTGCATTTTTTATGGCTAAATTTTCTTCAAAAGA
>NZ_JAWRYM010000275.1:0-316 GCF_046534555.1 Bacillus sp. SIMBA_074 | reverse complement strand
GAGCCCATCCTCAGACCAGTCCGGTGGGCGCGTTCTTCCCGATATGCAGACACAGCGGCATCCCCTTCATCCTGCGTCGATGAAGCGCGACCCGTTGCGAGACCGATCGCGCCTCCGGGGCCGAGGTTAGCGGGCCACTGGGTCTCCGCGGTCGGTTTTCACCCTCGCTTCACCCTGGATCGAGCTCCATGGCCCCCGGCCGGGGCACGTGGTCGAGGGGTCAGAACCGGTCGGCGGCTCATCCTGCGCGCTGCCCTCCGTCGAAGCGCGGGGAGGCGCGGCGGAAGTGAGGATCGCCGCGCCTCCACGTCTAGAC
>NZ_JAWRYM010000274.1:0-316 GCF_046534555.1 Bacillus sp. SIMBA_074 | reverse complement strand
GTTTTCTTAATAGCAGCATTAACTACTAAAAAAATGTCCATACATTTAAGGAGGAAATGAATCATGGCTGGAGAAATGTCCGCATTGGGAATGGTAGAAACAAAAGGTTTGGTAGGAGCGGTAGAAGCTGCTGACGCAATGGTAAAAGCAGCAAACGTAAAACTGATTGGTAAAGTACACGTAGGTGGCGGTCTCGTCACAGTAATGGTTCGCGGTGATGTAGGTGCAGTAAAAGCTTCCACGGACGCAGGTGCCGCTGCTGCCGAAAAAGTGGGCGAACTCGTATCTGTACACGTCATCCCACGCCCTCATGGCG
>NZ_JAWRYM010000273.1:0-316 GCF_046534555.1 Bacillus sp. SIMBA_074 | reverse complement strand
GTAAGAAACTGTTTAAAAGCTTACAGGAAACGATTCCTGAACTGACCTTGCTCAGTAGCAAAGACAATCAGTTTCCGGGCGGAGTCACTGTGATGCCGGCGTATTTGACCAAAGGCTTGCAGTTTGATGTCGTTTTTATTGTGGACGTGAATTCGTATCTGGATAACGAATGGGATGCAAAGCTGCTCTATGTTGCGATGACTCGTCCAGTCCATCGCTTGGTCATGAGCCATATGCAGGGAAACGAGCTGCCTCTGTTGCGAGAATTGCCTGGCGAACTATATAAAAGAGAAGAAGCATGACAGAAAACACCCCC
>NZ_JAWRYM010000272.1:0-316 GCF_046534555.1 Bacillus sp. SIMBA_074 | reverse complement strand
ATCATTATGAGACAGCAATAAGAGAAATAAATGAATTTAATAACGTGGTTAGCGGAACGATGAAAATAGGTGCAAGCTTCACGATAGGGGAATACTACCTTCCAAAAGTTTTAGCAGAATTTGCGGCTCAATATCCGATGGTGGACATACAAATAATCATCTCGAATTCTAATGAAGTCATACAAGGAATACGTTCGAATAAGCTTGATATAGGCTTGATAGAAGGGGAAACGGATTATAAAGATATCGATGTCAGACCCTTCATGAATGACGAGATGATTGTCGTCGTCCCCCCGGTTCATCCACTTTCACAGAC
>NZ_JAWRYM010000271.1:0-316 GCF_046534555.1 Bacillus sp. SIMBA_074 | reverse complement strand
CATCTGAAGGAGGCGGAAACAATTCTAAATACGGATAGTACTAAGCCTATTTATGTGCAAATTGCAGATTGGATTGAATCGGAAATTTTAAATGGCCATTTTGAAAGTGACGAAAAGGTGTACTCACAATACCAATTAGCTGAAATGTATACGATCAATCCTGCAACTGCAGCAAAGGGCCTCAATCTTCTGGTGGACGAAAATATCCTGTATAAAAAGCGAGGACTTGGTATGTTTGTCGCTGGTGATGCAAAAGAAATCATCATCTATAAACGAAAAAACCAAACATTGAAGCGATTAGTACGGGAGTTGGTTA